>DATKEG010000172.1:0-2856 GCA_035544515.1 Vicinamibacteria bacterium | reverse complement strand
GGCACGCTGCGGCGGTACTCCTCGTAGGACGCGCCATGTTCGCGCACCAGGTCGCGCTCCTCGAACTGGATCGCGATCAGGATGTAGGCGGTGGTGGCCACCGCGAACAGCAGGTGGGACACCGACATCGTCGGGGTCATCCAGAAGGCGAAGAACCAGCCTACGTAAAGGGGATGCCGGACCAGCCGATACGGGCCCGGCGTGCGGAAGCGCAGCCTCGTGTAGGGCTGGCCCTTCAGGTGGAGCCAGACCTGGCGCAGGCCGAAGAGGTCGAAGTGGTTGATCAGGAACGTCGAGACCAGCACCAGCCCCCAGCCGAAGCCGAAGAGGCTCCACAACACGAGCCGCGCCGCCGGATTCTCCACGGACCAGACCTCGCCTCCCAGCGGGCGCCACTGCCAGAACATCAGGATGAGGGCGAGGCTCGAGAACAGCACGTAGGTCGAGCGCTCGAGCGGCGGCGGGACGACGCGCGTCCACGCGTCCTTGAACCACTGGCGCGCCATCACGCTGTGCTGCACCGCGAACAGGCCCAGTAGCCCCACGTTGACGGCCAGCGCGAGCCCCAGCGGGTCGGTGGGGACGCCGTCCAGCGTCCGGGGGACACCGAAGTTCCCGATGAAGCCGATGGCGTACAGGAACGTGGCGAAGAAGATCGCGTAGCTGGCGAGGCCGTAGGCGAAGAACAGGATCCGTCTCAGCATGACAATTCCTCCTTTGGCGCGAACCGCAGTTTCGAGGCCAGCTGGCGGCCCACGGTGGCGATGGCCTCGAACGTCACGTCTACGTCCTCGGCCAGCGTGCGCTGCGAGCAGATCGACATGCGCAGGGCCGCGCGGCCGCGGATGCGGGTGGTCATCAGCAGGGCGAGCCCGCTCCTCTGGATGGCCTCCGCAATGGCGTCGTTGAGCCGGTCGATCCGCTCCGCGACCGCTGGGTCCTCGCGCTGGTCGGCCAGCTCGTACGGGACGTAGCGGAAGCAGTAGATGTACAGGGTGGGCTCGTGAAGCACCTCGAAGTCCGGATGGTCGCGAACCAGCTCGTGGAGCCGGCGCGCGAGGCCGAGGTTCTTCGCGAGCATGGCCCGCAGCCCGCTGGCGCCGAGGAAGCGCAGCACCATCCAGACCTTGAGGGCCCGGAAGGCGCGCGACATCTGGGGACCGTATTCGAGATAGTCGAGCCCCTGGTCGGAATCGACGGCGTCGAGGTAGGCGGCGCGGATGGAAAACGCTCGGCGGAGGCGCTCGGGGCGCCGGACGAGGAGGACCCCGCAGTCGTTGGGTACCCCCAGCCACTTGTGGGCGTCGAAGGACAGCGAGTCCGCACGCTCGATCCCACGGAAGAGGCCCCGGGTCTCGGGAAGGCCGGCGGCGAGCAGCCCACACGCCCCGTCCCCGTGGAGCCACACGCCGTGCCGGGCGCAGACGTCGGCCATGGCGTCCAGGGGCTCCACCGCCCCTACGTTCACCGACCCGAGCTGGGCCACCACGCAGAACGGCAGGTCGCCTCGAGCCCGGTCCGCGGCCAGCATGCGGTCGAGGGCAAAGACGTCCATGGTGAAGTCGGACCGGCTGGGGACGAGGCGCACGGCCTTGCGCCCCAGGTTCAGCATGTCCGCGACGCGCGTGACCGAGACATGGCCCTCGTGGTCGGCCATGTACACCAGGAAGCGCCCGTGCCGCGCGGCGTCCTGCAGCCCGTCGGGGGTCGAGTCGTACGGCGCCAGGTGGCGGAGCGCGGCGAGGAGCGCCGTGAAGTTGGCCATCGTGCCGCCCGAGACGAGGATGCCGCCGGCGTCTTCGGGGAAGCCGACGAAGCGCGCGATCCAACGCAGGCACTGCCGCTCGATCGCGGTGGCCGCGGGTCCCAGCTTCCAGGCGCCGGCGTTGGTGTTGGTGCACGCGGCCAGCGCCTCCGCGAACATGCCGATCATGGCCCCGGAGCCGTTCACGTATGCGAAATGCCGGGGCGATCCGATGGCGGTGAGGAGGGGCGCCACGCGCTCCCGCCAGTCGGCCACGAGGGCCTCCGGCGACTCTCCGGCCTCCGGGAGCTCGCCGGCAAAGCGCGCGGCGACCTCGTCCGGGCTGACGTCGGGGAGCACGCGGCGTCGATCGAGACGAGCGTGGTAGTCCGCGATCGCTTCCACGACCTGGCTCCCCACCTGGCGGAGCTCTCCGATCTCGATGTCGCCCGGCCGCGGCGTCTCCGGCGGCGAGAGCGTCGCGTGTCCCTGATTCATACGGGGAGAATCGCGCTACTGAACCGCGGGCGCCATGGGACTCCTGTCCCGGTTTAGCTAGAATCCGTGCGGAATGCCGGGACGAATGTCCCGGCCGGGGTGCGAATGGCCAGAGCGAGGACGACGGCCCAGCGGATCCGCTACCTGCGCACCGCGGACGGGGTGCAGGTGGCCTGGGCGGAAGCGGGAGCCGGCCCCGTCCTGGTGAAGGCCGCGAACTGGCTGACCCACCTCGAGTACGAGTGGGAGAGCCCGGTCTGGCGCCACTGGATCCGTTTCTTCGCCGAGAACTTCCGCTACGTGCGCTACGACGAGCGCGGCTGCGGGATGACCGACCGCAACGTGGGCGACCTCTCCTTCCCGCGCTGGGTCGAAGACCTCGAGGCCGTGGTGGACGCGGCCCGCATCGCGGAGCCGTTCGCGCTGCTCGGGGTGTCGCAGGGCGCTTCCGTGTGCGTCGCCTACGCGGCGAAGCACCCCGAGCGCGTCTCGCGGCTGCTGCTCTACGGCGGCTATGCGCGCGGCTGGACGCGGCGCGGGGATCCGGGCGGCGAGCGCGAGTACCAGGCCATCATCGAGCTGGTGCGGCGCGGATGGGGCCGGGACAACCCGGC
>DATKEG010000171.1:0-39874 GCA_035544515.1 Vicinamibacteria bacterium | reverse complement strand
ACGTATTGGCCGGCGGACCGCTCCCAGCCGAAGTCCCGCGACATCCCGTTCCGCATCAGGCGCCGCCAGGCGGGACGGTCGCGATACGCGGCGAGCGCGCGGTCGACCGCGGCCACGAGCGCCACGGGGTGCGGCGGACCGAACCGGAAGCCGGTGCCCTCGCCCGTCGCGGGATCGAAGTCCTCGACCGTGTCCACGAGCCCGCCGGTCGCCCGCACGATCGGCACCGTGCCGTAGCGCAGGCTGTACATCTGCGTCAGTCCGCACGGCTCGGTGCGCGAGGGCATGAGGAACAGGTCCGCCCCCGCCTCGACCTTGTGCGCGAGGGCGGCGTCGTACGTGAAGCGCACGCCCACGCGTCCGGGCGCGCGCGCGGCCAGCGCGGCGAAGCCGTCCTGCACGGCGGCCTCACCCGTCCCCAGCACCACCAGCCGCAGCGGCCGGCGCAGCAGCTCGTCTCCCGCCGCCACCACGAGGTCCAGGCCCTTGTCGGACACCAGGCGCGAGATGACGCCGGCCACGGGGACGTCGGGGGCGGCGGGCAGGCCGTACGCGCGCAGGAGGTCGGCCTTGCACGCGGCCTTCCCGGCCGGCGCGCGCGCGGAATAGCGCCGCGCGATGTGCGGGTCCACCGCGGGATCCCACTCTTCGTAGTCGACGCCGTTGAGGATGCCGACGAGCTCGTCCGCGCGGGAGCGGAGGACCCCGTCCATGCCGTAGCCGAACTCCGGCGTCTGGATCTCCCGCGCGTATTGCGGCGAGACGGTGCTGACCATCTCGGCAAAGACGATCCCGCCCTTGAGGAAGCTGGCCCAGCCGTGGAACTCCAGCCCCTCCGTGCCGGCCAGGTGCTCGGGCAGGCCGAGCGTGCCCGGGAGGTCGAGGCCGAAGTTGCCCTGGTAGGCGAGGTTGTGGATCGTCATCACGGTCGGGGTGCGGCGCAGGACGGGGTCGTCCCAGTAGAAGGCCTTGAGGTACACGGGCAGGAGGCCCGTCTGCCAGTCGTGCGCGTGGAACACGTCGGGCCGCTCCCCCCGCGCGCGGTAGTACTCGAGGCAGGCGCGGGCGAAGAACGCGAAGCGCGACCCGTTGTCCGGGTAGTCGCGGTTGTTCTCCCCGTAGGGCGCGGGCCGGTCGAAGAAGGGTGGATGCTCGACGAAGACGACCTCCACGCCCGGCGCGTGCTCGCGCCGGTAATAGCCGGCGCTGCGCGCCACGGCGTCGACGGGGACGTGCACCGAGGCGACGAGCTCTCCGGGCGGGAAGGGGATCGTTCCGTAGCGCGGCACGAACACGGTGACGCGGTGGCCGAGCCGTGCCAGGGCCTTGGGCAGGGCGCCGCACACGTCGGCCAGCCCGCCCGTCTTGACGTAGGGCGCCATCTCGGGCGCGGCGAAGGCGATGCGCAGGCTGTCGGGCATGGGTGACCCCGAGGCTAGCACGCCGGGCCGCGCTCGAACCGGCCGCGCGGCGCTCCCTCCGACCCTGCTAGGCTCGGCCGATGCCCCGCCGGCTCGGCCAGCACTTCCTCCGACCCGCGTCGGTCCAGAGGATGATCGAGACGATCGCCCCGCGCAGAGCCGACACCTTCCTCGAGATCGGCGCCGGCGCCGGGGCCCTGACCCTGCCCCTGGCGGCGGCGGCCGGCGCGGTCGTGGCCGTGGAGCTCGACGGCGCGCTGGCCGAGCGCCTGCGCGCGCGCGCGCCCGCCAACCTCACCGTCGTGCACGGCGACGCCCTGCGCGTGGACCTCGCGGCGCTCGTTCCCCGGGGCTCGCGCCTGGTCGGCAACCTGCCCTACTACGTCTCGAGCCCGCTGCTGCGCCGCTTCCTCTCCCTGCGCGCGCTGGTCGTGGACCTGCACGTGATGCTGCAAGAAGAGGTCGCGCGGCGCGTCGCCTCGCCGCCGGGATCGAGGGAGTACGGGATCCTCTCCGTCCTTTTCGGCCTGTGGGCGGAGGTGGACCTGCCCCTGCGGTTCGGCCCCGAGGCCTTCGACCCGCCGCCCAGGGTCTCGTCCGCCGTCCTGCGCGCTCGCTTCCTGCCGGTCCCGCGCGCGGAAGTGCCGGACCTCGAGGCGTTCGAGCGCCTGGTGATGACCGCGTTTGGCCGGCGGCGAAGAACCCTTGAAAACAACCTGCGAGATAGCTATGCTAACCTCAAGGAAAACTTGAGGTTGCTCAATATCGAGGGTTCCCGCCGACCGGAGACGCTATCGGTTGTGGAGTTCGCCAAGCTGGCTCGGGCCCTGGACCGCCTGAAAGATGCCGCCGGAACACGACGGACGACGAGGATGCGCTGATGGATGACCGGCCGCTGCGGCTGATCCCGCTCGGGGGACTCGGCGAGTTCGGCCTCAACGCGATGGTGCTCGAGTGGGAGGAGAACCTCCTGCTCGTCGACGCCGGCGTCATGTTCCCGGGGCCCGACACGCCGGGGGTGGACAGCATCGTCCCCGACTTCGAATACCTCGCTCAACGCCGCGGCCAGTTGCGGGGCATCGCGCTCACGCACGGGCACGAGGACCACATCGGCGCGCTCCCCTTCGCCCTGGCGGCCGCGCCGGCGCCCGTGTTCGGCAGCCGGCTGACCCTCGGCTTCCTCCGGCGCCGCCTGGGCGAGCGCGGGGTGGCCGCCGACCTGCGGCTGCTCACGCCGGGCGAGGCCGTCGAGGCCGGACCGTTCCGCATCCACCCCATACGCGTCGCGCACAGCGTCCTCGACAGCCTGGCCCTCGCCATCGAGACGCCCGCCGGCGTGGTGGTGGCCAGCGGCGACTTCAAGATCGACGCGCAGGCCCCGCCCGAGGAGCGGACCGATCTCGAGGCGCTCTCCGCCTGGGGCGACCGGGGCGTGCTCGCGCTGCTCTCCGACAGCACGAACGTCGAGCAGCGCGGGCGCACCGGCAGCGAGGAGGACGTGCGGCCGGCGTTCCGGGAGGTCTTCGCGCGCACGCCCGGCAAGGTGCTCGTGTCCTGCTTCGCCACCTCCATCCCCCGCCTGCAGCGCGTGGCGGAGGCCGCCCTGGAAGCCGGCCGACAGGTCGCCTTCGTGGGCCGGCGCCTGGTCGAGAACACGGACGTGGCGCGCGAGCTGGGCCTCCTGCGCATCCCCGCCGCCTCCGTGCTGCATCCCGACCACATCCCGCAGTACCCGGGCCACTCGCTGGCGCTGTTCGTGGCCGGCAGCCAGGGCGAGCCGTTCTCCGCGCTCAGCATGGTGAGCATCGACGAGCATCCGCTGGTGGCGGTCGGGCCCGGCGACACCGTCGTGCTCTCGGCCCGCCCCATCCCCGGGAACGAGCGCGCCGTCTCGCGCGTGATCGGGAACCTGCTCCGGCGCGGCGCCGACGTCGTGCATCCGGGCCTGGCCGCCGTGCACGTGTCCGGCCACGGCAGCCAGGACGACCTCGTGGAGCTGCTCGCGCGCGTGCGCCCGCGCTACCTGGTGCCGATCCACGGCGAGTACCGCATGCTGGCGCAGCACGCGCGCCTGGCCGCCCAGGCCGGTCTCCCCGCCGAGCGCGTCCTCCTGGCGGAGGACGGCGACGTGCTCTCCTTCTCCGCCCGGGGCGCGCGCAAGGAGGCACGCGTGGAGGCCGGGCGCATGCTGCTCGACCGCTCCGGCACCGAGGAGCTCGAGGAGCTGGTGGTGCGCGACCGCCGCCACATGTCGTCGGAAGGCGTGGTGGTGCCGGTGGTGGTCGTGGACAAGCAGACCGGCCTGGCGCAGGCGCCCCCGGAGATCGTGGCCCGCGGCGTCGTGGACTCGGGCGAGCGCGGCGCGGAGATCCTGCAGGAGGCGGCGCGCGCGGTGGTGCAGGCGCTGGAGTCGCGGCCGCCCGCGGAGCGCTACGACCTGGACGTTTCGCGCGCGCGCGTGCGCCAGGAGCTGCGCCGCCTCTTCCGCAAGCGCACCCAGCGCCGGCCCCTGGTCATTCCCGTGTTGATGGAGGTCTAGATGGCGGCAGGCGGCAGGACGCGTTCGACACGGCCGGCGGAGTTCCTGGGGCTCGTGTCCTTTGCCCTGGCCCTCATGCTGCTGATCGCCCTCGCCACCTACGACCCGTCCGATCCCGCCCCCTTCTTCAAAGCCGGGGCGAGCGGCGCCGCGCGCAACTTCATCGGGCCCATCGGCGCGTTCCTGGCCGAGCTGATGGTGCCCCAGCTGTTCGGGATGGCCGCCCTGCTGCTGCCGCTCGTCCTGGGCATCACGGGATGGAAGCTGTTCTGGTGCCGCCCGCTCGAGGCGCCGTACACGAAGGCCTCGGGCCTGGCCCTCCTCCTCCTGTCCCTCGCCGGCTTCCTGAGCCTGACGTTCAACACGGTGCTGATCGAGGGCGAGCCGGTGCGCGCGGGCGGCGCCCTGGGCGTGCTCCTGGCCTCCGCCCTCACCGCGAGCTTCAACCGGCCCGGGGCGTATATCGTCCTGGCCACCGGCCTGTTCGTCTCCCTGATCCTGGCCACGCAGTTCTCGTTCGCGACGGTGCTGTCGGTCGCGGGCCGCCTGGCCGCCGAGCGGGCGCGCGCGCTGCGCACGGCCTGGGCGCACTTCCGCGAGACCCGGCGCAAGGAGCGGCAGCGCCGGGAGGTGATCCGCAAGCACACGCAGCGCGACAAGGAGACGGCGGCCGACCCGGCGGCGGCGCAGAGCGTGCCCCGCGTGCGCAAGGGGCGGCCGGGGCCGGACGAGGAGACGGGCGGCGGGCCGGCGGCCCCCGTCCCGCCCGCCGTCCAGCGCCCGCTGCCCTTCGCCGCCACGCCGCTCCCCGGCCTCGTGCAGGTCGAGGAGGAGGACGAGCCGGGCACCCGGCCGCGCGCGGGCGCGGCGACCGCCGCCCGCGGCCATTACACGCTGCCCCCGACCACACTGCTCGACGAGATCCCCTCGGACGGCGGCATGGACAAGGAGCGGCTCTACGAGAAGGCGCGCACTCTGCAGGCCAAGTCCGGCGAGTTCGGCGTGCTCGGCAACGTGGTCGAGATCCACCCCGGGCCCGTGGTCACCACCTACGAGTTCAAGCCGGACGCCGGCATCAAGTACTCGAAGATCGTGGGGCTGGCCGACGACCTGGCGCTCGCGCTGGAGGCCGAGTCGATCCGCATCGACCGCATGAGCGGGCGCGGGACCGTGGGCATCGAGATCCCCAACGACGTGCGCGAGACCATCTCGCTGCGCGAGATCGTGGAGTCGGACCTCTTCCGCAAGGCGCCCTCGCGCCTCACCCTCGCGCTGGGCAAGACGGTGAGCGGCGACACCTACGTGACCGACCTGACCAGCATGCCGCACCTCCTCATCGCGGGCGCCACCGGCACCGGCAAGAGCGTGGGCCTCAACTGCATGATCGCGAGCATCCTCTGCAAGGCCACCCCGGAAGAGGTGCGGGTCATCCTCATCGACCCCAAGCGGCTGGAGCTGGGGGTCTACGAGGACATCCCCCACCTGCTCACCCCGGTGGTCACGGACGCCAAGATCGCGGCCAACGTGCTCAAGTGGGCGGTGGCGGAGATGGAGAAGCGCATCCGCAAGCTCGCCTCGGAGGGCGTGCGGAACATCGAGCAGTACAACAACATCATCCGCTCGGAGCGGAGCGCGGCGGCGGTGGCCGCGGACGAGGAGCTCTCTCCCCTGCACTACATCGTGATCGTCATCGACGAGCTGGCGGACCTGATGATGGTCTCCTCGCACGACGTGGAGGAGCAGATCACGCGCCTGGCCCAGATGGCCCGCGCCGTGGGCATCCACCTCATCCTGGCCACCCAGCGCCCGTCGGTGGACGTGCTCACCGGCCTCATCAAGGCCAACTTCCCCTCGCGCATCTCCTTCCGGGTGGCCGCGCGCGTGGACAGCCGCACCATCCTGGACTCGATCGGGGCGGAGCACCTGCTGGGCAAGGGGGACATGCTGTTCCTGCCCCCGGGCAGCGCGCGCCTGCTGCGCATCCACGGCGCCTTCGTGAGCGAGAAGGAGATCGCGCGGCTCACCAGCCACCTCCGGCAGACCGGCCGGCCGGCGTACGACGACAGCGTGGGCAAGCCGGAGCGCGCGGCGGAGGCCGCGGAGGTGGACGACCGCGACGAGCTGTTCGACGAGGCGGTCCGTTTCGTGGTCCAGAGCGGCCAGGCCTCGACGAGCATGTTGCAGCGCCGGTTCCGCATCGGCTTCTCCCGCGCCGGCCGGCTGGTGGACATCATGGAGCGCGAGGGCATCATCGGAGCGGCGGACGGCTCCAAGCCCCGCGAGATCCTGGTCCCCGCGGACTATTACGAGACGGTGGACAGCTGGCCCAGGTGAAGAAGGGATCCGGCGGAGTCCGCGCGTGGGGGCCCCGGGCGGGGTTGGCCCTGGGCCTGCTGGCGGCGCTGGCCACGGCCGCGCCGGGCCATGCGGCCGCCGCGAAGAAGCCGGCCGTGCGCAAGGCCTCGAACCCCAACGCGGCGAGCGCGAGCGCGGCGCGGCCCGACCGCGCGCTCTACCAGGAGGCGCTGGCCGCGCGCGCCACCCTGCGCAACTCGCCCCGGCGCCTGGCCCGGGTCGCGGACTGGGAGGCGGTCATCCTGCGCTACCGCCGCGTGGTCGCCCGCTATCCCCAGAGCGCCTACTGCGACGACGCGCTCCTGGGCATCGGCGATCTCTATCGCCAGATGGCCCAGCGCTTCGCCCCGATCTACGCCGAGGACGCGGTGGCCGCCTACCGCGCCATCGTCTCGGAGTACCCGAGCAGCCGCCACGGCGACCAGGCCCTTTTCCGCGTGTTCGAGATCGCGCAGCGTTCGGGCGACCGCCGCCGCATCGCGGAGGCCGGGCGCAAGTACCTCGAGGCCTTCCCCGGCTCCGCGCGCGCGGCGGAGGTGAAGGCGCAGCTCCGCAAGCGCACCCCCGCCCAGGCCGCGTCGCTGCCCGGGACGCCTCCCCCGGGGCTGGCCCGCGTCTTCAACGTGCGGTTCTGGAGCGGCAAGTCGTCCACGCGCGTGGTGCTCGACGTGGAGCGCCAGGTGGCCCTGCGCTACGACCGCATCTCGCAGCCCGAGCGCCTCTGGGTGGATCTGCAGCGCACGCGCCTGCACCCCAACCTGACCGACCGGAGCTTCCCCGTCGGCGACGGTCTGCTCCGGCAGATCCGCATCGCCCAGAACCGCGACGACGTCGTACGCATCGTCCTCGACTTCAAGGAGGTCCGCGACCACTCCGTCTTCTACCTCGACAATCCCACGCGCGTGGTGATCGACGTGCGCGGCGACCTCTCCCCGCAGATGGCTTCCGCGGACGCACCCGCGGCCGCCGCCGCTCCCGACACGCCCGGCGTGCGCCCCCCCGCGCGGCCCGCGCCGGGCGTGGCGGCGCCGGACGTGCACGCCACCACCCCCACGCCCGCCCCGGCCCCCCCCCTTCCCGCGCAGGCCAACCGCGCCGGCAGCTACAGCCTGGCCCGCCAGCTCGGGCTCAGCGCCCGCACCATCGTCATCGACGCCGGGCACGGCGGCCACGATCCCGGCACCATCGGCCCACGCGGCCTGCAGGAGAAGGACGTGGTCCTGGACGTGGCCCTGCGCCTGGCCAGGCTCGTGCGCGCGCGGCTGGGCGCCGAGGTGATCCTGACGCGCAGCACGGACGTGTTCGTGCCCCTCGAGGAGCGCACGGCCATCGCCAACTCGAAGGGCGCGGACCTGTTCCTCTCCATCCACGCCAACGCCAGCCGGAGCCCCCGCCCCCGCGGCGTGGAGACCTACTTCCTGAGCTTCGCCGCCGATCCCCACGCCGAGGCGGTGGCCGCGCGCGAGAACGCGATCTCCGCCGCCACCATGAAGGACCTGCAGAACCTGGTGAAGGCCATCGCCCTCAACAGCAAGCTCGACGAGAGCCGCGACTTCGCCTCCAGCGTGCAGGAGGCCATGGTGGCCAACATCAAGCCCCACTACCCCAGCCTGCAGGACCGCGGGGTGCGCACCGCGCCCTTCTACGTCCTGATCGGCGCGAACATGCCGAGCATCCTGGCCGAGATCGCCTTCGTGAGCCACCCCGAGGAGGAGCGGATGCTGGGCCGGTCCGAGCACCGCGAGCGCGTGGCCTGGAGCCTGTGCGAGGGCGTGCGCGCCTACCTCGAGACGCTCAACCGCACGCAGATGCGGCAGTTGACCGGGCCGGCGGGCGGCTCTACAGTGGGCGGCAGGGAGACCCGGAAGTGACGCCCGCCACCGCCTTCGCCCTGCTCGCCACCCCCGCCGTGACCTGGGTCAAGGTCGAGAAGCCGGTCTTCGACCTCGTGGGCGTGGTCCTCTACTCGCTCGGCCTGGCCGGCATCTGCGCCCTCGTGGCCCTCGTCCTGGGCGGCGCCCTGGGCGCGGCCTTCATCGCGCGCAGCCGGCGCCGTCCCCGCGACTCCTGGTCCGACCGCAGCTTCCAGCTCCTGGACGCCCGCCGCCCGTAGTCCAGCCCCGCCCCCCCGGGCGCTCCTCCCCTTGACGCGATGCGTTATGAGCCATTGACATTCATGACGCATCGCGTTAGATTAGGGGCGTGCAGCAGGCGCGCGGGGTGCGGGTGGTGCGGCGCTACGGCAACCGCAAGCTCTACGACACGCAGGCCCGCCGCTACGTCACCCTGGACGGTCTGAGCCGTCTGGTGGCTTCGGGACACGACGTGGAGGTCGTGGACCAGGCCACGGGCGAGGACCTCACCGCGGTGGTGCTGGCCCAGGTCATCCTGGAGGGCGTGCGCGAGCGCACCGCGCGCATCCCGCGGCAGGTCCTGGCCTCCCTCATCCGCCTGGGAGCGGACACGGCCTCGGCGGCCGCGCAATGGCCGCCGGCGCAGGCGGCGGCCCGCGCCGGGCACGACGCGGAACGGATCGCGCGGCGGGTGGTGGATCGCCTTACCCTGGAAGAGGCGGTGGCCTTGCGGCAGGAGATCGCGGAGGCGCTGCAGCGCGGGGTGGCCGACGCGCAGCGCGGGCTCCAGGCGCGCGTGGGCGCGCTCGTGAAGCAGTTGGAGGCGCAGGCGTCCGGCCACCCGGCGATCGCCGCGCTCGGCGCCTGGCTCGTGGGTTGGACCGGCGAGAAGACAAGGAGGACGTCATGGCGAAAAGCGACAGGAAAACCGCGGCCCGGGAGGGGACGCGCGCCCGCAAGGCGGCGCGTGAAGCCACAGAGGCCACCGGCAGCGCGGCGGCCGCCCTCTTCCGCGACCGCTGGCAGGCCGCCCTCGCGGCCCTCTCCGCGGCCGAGACGCAGGTCGGCAAGCAGGTCAAGGCCTTGATGAAGGAGAAGCACCTGACGGGGCGCGACGCGTCGGCCGCGTTGCGCGACCTGGGCAAGCGGCTCGAGAAGGAGCGCCGGAAGGCGGCGCGAGGCCTCGACGCGCGGCTGGGCGTTCTCCAGGCCCGGGTCGTGAAGGAGGGACGGGCCCTGGGCCGGTCCGCGGAAGGCGGGGTGGAGCGCGCGCTGGGCGCCCTCAACATCCCGAGCCGCCAGGACATCGGGCGGCTGACGCGCAAGGTCGAGGAGCTCTCGAAGAAGGTGGACGCTCTCCGGCCGTCACGTCGCCGCTAGCCCGCACCGGGTCTTTCCGCTCCGGAGCCGCTCGCATAGACTGACCCGGCTCTCGCAGGAGGTGGGCGTGGCCAAGGCGCGCGGACGCAGGCGCCGCCGGCGCACCGGACGGACGGCCCTCGTGTGCGCCGGTGGAGGCATCACCGGCGCCATCTACGAGATCGGCTGCCTGCGGGCGCTCGAGGACATGCTCGACGTGAGCGTCCTCGACTTCGACCTGTACGTGGGCGTGAGCGGCGGGGCCTTCGTGGCCTCCCTGCTCGCGGCCGGAGTCTCCCCGGTCGAGATGTACGACGCCGTCTCCGCGCCCGACCCCGGGGCGGGCTGGGACGACGGGCTGCTCTTCCGCCTGGGCGCGTCGGAGTTCGCGCGCCGTTCCCTGCGCGCCCCGCGGATCCTCGCGCAGGTCGCGCGCGAGACCCTGGCCGGAAGGCCTCCGGGCCTTTCCGACCTCGCCTCCACGCTCTTCCAGGCCCTCCCCGCCGGCCTGCTCGACGGCTCCGGGCTGCAGGAATACGTGGCGGCCACGCTGCGCCGGCGCGGCCTGGCCGACTCCTTCGCCGCGCTGCCGCGCGCGCTGTACCTGGTGGGCGTGGACCTCGACCGCGGCGAGGCGGTGGCCTTCGGAGACCGCGGCCATCGCGACGTCCCCGTCTCGCAGGCCGTGCAGGCCTCCGCCGCGCTTCCCGGCCTCTACCGCCCCGTGCGCATCCACGGACGAGACTACGTGGACGGCGGCGTCAAGAAGACCGCGCACATCAACCTGGCCATCCGCAAGGGCGCGAACCTGGTCGTCTGCGTCAACCCGATCGTGCCCCTCCGCAACGACGTGCTCGACGGGCCCTTCGCCGGCCACCTGAGCGACAAGGGCATGAACTGGGTCCTCGATCAGGCGCTGCGGATCATGCTCCACGGCCGCATGGAATACGGTCTCGAGCGCTACCGCCTGGAGCACCCCGGGGTGGACGTGCTGGTGCTCCAGCCCACGCGCGACGACCTGCGCATGTTCCGCTACAACATCATGCGCTACGGCGCACGGCGCGTCGTCGCCGAATACGGCTACCGCTCCGCGCGCGAGGCCTTCCGCCGCCACCGCGCGCGCTACGCCCGCATGTTCGCGCGGCACGGCATACAGGTCGCCAACCCGGCCTCCCTGCCCGATGCGCCCCGTCCGCTCCCCTACCGCTCCGCGCTCGGCCGCGAGCTGGCCGTCTCGCTCGACCGGCTGGAAGGACGCCTCCGCCGGCCGAGGCGGACTTGAGCGCCACCGCCATGGCGGAACCGGTCATGCCCGCGCCCCGCGGACGATGGGCGCTGCGATCGGCGGTCGCGGTCCTGGCCACCCTGGCCCTGGTCGCTTCGCCGCTCGTGGGAACCTGGCTCGTGTGGACGCGGCGGGCCCTCCCGCGGGTCGACGGCGAGGAGCGGCTGCCCGGGCTGGCGGCCACGGTGACGGTCCGGCGGGACGGCCTTGGCGTCCCCCACCTGCAGGCGGGTTCGATCGCGGATGCGCTCCGCGCGCAAGGATACGTGACGGCGCAGGACCGGCTCTGGCACATGGACGTGCTGCGCCGGCGCGCCCTGGGCGAGCTGGCCGAGGCGTTCGGCGACGGGCTCCTGCGCGCGGATCGCGAGGTGCGCACCCTCGGCCTCGGCCTGGCCGCGCGGCAGGAGCTGCCCCAGCTCTCCGGGGAGGCGCGCGCCGCGATCGAGAGCTACGCCGCCGGGGTCAACGCCTACATCACCGAACGGAAGGCCGCGCTGCCGCTGGAATTCCGCCTCCTGCGCTACGAGCCGCGGCCCTGGACGGCCGTCGACACCCTCGCCGTGGGCATGCTCCTCTCGCACGACCTCGCCCAGGGCTGGGAGGCGGAAGCCGGCCGCGCGCTGCTCGACACGCGCCTGCCGCCGGAGGTGATGGACCTGCTCTACCCGAGCCGGTTCGCCGACGACCGCGTGCTCTTCGGCGACGACACGCCGCTCCTCACGAGCCCGGTGACGCCCGCCGAGCACGCCCGCGGCAGCAACAACTGGGTCATCTCCGGCGCGCACACCGCCACGGGCAAGCCGCTCCTGGCCAACGACCCGCACCTCGCGCTGGGCGTGCCCTCGATCTGGACGGCGGTCCACCTGTCGGCTCCCGGCCTCGAGGTCGCCGGGGTGACCATGCCCGGGGTCCCGGGCGTGATCCTCGGCCGCAACCGGCGCGTGGCCTGGGGCTGCACGAACGTCCAAGACGACAGCGCCGACCTCTACCTCGAGCAGTTCGACCCGCGCCGGCCCGACCACTACCGCACCGCGCTGGGCTGGGAGAAGGTCGCCGTCCGCTCGGAGCCGATCCGCGTGCGCGAGGGCCAGCTCTCGCGGTCCTGGCGCACCGTGGACCACGAGGTGCGTCACACGACGCGCGGGCCGATCGTGGAGGTCCGCGGCCGGCTCTACTCGCTCCGCTGGACGATGCACACCGAGACCGGCGGGTTCGACGCGTTCCTGCGCATGGACCGTGCCGAGAGCTGGGACGACTTCCGCGAGGCGCTGCGCCGGTTTCCCGGCCCGGCGCAGAACTTCGTCTACGCCGACGTGGACGGCCGCATCGCGTGGTACTCGGCGGGCCGGTTGCCCGTCCGGCGCGCGGGTGACGGCTCGCGACCCTACTCCGGCGCGTCCGCCGACGGCGACTGGCTCGGCTACGTGGCCTTCGAGGAGCTGCCCCACGTGGTGGATCCCCCGTCGGGACGCCTCGTGACCGCGAACAACCGCCTCGTGGGCTCGGCGTATCCGCATCGGGTGACGCGCGGCGGGGTGGGTCCCTGGCGCGCGGCGGCCATCTTCGAGGGCCTCGAAGCGCGCGCGGGCTGGACGGCGGACGACATCGCGCGGCTGCAGGGCGAGCGGCTCTCGATCCCCCACCGCGACCTCGCTCGCGCGCTCCTGGAAGCGGCCGCGCGCCACCCGGGCGACTCTCTCTGGCAGGACGCCGCGCGCGAGCTGTCGGGCTGGGACGGCCGGCTCGACGCGGAGAGCCGCCCGGGCGCGCTGGCCGTGGCCACGCTCCGGGCCCTGGGCGACCGCGTCATCGGCCCGCGCCTCGAGGGCGTTCCCTCGGCCGAGGCGCTGCGGCGCCGGCCGGCCGCGGTGCATCGGATCGTCCGCGAGCGGCCCGCCGCCTGGCTGCCTTCAGGCGACGTGGACTGGGACGCGACCTTCCGCGCGGTCTGGGCCGACGGCGTGGCCGAGCTGACGCGCACGCTCGGCCGCGACCGCGAGCGCTGGCGCCACGGCGCGCTCAACCGCGTGCAGATCCGTCACCCGCTCTCGCGCGCGGTACCCGGGATGGGCTGGCTGCTCGATCCGCCCGCGGCGGAGATGGGCGGCGCCACGACCACGCCCAACGTGCTCGGCCTGGCGCCCGGCGGCGGCGTCGAGGGCCCGTCCATGCGCTTCGTGGCCGACCTGGCCGATCCGGACAACACGCGCCTCGTGAACTTCATGGGCCAGTCCGGCCACGTGGCCAGCCCGCACTACGGCGATCAGCTCGAGCCGTGGCTGCGCGTGGAGTCGCGCCGGATGCCGTTCACGCCGGAGGCGGTGGCGCGCGAAGCGCGGCACACGCTGCGGCTGGTGCCGTGAGCCGGCGACGCCTTCACCCCGAGCAACGCCACCCCCGACTCGGCCCGGGCCGAGCCGGCCGGCGTCACCCGAACCAGATCGAGCGCCGCCTCGCCAGGCGGCCGTCGATCATCCGCTGGATGACCCCGCGCACCTCTTCGCAGAGGCGGTTGACGAGGATGGGGTCGTCGGCGCCCTCCGGTCCGTACTCGGCGACGGGGATGGGCTCCGCGAAGTCGATCGTCCACTTCGTGGGCAGCGGCACGAAGCCGAGCGGGCCGAGGAGGGGAAAGGTCGGCGTGATCGGCAGGTAGGGCAGGCCGAGCGGCCTGCCCAACCAGTTCGCGGTCATCAGGTTGGGGTGGATCTCCTCCGCGCCCACCACCGCACAGGGCACGATCGCGGCCCCCGTGCGCAGGGCCAGGCGCACGAAGCCGCCGCGGCCGAAGCGCGCGAGCCGGTAGCGGCTCTTGAACGGCTTGCCCACGCCCTTCACGCCCTCCGGGAAGACGCCGACCAGCTCGCCCTGGCGCAGCAGGCGCTCGCCGTTCTCCTGGCTCGCCCTCACCGCGCCCGTGCGCTGGAGGAGGGGCGCGAGGAACGGCAGGAGCGCGAACATGTCGAGCGCGAGGAGCCGGGCCTCGCGCCGCGCGGGGTGCTCGTGCCGGACGGCCAGACGGATCATGAGGCCGTCGTAGGGGAGGACGCCGGAATGGTTGCCGACGATGAGGCCGGGGCCCGTCTCGGGCACCGACTCGACGCCGGAGACCTCCACGCGCCACCACACCGTGTAGAGGAACTCGAAGATCGGCATGACCGTTTCCGTGAACTTGCGGTCGTAGCCGAACTCGTCCGTCTCCTCGGAGTGCCACGAGAAGTACAGCGCCGCCCAGAGCCGGGCGACGTTCTCCCAGTTGACGCCCTGCCGGCCGGCGCGCAGCAGGCGCAGGAGTGCGAAGAGCGGTCCCTGCCCGCGCAGCGCGCCTTCGAGCTCCTCGACGCGCTGGTGGAGCCGTTCCGTCTCGGTATCGGGGGCCGCGGTGGCCACGGCGCGCGGGCGCATGCGGACGACCGTGCCTCGCGGCTTCACGGGCCCGCCTCGGCCGAATCCCGGGCCACCCGGTCCGGACGGGGTGGCGTTTCCGCCCGGTCCCCCGAAGCCGCGCGCGGGTGCGGATGCCGATAGCGCAGGTAGCTCAGGAGCGCGTCACGGCTCGAGTGCTTGGCCACGAAGCCCAGCTCCTCCCGCGCCTTCCGGCCGTCGGCCACGAACGGGAACCGCACGTAGTCCACGAACCCGGCGGGAGCATGTCCCACGCCGGCCGCCCAGAGGACCTCCGCGGCCGCGTAGGCGATCGGGTGCGCGACGGGCACGGGGACCTTCTCCGCCAGGTGCAGGGCCGACAGCAGCGGGATGGGTCGGGACGGCACCACGTTGAACGCCCCCGCGCGCCCCGTCCCCAGCGCGGCCTCGAAGGCGGCCACCGCGTCGTCGGGATGGAGCATCTGCACCAGCGGGTCGTACCCGAGCAGCACCGGCAGCAGGCGCCGGTCGAACAGGCGCGTGTAGAACGTGCGCACGCCGGGGCCGAACAGGGTGGCCAGGCGCAAGACGGTGATGGCCAGGTCCGGGTAGCGGCGGGCGAAGGCGGCGGCGTGCTGCTCGGCCTCGAGCTTGTCGCGCATCCAGGACAGGCCCGGCGCGGTCTGCAGCGGCATCTCCTCCGTGAGGTAGTTCGGGTTCTGCCCGCGCGCGCCGTACACGGCGGTCCACGAGCGCAGGACGACCTGGCCGACCCCGGCCGCCGCCGCGGCCGCGAGCAGGTTCAGCGTGCCGATCGACTCCAGCTCGTGCGCGTGGGCCGTGTCCTTGCGCGGCCCGGTGAAGAAGGCGAGATGGACCACCGCGTCCACCTCTTCCTCCCGGAAGACGTCGAGCAGGCGCTGGCCGGACGCGGGCTCGGTGAGGTCCACCTCTCGCCAGCGCGCGCGCGCGGCGGCGGGAGGCGGCCCGACGTCGATCGCCACCACCTCCTCGGCGCCGCGCGCCTCGATCAGGCGCGGCAGCAGCCGCCCACCCAGGAAGGACCCGCAGCCCGTGACCGCCAGGCGCATGGTCAGTCTTCCGCGGGTGTCGTGCCGCCGCCCTTCCGCGGCGCGCGCGGCCGGCGGGCGGACTTGGCCCGCGCCGCGGACGCCGCCGCGCCGCCGGGGCCGCGGTTGGAGGCGCGGGCCGGGCCACGCTGCGCCAGCTTGAGGCGGTCCACCTCGGCCTCCAGCGCCTCCAGCCGGCGCAGGACCCGGTGGAACTCGTCGCGCGTCGGGATGCGCATGCCACGCAGGGCCTGGGCCACGGCCTGGTCGACCTTCTCCTTGCCCCACCAGGCCGCCTGCATGGCGCGCGTGAAGTTCGGGTTCGACATCAGCTCTCCGCTCATGCGGGTGAAGAACTCCTCGCCGCGGGCCTTGAGCTCGTCGAAGATCGTCTTGTCCCTCGTGGTCATGGCGGTGTCCTCGCTGCTTCGTCCTCGCCCCGGCGGGCGCGCGCCAAAGCACGCGGCCGGAAGCCGGGCAGCTCGACGTGGGCGGAGAGAAGCGGGGCGAACTCGCGCGCGCCGATGGCGCCGGCCTCCCGCCCGGTCTGCCGCTCCATCTGCTCGAGCGCCTTGACCCACGCCCTCTCGCGCCGCGCCACCTCGTCCGGGTCGCGCACGCGGCCGAACTCCTGCACGTATTTGTTGTGCCGGCAGAGCATGCGCACGGCGTGCACGGTGTCGGGCCGCCGGAGGGGCAGGCCGAGCAGGCGCACGTCGTTGCCCACGTCGTGCACGGGCTGCCCCCACTCGCTGTAGCCGCCGAAGATGCTGGACAGCTTCTCCATGGCCCCGGCCAGCCGCGGCTCGTGGAGACGGGTGAGGACCGCCTTGGCCAGGGGCAGGGTCAACGTGCGATGGAGGGTCGGATCGGTGAGGCGCACGCGCACGCCCAGCTCCTCGCGGGTGATCCGGATCATCTCCTCCGATCGTATCCGGTTGTCGGTCGCGAGGTGGATGCGGTTGCCGATGGCCTCGGGCACCGTGAGCGCGGCCAGGATGCCGGCGGCCACGCGGTCGACGGGTACCAGGTTCAGCTCGGCGGTGGGATCGCCCGGGAAACCGGAGGCCAGGAGCGAGATGGCCCTGGCCTTGGCCCGCGCCACCACGTCGCTCCCGGCCTTCACCTCGGCCTCGCGCGCCCGGCCGAAGGCGTTGATGGGCGCGTTGACGACCTTGGTGTCGCCTCGGTTGTTGCCGGTGCGCGAGTCGCCGATCACGATGGAAGGCAGGAGCTGCGCCACGCGCAGGCCTTCCTCCACGAGGTGACGGTCGGTCTCGATCGAGGCCATGGCCTTGGTGAGCTCGTAGAAGTTGTTGTAGAAGTGCCGCGGGAAGACCAGCGCGCTCTCCTGCGCGATCGAGCGCCGCTTGCGTCCGTGGATGTAGGAGGTCTCGATGGCGACGTGGCTCACGAAGGGCGAACCCGCCGCGCGCTGGACGCCCAGCGAGAAGGCGAGCGCGTGGCGGCAGCCCAGCACGTTCGCGCGATACGACGTCTCGTAGGGGTCGTCGAACGAGACGCTGGCCGCGCAGTGGATCACGTGCGTGAGCTCCCGCCGCAGCGTCTCCACCTCGGCGGGATCGAGGCCGAGGCCCGGCTTCTCGATGTCCCCCTCCACGAAGCGGAACTTGCGCGCGCGCGCGCCCTTGATGTGCAGGCGCTGGAGCAGCAGCACGCCGCGCTGGGCGGGCGAGAGGACCCTCAGCACCTCCTTCGTCTTCGGGTCGCGGAGGGTCTCGGGCCGGACGACGGCGGTGATCTTCTCGATGCGGTGGTCGTCGGCGGCCTGCGACAGGATCTCCTTGCCCAGGAAGCCGGTGCCTCCGGTGAGGAGCACGTGCAGCCGCGGGCGGCGCCCGCGCGCGCGCAAGGCCGCGGCCGCGTCCTTCTGCAGCCGCTCGATCCGCGCGCGCAGCTCCTTCTCCGAGAGGTGCGTCGGCTCGCGGAACTTGAAGAAGGCGGTGCGGTGCCGCACGCCGAGCAGCCGCCGGGCCGTGCGCTCCACCCACTCCTCGCCGGTGGCGAGCCCGGCCATCTCCGCCAGTTTCCCGCCGAGCCCGTTCACGCGCCGCAGGATGTCGCCGACGCGGGCTTCGTTGCCGGTGACGGCGAGCACGCGGCTGGCCATGAACTGCGCCGCCACCTCCAGGGGGTGCTTGTCACGGTGGGCGTGGACGAGCAGCTCGTCGGGATCGACGGGACCGGGGATCTCCTCCCCGGTCAGCCGGCTGATGCGCGCGATGTACCGGGAAGGCGAGAGGTCCGGCAGGTCCGGCGCCGCGACCGCGCGCCGGCCGGCGCTCCGCGCCCGCGCGCGGGGCCTTCTCGCTGTGGCCATGGACCCTACTCTAGTAGATCCTGAACACCATGCGCTCGAGGACCTGCGACGCCGCCGGGTCGGCGCCCCTCCGCGCGGGCTGGAACCGCCACAGGGGCAGCACGCGCAGGACGCGCCGCTCGTGGTCCTCGCTGAGCGGTGTCGCCATCTTCGGGTGGTGAATGCGACCGTCCCACCCCACCACCGCGTTCACCTGCACCTCCGCCTCGTGGCTCACCCGGCCCGAGGGGTCGCGCACGATGGGGTCCACCCAGAGCACCTTCACCACCTTCTGCGTGAGGTGATGCTCGGCCACGGGGACGTCCCTCTTCAGGGCCGCGATCCGGTAGGCCTGGGACTCCGCCTTGGAGGCCTCGGCCTTGGGGGACTCCTCCTTCGGGGGCGGTGGCAGCTCGTACGCGACCGAATACGCGCGCAGGTACGCCTCGGGCGTCTGGAGGACGTCGGCCAGGCCGGCCTCGAGATCCGCCGTGGAGGCCGCCGGCTCGAAGCCCGACACCGACACCACGATCTGCGCCTGGTCGTCGCCGCAGCGCTCCTGGCGCGCGCCGCGGCCGGCCAGCCGCGGACGGCCGATCATGTCCAGGGTCAGCACCGCGGTGCCGCGGTCGAACCGGGCCTGCCGCACCTCCACCGCCACGTCGCAGGTCCCCGAGACCGAGCGCACCTCCTCGCGTTTCACGCTCCACTTGCCCTTGTCCCCGCGGTGCCGCAAGAGGCCCGTCTTCCCCACCCAGCCGGCCAGCGGGTCCGTCCGCGCCGGCCCCGCCGCCTGCGGCACGGGCCGGGCGGCCGACCGGCACCCGGATCCCAGCGTTCCCAGTCCCAGCGCGAGCACCGTCACCGGCGCCGCCACCACGACACGCCACGCGGTCGTTCTCATGCGCCCTCCCAGGAAACCTGCTCCCAGAACCGGGGCAGCCGTTCGCTGCCACCCGGCGTCCAGTCGGGGTCCTCGCCGCCGAGCTCGGTCAGGATCTCGAGCGATGCGTCCACGCCGCCCGGCCCGCCCAGCGCCGACAAGGCGAGGGCGCGCGCGCCGTCACGCACGCGCACCCAGCGCCGATCGCCGCCGACGCGCCGGAGGCACACCTGCTTGGCGCCCGAGTAGGGGCGCGCCTTGAACCACCGCCGTCCGGCCCGCGGCGTCGCCACGAAGGCGATGCTGCCGGAGTCGGCCATCCACACGGCCGAGAAGGGCTCCGCCGGCCCGAGCGTCTCGAGCGAGGACCCGTCCGAGGTCAGGACCACCAGCTCGGAAGGGCGCCCGCCGGGGCGGTCCACCCACGTGGCCGCGATGCGGCTCCCGTCGGGAGACCAGGCCGGCGATTCGTAGGCGCCGGTCGCCCCGGCCGCGGCGCGCGTGCGGTCGGTGAGCCGCTGCGGCGCTCCGCCGTCCGCGTCCATCGCGTACACGTCGCCGTTCCACGAGAAGGCGAGACGCCTCCCGTCGGGCGACCACGCCGGGGAACTGTCCGCGCCGGAGTGGCTGGTCAGGCGGACAAGCTCGCCGCCGTCGGAGAACATCGCGTACAGGGCCGGGCTGCCGTCCCGGTCCGAGACGAACGCCAGCTGCGTGCCGCCGGGCGACCAGGCCGGCGAGTGGTCGTGCGCGGGATGGCTGGTGAGGTTCACGACGCCCTGTCCGTCCGCCCGCGCCACCGCGATGTCGCCCGCGCCGTCCGCGCCCGCGGTGACGAAGGCGAGCCGATCGCCGGCCGGCGACCAGACCGGCGCCAGGTCGGGCGTCTCGTATTCGCTCAGGCGGCGGAGGCCTGTCCCATCCGTCCCGACGACGTAGACGTTCGGGTTGCCGTCACGCTCGGAGACGAACGCGACGTACCGCCCGTCTCGCGACACCGCCGGGCTGTAGTCGGGGGCCGGGTCGCTGGTCAGGCGCCGGGGCTCGAGACCGCTCGACCGCATGAGGTACACCTCGGGGTTGCCGTCGCGGTGCGAGACGAACACGACGGTGCCGGGGCGCAGCACCGTCCGCAGCGGCGGCTCGAGCACGAGGAAGCCCAGCGTCCCGACCAGAGCCAGCACCGTCAACCAGACCAGCCGGCGGCGGAAGCCGCCGCGGCGCGGAGCCGGGACCGCGCGGCCGGCCGGCTTCCCGCCACGGGCCTTTCCGCCGCCCTTGGACGGTGGCCTGGATTCGCCGGGATCGTCGCCCCACTCCGCGAAGACCGTGCCGCAGTGCCGGCACGTGTGCGACCCATCCGGCAGGTCGTGGAAACACTCGGGACAGATCATGCGCTGGCCCCCCGGGTGGGGCGTATCTTAATCCGGTTCAAGTATTACTTCACCTTCGGGCACTCGCAGCAGGCGGTAGCGCCCCTGCTCGACCAGGGGCGCCGCTCGACGCCAAGAGGCGGCATCGTCGCCGCCCGGGTCGTCATCCGACGGCTCGAGAACCACATAGCCCACGCCATACCGATCCCTCAGGACGGCGGGGTCGAGCGTGCCTGCATACAAGTTCTCCAGATCCTGCTCGCGGTCTCCGGCGTCGAGACCCTGGGACCAGATATGGCCGGTATAGCCGAGCAGGCTCGGCCGGCCGGAGAGCAGCACGGGAGAGTCGTGGGTGGGCCGGGCGGCGATGACCGATCCCGGCGGCGTCGCACGGGCGACGTCTTGGCCGAAGGCGACCGCCTCGTCGTCGAACAGGACGTGGGCGATGCGGCCGCTCGCCACGCGCGACACGTCGAGGGCCCCGGCCAGGACGAGGGCCAGGAGCAACACCGTCGCGGCCGTGCGCGCCGGCCACGGGCCGCGGGCCATGCGGGAGAGCGCCAGCGCCACCAGCGGCGCCGAGGCGACGTACCAGTAGAAGAGGAACTTGACGTTGTCCCAGATCCAGGGCGACAGCCGCAGCAGGTTCGGCGCCACGAAGCACAGCGTGAAGGGCAGGTAGAACCGCGGCAGCGGGGAAGGCAGCAGGCGGCGGCGCAGGGCGAGCGCCACGAGCAGCAGCGGGATGAAGAGCCCGGTGTTGTAGAGCCAGAACCAGACCGCGTTGCTCTCTCCGCGGTCCCAGCCGAAGTGCCAGCCGAAGAACGCGCGCGTCTGCAGGGCGCTGCCGTGCGCGCTCCAGACGAGCTGCGGCGCGGCGATGGCGAGGGCGGGGAGGAAGAACGCGGCCCAGGCGCGGCCGCGCGGGAAGAGGAGCGCGAGGGCACCGCCCAGCGCGAGCGCGAGCGCGAAGCTGTGGGCGTGGCTCAGCGGCAGGAGCCCCGCCACGATGCCGGCGCCGGCCATCAGCCGCAGGCGGCGGCGGTCGTCCGGCTCCGTGGCCACCGCCCGCCACCACCCCGACGCGACGGTGAGGAAGAGCGGCAGGCCCAGGAGCAGCGAGCGCTGCGGGATGAGCAGCGTGGTGAGCGCGTTGCCCCAGCGCAGCGGACCGTCGCCCTCGATCGTGTAGTCGCGCCGGAGGACGTGCGCGAGGTCCCACCCTTCGCCCGACGCCAGCTCGCCGACGAGCAGCACCCATCCCAGCCCGCCGCTGAGGAGGACCAGCACGGGGGTCAGCGCCGCCGCGAGACGGTCGCGGGTGAGAAGCCGTGACCAGTGGTAGAGCAGGACGGCGAGGGCCACGGCCAGGAGCACGTTCGGCCAGAAGAACGCGGCCGGCAGGCGGGCGCCGGCGCGCAGGAGCAGGGCCGAGAGCATGTCCACCAGGAACGGGTACGTCAGGCGCGTGCCGGAGAGCTCCGGGTGCTGCGGTGGGTAGTTGGCGCCGTCCGCGAAGCTCGTGACGATGCCGAGGTGGAAGGCGAGGTCGCCGAGGTTGTGGTCGTCCCCGGTGAGGATGCCGGCGGGCGTCATGAACATGGCGCGGTCGAAGACGCGCCAGACCAGCGCCGCGGTGAGGACGAAGCCGGCGGCGAGCGCCAGCGACGCCGCGTCCGGGCGGGCGAGGGCACGGCCGGCCGCCGCGAGGTCGGCGCGCAGGCGCATCCGGCGCTCGGCTCGCCAGGCGAAGACGGGCAGGGGCCACGCTGCCCCGGCGGCGGCCGCCACGAGCGCGGCCGGCCCCAGGCCCAGGAGGGAAGCGGCCACGAACCCGGCGAGGCCCAGGGTGGCCAGGCCGACGGGGACGCCCGCGGCCAGGCGCGCGGTGAGCGGCGCGTCCTCGTCGAAGAGATACGTGAACAGCGTGCCACCGAGGAGCGCGACGAGGAGCAGGACGGCGGTCACGGACCTCATCCTACCCAAGCTCGTCAACGGAACGAGGCGCGGGCGGCCCCCAGCCGGTCAATGGAAATCCCGTGACTTCGTGTGGAGGTCCGGCAGGCGCACCGCGCGCACGTCGCGCGCGCGGACCGCGACCCCGCCTTCCACCTGCAAGGCGCCGTCGATCTCGAGGACCGGGCTGGTCACGATCGCCTCGGACCGGCGGTCGTAAAGGTCGGGGTTGATGATGACGTTGATCAGCCCGGTCTCGTCCTCCAGGGTCAGGAACACGAAGCCCTTCGCGGTGCCCGGCCGCTGCCGGCAGATGACCGCGCCCGCCACGCGCACGGGCGTGCCTTGCCCGCTCGCCGGCAGGTCGCACGCCCGCCGCACGCCGCGCTCGGCCAGCGCGGCACGGTGCAAAGACAGGGGGTGCGGCCCCACCGTGAGCCCGGTGCGCGCCACGTCGGCGTGCAGGCGCTCCGCGACGGTCATCTCGGGCAAGGGAGACGTCTGCGGTGCCTCCTCCGCCGAACGGAAGAGCGGGCCGCGCGGCCGCGCCGCCCGCTCGACCTGCCACAGGGCGCTCCGCCTCGTGAACCCGAACGCGTTGAGCGCGCCCGCCTCGCCGAGCGCCGTCAGCTCGTCGTGGTGCAGCGAAGTGCTATCCACGAAGGCCTGCAGCGAGCCAAACGGAGACTTCGCGCGCTCCGCGGCCAGGCGCTCCCCCGCCGCCTGGCGCAGCCCGGCCACGTAACGCAGCCCCAGGCGCACGCGGCCGTCCTCGATCGTGCAGAGCCAGGCGCTGCGCGTGACGTCCGCGGGCAGGAAGCGCACGCCGTGGCGCTGCGCGTCCTTGACCAGCGTGAACGGGTGGTAGAAGCCCATGGGCTGGTTGTTGAGCAGCGCGCAGGCGAAAGCCTCGCCGTGGTGCGCCTTGAGATAGGCGCTCGCGTAGGCGAGCAGCGCGAACGAGGCGGCGTGCGACTCCGGGAACCCGTAGAGCGCGAACGCGGTGATGGAGCGGACGATGTCTTCCTGGGTTTCGCCCGTGATCCCGCGCGCGGCCATCCCCGCCCGCAGCTTCCTCTCCACCTCGGCCATGCGCCGCTCCGAGCGCTTGAACCCGAGGGCCCGGCGCAGCTCCTCGGCCTCGCCCCCGGTGAAGCCGGCCACGGCCATGGCCATGCGCAGGAGCTGCTCCTGGAAGAGGGGCACGCCGAGCGTGCGCCGCAGGATCGGCTCCAGGCTCGGGTGCGCGTAGACGACCGGCTCCTCCCCGGCGCGCCGCGCCAGGTAGGGATGCACCATCTTCCCCACGATCGGACCGGGGCGGATGATCGCCACCTCGACCACCAGGTCGTAGAACCGCTCGGGCTTCAGCCGCGGCAGGGTGGCCATCTGCGCGCGGCTCTCCACCTGGAAGACGCCCACCGTGTCCGCCTTCCGGAGCATGGAGTAGACCGTGGGGTCGTCGGCCGGCAGGTGCGCGAGGTCCACCTCTCCGCCCTGCTGAGCGACGAGCGCGAGCGAGTCCTGCAGCACCGACATCATGCCCAGCCCGAGCAGGTCCACCTTGATGATGCCCATGTCCGCGCAGTCGTCCTTGTCCCACTGCACGACCACGCGTCCGGGCATGCTCGCCGGCTCGAGCGGCACGACGGCGTCGAGCGAGCCCCGGGCCACCACCATCCCGCCCGAGTGCTGGCCGAGGTGGCGCGGCAGGTCCTGGATCTCGGCGAACAGGTTGGCGAACAGGCGCACCCGGCGGTCGTCCTGGTCGAGCCCGGTCAGCGAGAGCCGGTTCTCCAGCGTCTCCTTCTCGTCCACGTATTCGAACCGCCGCAGCACGCGCGCGAGCTTGTCCACCTCCGGCGCGGGCAGGCCCAGCACCTTGCCGATCTCGCGCGTGGCGCTCTTCTCGCGGTACGTGATCACGTTGGCGGTCATGGCCGCGCCGCGCGCGCCGTACTTCGCGTAGACGTGCTGGATCACCCGCTCGCGGCGGTCGCCGCTGGGCAGGTCGAGGTCGATGTCGGGCCACTCCCCGCGCTCCTCGGAGAGGAAGCGCTCGAAGAGCAGCTCCATCCCCACCGGATCCACGGCCGTGATGCCCAGGCTGTAGCAGACGGCGCTGTTGGCGGCGGAGCCGCGGCCCTGCACCAGGATGCCGGTCCGCCGGCAGTAGTCCACGATGTCCCAGACGATCAGGAAGTAGCCGGCCAGCTCCAGCTTCCCGATGAGGGCCAGCTCGCGCTCGACCTGCGCCCGCGCCTTCTCGTGGTAGGGCCGGTAGCGCTCGCGCGCGCCCTTCTCGGTGAGCGCCCGCAGGTGCGAGAACATCGTCTCGCCGGGCGGCACCGGGTAGTCCGGGAAACGGTAGCCGAGGTCGTCGAGCGTGAAGCGCAGGCGGTCGGCCAGCGCCTCGGTGTTTCGCACGACGTCCTTGCGGTCCGCGAACTGCGCCCGCACCTGCGCGGGCGGCCGCAGGTAGCGCTCGGCGTTCTCGGAGAGGATCGTTCCCGCGTTGGCCAGCGTGCGCTTCTCGCGGATGCAGGTGAGCACGTCGAGCAGGAAGCGGCCGCTGGCCCGGGCGTGGCGCACGCCGCCGGTGCACACGGCCATGAGGCCGAGCGCGCCGGCGAGGTCGAGCAGGGCCTGGTTCGCGGCCTCCTGGCGGCGGCGGCGGTGCCGCTGCACCTCGACCGCGACGCCCTTCGCGCCGAACGCCTGGAGGAGCCGCGCGAGCCGGTCGGGGTCCGGCGGACGGCCCAGCGCGTCGGCTCCGGCCAGCGCGACGAGCCCTTCCGTCCGCCCCTCGAGCGCGCCCGTGGCCAGAGCGCCTTCGCCCTTGGGCACGCCGGCCTTCATGTCGGTGATCAGGCGGCAGAGGTTGCGGTAGCCGGCCGGGCTCTCGACCAGCACCGGCAGGCAGCCGCCCTCTTCCAGCGTCAGCTCCGCGCCGACGATCGGCCGCACGCCGGCCTTCCGCGCGGCCTTGAAGAAGCGCGGCGCGCCGGAGAGCCCGTCGCGGTCCACGAGCGCGAGCACGTCGTAGCCCTGCTCGGCGGCGCGCGAGACGAGGGCCTCGGGAAGCGAGGACCCGCGCAGGAACGAGAAGGCGGAGGACGCGCGCAGCTCGGCGGGCATGTTTCGCCTTTTCTTCGCCCATGCTGGATCGGAACGTCTCCGGCTGTCAACCGGCGCGGATCAGCGCGCGGGCACCCGGAAGGAGTACCGGTAGAGCACCTCTTCCGCCCTCGACAGCGTGACCACGTAGTCGGCGGGGGCAAGCCTCTCGGCCGGGACCTCGACCGAGGCCACCACCGTGGAACGCCGGGGATCGCGCACGCGCGCGCCTCCGCGCCAGACGGTGGCGCCTTCGACCGTCTCGATCGTCGCGCCCAGCGTGGCGCCCGGGCGCGGCCCGAGGACGGCCGGGTCGCCTTGCAGCTCGAGCACGACGGCCGACGTGCGCCGCGGCACGCGCACCTCGACCGGTCCGCTCGCGCCGCGCAGGAGGACGGGCGACAGGGCGACCACCACGCGGATCGTCGCGGGCGTGACCACGGGCGAGGTCGGCTTCGGATCGGGCGAGGGGGTCGCGGGCGGCGAGGGCGGGAGGGCGGCGAGGGTCGGCGGCGGGGCGGGCACCGTCGCCACCGCCGCGGGACGCGAGGGCCGCAGGGCAAAGGCCATGGCCACCGCCACGAGCAGGCCCGCGGCGATGGCCAGGGGCCCGCGCCAGCGCATCGGGCCGGACGGCGCCTGGCGTGCCATCGGCGCGGGCGTGTCCGCGGCCAGGCGAAGCGCGCGAGCGGCCGTCACCCGCCGCCGCAGATAGGGCGAGGGCAGATAGCGGCTCTCGAAGTGTCCGGCCGCGTCCCGGGTGAGACGACCCGCCGCGTAGTCGTCCAGGAGGTCGTCCTCGACGGCGCGGACCCGGCCCAGCACCTCGGGATCGCCGAGGTAGGCGTCCTCGAGGGCTTCCGCTTCCGCCTCGGGCAGCAACCCGAGCAGATAGCGCCGGATCGCGGGTTCAGTCCACTCCGGCGGCACGGTCTTCACACTCCATAGTGAACAGGGTCACGCCTTCGTGTCGCCGGGGGCGCCACCCGCCGTGGCCAGGCATCCGATGATGCAGCGCTCGAGCGCGTCGCGCAGGCGCTGGGCGCGGTTGCGCAGCGCGCTCTCCGAGAGGCCTCGCTCCGCGGCCATCCGCTTGCGACGGTCGATGCGTGTCCGGCCCTCAGCCACGTAGTACTCGACGATGAGGCCGCGTCCTTCGGGCGGCAGCTCGGCCAGGCACAGGTCGAGGCAGTCGTGGGCCTGGTCCTCGAAGCCATCGGCCTCGGCCGGGGGGTCCGCCGCCGCGTCGCCCAGAGGGATCAGCCGCGCGTCGGCGCCGCGCCAGTGCTCGAGCAGGACCAGCCGCGCCACGCCGCGCGCGAACCGCGCCACGTCCTCGACGGCCACGCCCTCGGCCAGCCGCAGGGCGAGCCGGTCCAGCGTCTCGTCGGCGCATTCCTCGGGGGTCGGGGCGCCCCGCCACGCGAAGAAGCCCACCAGCGCGCGGCGCAGCTCCTCGTAGGCGGATCCGGCCGACTCCGCGTCCCGGCCCAGCCTGGCCAGCAGGCTCGCCAGCGCGGCGGCGTCGAGGCCGCGCCTCCCCCCCCGTGAGGCCATGAGCGATCACGGCGAGTATCCCCTACTTCTCCCCGACTCGGGCGGGCACGGACGCTCCCGCCGACAGGATCAGGCTCACGCCGTCCTCGACGGTGAGGTCGGTCTCGATCACGTCCTCGGCGGGCAGCACCACGACGTCGCCCACGTAGAGGTGGTTCGTGGGGATGTACACCGTGTAGAGCGTGTAGCGCGTGCCGTCGCGCCGCTGCAGCTCGAAGCTGCCGGTGAGGAAGCCGGGGGTCGTGCGGCCGGGGAGCTGGGCCAGCACGAAACGCTGGAACGCGCTCTGCGCGTTGGGGTTGCCGAAGCCCGAGAGCACCTTCTTGGTCGTCCCGTACACCGTGCCCACGAGCGGCACGCCGTCGAGCAGGTCTTCGACCGCGTCGAGCACCCTCTTGAAGGGCCCGGCCGAGAAGAGCAGCCCCGCCGTGAACACGATGGCGATGGTCAGCACGAAGCCGATGCCCGGGATGGGCCGGCCCACGATGGCCTGCGCCAGGGGCTGCGCCAGGCCGTCCACGTAGGCGAAGAGCCACCACAGCGCCTTCACCGTCAGCACGATCGGGATCAGGATGATGAGCCCGGCCACGAACTTGTTGCGGAGGAGCCGGGACAACCGCGTGTGCGGGCGCTCGATCCCCGCGCGCAGGCGCGCCACCGCGTCCTGCACGGCCGCCGGCCCGCTCGGCCGGGGCGCTCCGCCGGTCATGGGAACCCCTCGCTCCGCAGCCGGTCGATCGCCGCGCGCAGCCGCCGCCGCGTCTCGGCCATCGCCTGCGGCCCGTCGTAGGGCTGCCGCGGCCAGAAGAAGCCGCGCAGGCCGTCCCCTTTCCTCCGCGGCACCACGTGCACGTGCAGGTGCGGCACGCTCTGGCTCACCGTGTTGTTGACGGCCACGAAGCTGCCCTCGGCGTCCATGGCGTCCACCACCGCGCGGCTGAGCAGCCGCGCACCCATGAAGAGCGGCGCGACGGCCGGCGCGGGCAGGTCGGCCAGCGTCTCGTGGTGCGCGCGGGGAACGACCAGGCAATGTCCCGGGAAGAGCGGCCGGTGGTCGAGGAAGGCCACCACGTCCTCGTCCTCGAAGACGGTGGGGGCGGCCTCGCCGTCACCGACGATCCGGCAGAAGGTGCAGTCTTTCGCCGCGGCCATCTCCGTACGCTATCACGCGGGCCGGCGCGCTCACGGCCGCTTCACTCGTGGGCGCGATGGAGCGTGATCGCGGACAGTATGGCCGGCCGCGGCTCCCTCGGACCGTCACCACGGATCCTCCGGTAGATCGGCGCGCGGTCGAAGCGCAGCAAGAGCTCGTTCGTCCCGGGGCGAACGGCGGCGGCCGGCACGCGGAAGCGGTAGTCGCCCCACGCGGCCGTCATGGCCAGCCGGCCCGCCGCCACGTCGTTCCACAGGGCCTCCATGTGCTGCGGCTCGACCGTTTCCAGCGCGCGCGCGCGCACCGTGACCACCACTCCGCCGGTCCAGGCGACGGGGAGGAAGAGCCGGGTCTCCCGGTCGCTCACCCACCGGCCGGCCTGCCCGTCTTCCACCTCCACCGCCGCGAGATGGCGCGCGGGCCGCGGCAGGCGCAGGACGGACGGCGCGCCGTCGAGGTCCACCCGGCTCACCGTCTCGTGGAGCAGCGGCTCGCCGGTGTAGGCCGAGAGGAGCCGCACCGCCAGCCGGGGCGCGCGCGGCTCGAGGATGGCGTACGCATCGCCGGCGAGGCCGTCGGCGGCCTCGCGCACCACCGCGCGCAGCGGCGCGGGGTCGCCGGGGATGCGACGCAGCGCATCCACCGCGAGGTCGTGGCGCCAGACGGCGAAGGCCAGCACCGCCACGGGCACGAAGCCCCCGCGCGTCAGCGGTACCAGCACGAGGGCGAGCCCCGGCGCCAGCAGCGGCACGACACCGGTGAACCGCCGCACCTGGTACCAGTCGAACACGCTGGCGTTCACGTACCAGCCGGCGAGGAGCACCGGGAGCACGGCCGCCACGTAGGCGGGGTCCCGGAACGCGAGGACGAGGAGCCCGACGAAGGCCACGAACAGCACCGGGTAGTTGAGGAAGACGCCGCCGCGCGGGGAGACGAGGGTGCCCGCGAGCTGCGGCTCGGGCAGCAGGAACTGATCGCCGTGGATCTGCTGGTGCGGGATGAGCACGGCGTCGTGGAACGTGACCTGCCAGACGACGATCTGGGGCAGCGCGACCAGCGCGAAGGCGCCGGCGAGCGCGGCCCCCGCCCCGAGCAGCCGGCGACGATCCTCGCCGCGGCGAAAGAGGCGCCGCCCGATCTCGACGGCCGGCGCGAGCAGCAGGAGCCCATCCTGCGAGCGCGCGAGGAATACGAGGCCGCAAGCCGCCCCGCACAGCGCCGCGCGCCGCACGTCCACCCGGTCGCGCAGCGACAGCCAGGCCCGCAACACGAGCACCGCCGCGAAGAACTCCACGCCGTGAGCCAGGCCGGGCAGGACGGAAAGGTAGAAGCGCAGCGGCGAGCCGACCCAGCACAGCACGGTGGCCCAGAAGGCCGCCGCCGGGATCACCCATCGCTTCAACGCCCCCGGCAGCAGGAGGAGCCCCGCGGAGCCGTAGACGACGGTGGCCAGGCAGGCCGTCGCCTGGTAGAGCGGCTCGACGCCGGTGGGCTCTCCCGCGCCGAACAGCCTGGCCGCCTGGCGAAGCAGGTGCGTGGTGGCCACGAACGGGCTCCACAGGAGCGGCGCTCCGACCGGCAGCACGTTCGGTATGTCGGGCCAGCCCAGGAGCGCGAAGTCGTTGCTGAAATGCAGGTCCCCGTCGAAGAGCACCGAGCGGAGGAAGGCGTAATACATGATGCCGTCGCTCTGGAGCTGCCGGGCGTGGTCCACCCAGAGCGGCACGAGGAAGAGGCAGAGGACGCCGACCGGCCACGCCTCCCGGCGCGAGGAGCCCCGCGAGCGCATCAGCCACCACACGGCGGCCACCGCGAGGAGCCCGGCCGCCCATTGGAAGGGACGCAGCGACCGCCCGGCGTACGCCCGCGCCAGGTCGAGCGCGGCCAGCGCCAGGAGCGACACGGCGAGGAGGAGGACGGGGCGGGAGGGCCGAAGAGCGTTCAGCGGCGGAACTTGTCGCAGGAGAGGATCCCCGTCCGGTGGAGCACGTACCGGAGGGCGGTCAGGAGCGTTCCCAGCCCGTAGACCACACCCGTGCGGAACCCGACCGAGGAGGCGTCCGCGAAGTAACGCGTCGAGATCGGCACCTCGACCACGGGCAGGCCGAAGGCCACGGCCTGGAAGATCACCTCGGTGTCGAAGACGAAGTTGTTCGAGTTGCGCAGGAACGGCACCGTCTCCAGGAAGTGGCGGCTGTAGGCGCGATAGCCGGTGTGGCACTCGGAGAACCGGCGCCTCATGGCCAGGTTCTCCATGGTGGTGAGGAACCGGTTGGAGATCCGCTTCCACCGCGGCATCCCGCCGCGCGCCGCTCCGCCGGGCACCATCATCCGCGAGCCGAGCACCATGTCCGCCCGCCTCTCCGCGATCGGCCGGATCATCTCGGGGATGATGGCGGGGTCGTATTGCCCGTCCGGGTGCAGCATGACCACGATGTCGGCGCCGTCCCGCAGCGCCTCCATGTAGCAGGTCTTCTGGTTGCCCCCGTACCCGACGTTGTGCGGGTGGCGGATCGCCTTGAGGTTGAGCCGCTGCGCCAGCTCCGTCGTCTCGTCCCGGCTGTGGTCGTCCACGACCACGATCTCGTCGAAGTAGCCCGGGGGGATCGCCCGGAACGTGTCCTCGAGCGTGCGCGCCGCGTTGTAGGCGGGCATGACGATGACGACCCGCCCCCTCCCGGCCGTTTCGGTCGGGGGAGCCGCCAGGGTGGTGGCCTCGGTCATCGAGCGGCATTCTACTCCGCACCGGGGTCGGGCACCGGCGGTGTACGGTGGTAGTCTGGGGCCCGATGGTGCTCGATGATCTCCTCTCGAAGCGCCTCATCGTCTTGTCGGGCAAGGGTGGCGTGGGCAAGAGCGTCGTGGGCGCGGCCCTGGCCCTGGCGGCGCGCGAGCGGGGCAAACGGGTCCTCCTCGTGGAGGTGGAGGCTCCGCGCGAAGCCGCCCGCTACCTGGGCGGCCGGCGTTCGGGAGGCGTGGTGTGCGAGGTGCTGCCGGGTCTGTTCACGTTGAACCTCGATCCCAAGGCCGCCATGGAGGAGTACGTCCGCGCGACCGTTCGCGTCGACATCCTCGCCCGCCGCGTGCTCGAGAGCCCCCTCTACCACCGGTTCTTCGCCGCCGCGCCCGGCGTGCCGGAGCTGATCACGCTGGGGAAGGTGATGGTCCTGGAGGGAGAGACGATCGGCTGGCGTGGGCGGCCGCGCTTCGACCTGATCGTCCTCGACGCGCCCGCGACCGGCCACGGCCTGGCCTTCCTGAAGGTGCCGCTCGCGGCCTCGCGCGCGGTGCCCGTGGGCCCGGTCGGCCACAACGCGCGCCGCATCGTGGCGCTGCTGCGTGACCCGGCGCGGACGGCGCTCGGTGTGGTGGCGATCCCCGAGGAGATGGCCGTGGTCGAGGCGCTGGAGTTCCATCGGCTGGCGACCGAGGAGCTGGGGATCACACCCCGCGCGATCTTCCTGAACGGGTGCCACGAGCGGCGGTTCACCGAGGCACAGGAAGCCGAGATCCTGCGCCTCGGCGCGGCGGGAGCGGCGGGCGCGGGGGCTCTCGCGCCGGGCATCTCCCTGTCCGCCGCGCTGGGCGCGGCGCGCCGCCACTTGCGGCGGCACAAGCTCACCCGCTTCTACCTCGCGCGGCTTCGCCGCGCCTCGACCACACCGCTCGTCGCTCTTCCCTACCTCTTCCGTGACGACGTCGGCCTCGACGACCTCCGCGTGCTGGCCGAGCGGCTGGAAGCGGCATGAGCGCCGGCGCCTCCGCCGGCCGCCGCGCCCTGCGCGCGGCCGTGCGGGACCGGAAGGTGCTCGTGATCGGCGGGGCGGGGGGCGTCGGCAAGACGACCACGGCCGCCGCGCTGGCGCTCCAGGCCGCGGTCGCGGGGCGGCAGGTCCTGGTCTGCACGATCGACCCCTCGCGGCGCCTGGTCACGAGCCTGGGCCTGCGCCAGCTCGGCGATCGTCCGCGCGCGCTCGACCTGGGCAAGGTGGCGCCGGAGGCGAAAGGCACCCTCTGGGCCATGACGCTCGACACGCAGCGGACCTTCGACGCGCTCGTGGAGCGGCACGCCCCGAGCGAGGAAGCGCGGGCGCGCATCCTGGGGAACCGCTTCTACCAGCAGGTCTCGGCGGCGCTGGCCGGCAGCCACGAGTACATGGCCATGGAGAAGCTCCTCGAGCTGGTGGCCGACCCGCGGTTCGACCTGGTCGTGCTCGATACGCCGCCGACCCGGCATGCCCTCGACTTCCTGGAAGCTCCGGAACGCCTGATGGGTTTCCTGGACACGAGCGTGCTGCGCTGGGTGCTGCGGCCGTACTTCGTGGCCGGCCGCCTGACGCTGAAGGTCGCCACCCGCACGGGGGCGCTCGCCTTGAAGATCGCCGACCGCGTGCTGGGCGTGCAGTTCCTCCAGGACCTCTCCGAGTTCTTCCTGGCGTTCGAGGGCCTGTACGAGGGTTTCAAGGAGCGGGCGGGGCAGGTGCAGAAGCTCCTGCGCGAGCCCGGCTCCGCGTTCGTGCTCGTGGCCGCGCCCGCGAAGGCGAGCCTGGAGGAGGCCCTCTTCTTCCACGAGCGCCTGGCCCAGGCCCACATGCCTTTCGTCAGCTTCATCGTCAACCGCGTCCACCCCGACCCCGCCGCCACCCCGCCCCCTCGAGGGAAGGGCCGGCCGGCCGTGAAGCTCGACCGCGACCTCAAGCGCCGGCTGGTGGAGGTCTTCCAGGACCAGCAGTCGCTGGCCCGCGCCGAGCGCCGCCACATCGCCCAGCTCGGGGAGAAAGTCGAGGCCCCCGTCGTGCCGGTGCCGGAGCGTGAGACCGACGTCCACGACCTGCGTGGGCTGAAGGAGGTCGGCGAGGCGATCCTGGGCCTGGGCCTGGGCCGGGTACGCTCCCGGGCGCGCGCGGGCGCGCGCGCCGGAGCGGGCGGGGTCGCGTGAGGATCATCCTCTATTCGGGCAAGGGCGGCGTGGGCAAGACGAGCCTCTCCGCCGCCACCGCCGTCCGCTCCGCGCGCCTCGGCCACCGCACCCTCGTCGTCTCCACCGACGCGGCGCACAGCCTGGGCGACGCGCTCGAGGCCGAGGTCGAGAGCGCCCCGACCTCGATCGCGAAGAACCTGCACGCGCTGGAGATCGACGTCAACCGGGAGCTGGCCAGCCACTGGGGCGTGATCCAGGAATGGCTCACGCGCTTCCTGACCTTCCAGGGCATGGACGAGGCGGTGGCGGAGGAGATGGCGATATTGCCCGGGATGGAGGAGCTGTTCAGCCTCCTGAAGGTCAAGCGCTACGCCGACGAGAAGTCCTACGAGGTGATCGTCATCGACACGGCGCCCACCGGCGAGACGGTGCGCATGCTGGGCGTGCCGGAGATCCTGCAGTTCTACTTCAAGCGCATCTTCCCCATCCAGCGCACGGTCCTGAAATCCGTGCGGCCGGTGGCCAAGCGCGTGACGGACATGCCCCTGCCCTCGGACGACGTGCTGGCCGCGGTCAAGGGCGTCTACGAGGAGCTGCAGGGGATGGGGCCGCTCCTCCAGGACCCGCGCCGCAGCTCGATCCGCATCGTGCTCAACCCCGAGCGCATGGTCATCAACGAGTCGCAGCGGCTGTACACCTACTTGAACCTGTTCGCCTTCCCCGTGGACGCCGTGGTGGCCAACCGCGTGCTGCCGCCGCAGGCCCGGTCCGAGTACTTCGACAAATGGATGGACATCCAGGCCGGCCACCTCGCGGAGGCGCGCCGCAACTTCGATCCCCTGCCCTTCTTCCAGGCGCGCCTGTTCGACCGCGAGATGACGGGGGTGAAGCTCCTCGACGAGCTCGCGGGAGAGGTTTTCGGGGACAAGGACCCCACGGCCGTCTTCTTCTCGGACCGCCCGGTGGAGGTGAAGAGGGAGGGCCGCGGATACGCTCTCTACATCCGGATGCCGTTCGCCGAGAAGGAAGACCTGCAGGTCTGGACGCATGGCGAAGACCTGGTCGTTTCGGTCAAGAATCAGCGCCGGAACATCCTGCTCCCGCGTACGCTGGCCTCCCGCCGCCTCCTCGGGGCGGCCCTCGTGGAGGGGCGGCTGCGGGTGGCCTTCGGTGAGAGGGAGGACCATGGCCGCTGAGTCGCGGAAGGCCTGCTGCCTCGTGTCGGAGATCCTCGAGGAGGCCGGTCTCGACCGGCAGAAGGCGCGCGCCCTCCGGCGCCAGATCCTGCAGGGCATCGTGCTCTTCTGCCAGTGGCAGCTCGAGCGGATCGACCGGGCCGATGCGCCCCGCTCCCCACGCCGCAAGCGCGCCGAGCGCGTGCCGGTCGAATAACGGCTACCGCGGCCGCCCGCCTTGCGGGAATGTTTCCCGCCAGCTACACTCGACGCCCATGTCGCGGCGCGAGCCGGATCTGCTCCGGGTAGGCATCCTCGGCCTCGGCCCGCAGCTCGGCGACTGGGTGTCGGGACTGGCCGGCCGCAACCTGGAGGTCGTCACCGTCGACAACGTCCGGTCGCTGCTCGCGTCCGACGTCGAGCTCGCGGTCGTGTTCGCGGCCCCGGGCGACGCCGCCGAGATGGCCGTGGTCATTGCGAGCGAGCCCAAGGCCCCCCCCACCGCCATGATCTTCGGCCCCTCGGGCCAGCAGCACCCGCACATCCGCTTCATCCGAAACCTGCTCGACGCGAAGAACGAGTGGGAGCGCACGTTCGACGCCATCGTGGACCCGGTGGCGCTGCTCGACCGCAGCGGCGCGGTGCGCCGCGCGAACCTCGGCCTGGCCAGGGCGCTGGGCCTCACCATGCCCCAGGTGCTGGACCGGCCCTACTCCGAGCTGCTCGGCGCCCCCGCCGCGGACCAGCCCGACCCCATCGCCGCCAGCCTGGCGGACGGGGCGGCGCGCACGGAAGAGACGAGCTACGCGCGGCTGCCCGGCGTGCAGCAGGTCACGGTCTCCCCGCATCGCGACGGCTCGGGAACGCTGCACGAGCTGGTGGTCATCCTCAAGGACGTCAACGTCTTCAAGGAGCAGCAGGCCCGGTTGCGACAGTCGGCGCGCCTGGCCGACATCGGCCAGCTCGCGGCCGGCGTGGCCCACGAGATCAACACTCCGCTGGCCTCGATCGCCCTGCGCGCGGAGAGCCTGCTCCGTTCCGCCCGGGACGAGCGGCTGCTGGCCGTGGACGCGTTCAAGAACTTCCCGCGCTACCTGCAGACGATCGACGAGGAGATCTTCCGCTGCAAGAAGATCATCGGCGCGCTCCTGGAGTTCAGCCGCGCCCGTCCCCCCGAAAAGCGCCCCACCGACCTCAACCTGCTCGCGGAGAAGGCGGCCGAGCTCGTGGGCCACCAGATGAAGCTCAAGCAGATCTCGCTGTCGCTGCGCCTGCAGCCCCAGTTGGCGCCCCTGCACGCCGACGACGGCCAGCTCCGGCAGGTGCTGATCGCGCTCCTCATGAACGCGCTCGACGCGACACCGGCCGGCGGCCACGTCGAGATCGAGACGCGGCACGAGGGTAACGGCGCCGTCCTCACGGTGGCGGACGACGGCGCCGGCATACCGCCGGAGCACCTGGGCAAGATCTTCAGCCCGTTCTTCACCACCAAGCCGGTCGGCCAGGGCACCGGGCTCGGGCTCGCGATCTGCCACGGCATCGTGGCTTCCCACGGCGGCGAGATCCGGGTGGACAGCGGGGTGGGGCGGGGCACGCGCATCTCGCTGGCCCTGCCCACCGGAGGAACGTCGGGGCTGGCCGCCCCGAAGGGGGGTCCATGACCGAGACGAGCTCGCTCCGGATCCTGGTGGTCGAGGACGACCGGGCGCTTTCGGAGGTGCTGTGCGAGGAGCTGCGCGGGCGCGGGCACATGGCCGTGGCCGCCGAGAGCGTGGCCGAAGGCCTGGGGCAGCTCAAGCAGTCGGACTTCGAGGTGGCGCTGCTCGACCTGATGCTGCCCGACGGGAGCGGCATCGACATCCTGCGGCAGATCGCGGCCGAGGACCTGGCCACCGAGGTGATCGTGCTCACGGGCTACGCGAGCGTCGCCACGGCCATCGAGGCCATGAAGCTCGGGGCCTACGATTACGTCACCAAGCCCGCGCGCATGGAGGAGCTCGAGGTACTGGTGGCCAAGGCGGCGGAGAAGTCGCGCCTGCGGCGCGAAAACGTCACGCTCAAGGCGCGGCTCCGCGGCCTCGACTCCCACCAGGGGATCATCACCGAGGACGCGGCCATGAAGGAGCTGCTGGCCACGGTGGAGCGCGTTGCCGCCTCCGACATCCCGGTCCTGCTCCAGGGGGAGAGCGGCACGGGCAAGGAGCTCGTCGCGCGCGCCCTCCATCGGCTGAGCCCTCGCGCCGAGCAGGGCTTCATCGCCATAAACTGCGGCGCCGTGCCCGAGACCCTGATGGAGAGCGAGCTGTTCGGGCACGAGAAGGGGGCCTTCACCGGCGCGCTCGCGCGGAAGCCCGGGCTGTTCGAGGTGGCCGACCGCGGCGTGCTCTTCCTCGACGAGGTGGGCGAGGTCTCGCCCATGGTCCAGGTCAAGCTGCTCCGCGCCATCGAAACCAAGGAGTTCTTCCGCGTCGGCGGCACGCGCCCGGTCCGCACCGACGTACGGCTGGTGTCGGCCTCGAACAAGAACCTGAAGACCGAGATGCAGTCCGGAGGCTTCCGCGAGGACCTGTATTACCGCCTGAACGGCGTGACGCTCAAGCTGCCCCCCCTGCGCGACCGTCTGTCCGACGTCCCCCTGCTCGCCCGCCACTTCGTCGACCTGTACGCCGGACGCAAGAAGCTCAGCGCGCGCGCGCTCGAGGCGCTCTCGCGCTACTCCTGGCCGGGCAACGTCCGCGAGCTGCAGATGCTCATCCAGCGCGCGGCCGTGCTGGCGTCCGGTGACGTGATCGACGCCGAGGACCTGCCCCTCGACGTGCGCGACCAGGGCTGGAAGAGCGCGCCCGTGCGCACCGGCCTGAGCCTGGCCGAGATGGAGAAGGAGTACATCGAGACGGTCCTGCGCCAGCACGACGGCCATCGCGGCAAGACCGCGCGTGCCCTGGGCATCGACCCCAAGACGCTCTACAACAAGCTCGGTCCCGAGCGCCCCCGCAGGAAGATCGAAGCCAGCTAGGCTACTGGACGGCGACCGTGAGCTGGTTCGAGATGGTATAGCCCTCGGCCTTGTCACGGGCGATGCGCTCGGCGGCGTCCTTCTGCGCCGCCGTGGGGACCGTGCCCCTGAGCGTTACCGTGCGCGTCTCGTGGCTCGTGTCCACGTCGATGTGCGAGGCGTCGATCGTGGTGTCGAGGGTCAGCGCCGCCTTCACGTCGAACGTCTGCTTCGCGGCGCCGATCGCGTCACCGGCCTGACCCGCGACTTCGCCCGCCCTGTCGGCGGCCCGATTCGCGGCATCGGCCGCGGCCCCGGCCGCCTCGCGGCTCTCCTCCTTGGCCCGTCCGGTGTCCTCGCAGGCCACGGTCACCAGGGCCAGCGTGATCACCCCGAGAGTCCCCAGCCCAGCCTTGATCTTCATGAAGCGCCTCCTGTTTTCAATGGGTCCCGCCCCGAGGTCATGCCGTACCACGGGCCGCTGTGACTTATATTAGTCCATAAACAGGAATAAAATCGAGAACGTCAGAAATACTGACTCGGGCGCGGCGGGAGAGGCGCGATGGGGTGACCCGTCTTGCGGCCTACTTGATGGCCCGAAGGGGGCGAGCGTTGAAGCCGATGGCGTACGGGCAGAGGATCGGCGTCCTCCGCGGCTCTCCGGCGCGAGTCACGGTGTACGCGGTCAGCCGGAAGTAGTGGTCGTCGGTCGTCCCCGAGAGCGACCCATCGTCGTTGTACTGCCAGGGCACCTCGCGGAGCCGGTCGTTCACGCTCAAGATGACGTACACGTTCTCCGCCGTCATCCCCTCGAGGTCGGTCTCGCTCGGATGGCTGGCGGCCTTGCTGTATCCCCACATGGTGTGCGAGTGGAAGTCGCCGATCACCGAGAGCTGCGGGATGCTGCTCAGGAACCGGTCGATCCGCCGGTGCGCCCGGGGATTGCTGACCACGCCCTTGTGCCGCCTTCCCGCCGTCTGGAACGGCAGCGCGTGCTCGACGATGTACATGTCCTGGGCGCCCTTGCGGTCGCGATAGCCGATCAGGAGGCCGAAGCACTCGCGCTTGTAGACCTCGACCGCGGAGATCAGGAGGCCCCAGAACGCATTCTGCGAGATGTAGGTCGTCATGATCGGAGCCGGATATATCTGGGAGAGAGGACGGGGCGCCTGACCGACACGACGATCATAGGTCGCCGTCCGCAGCCCTGTCAACGGACGGTGAGCCGTTGACATAAACAGTTGAATATTATAGGCTTATGGACAATGACCGCCGCGCGCCCATGCCTGGCCGGTGCCCTGGCCGTGGCGCTTTTCCTGGGTTCTCCGGGGGGTGCCCGGGCGGGTGACATCACGGTCTTCGCGACCTTCCCCTCGCCCGCGGAGAACTGGAACCGTGGCTACGGCGCGGCCCTCTCCTCGACATGGTTCCGGGTGCTGACCTTCGAAGGCGAGGCGGCGCGCGTCCCCGGCGAAACGCCCGACGTCGGGATGACGTCGTTCACCGCCAGCGCGCTGCTGGCGCCGCCGATCGGCGGGCTCATCCCCTACGGCGGGCTGGGCGTCGGCCTCTTCCGCCAGACGCTCGGCTCGGAGGCGGACACGGGCACCCTGCGCGCGCTCGTCCTCGGCGTGAAGCTCCGCATCCAGGACCTCCTCGTCCTCAAGGCGGAGTACCGCCGACTGGAGCTGTCCGGCGATCCGCTCCTGGCCATGGACACCCGCGTCTCCTTCGGCGCCGGCATCGCCTTCTAGCGGCCTATCCTGCTAAACTCGCGGCACCGTGGTCTTCTTCAACTACACGACGATGCAGATGACCGCCAAGGTCGTGTACTACGGCCCTGGCCTGTGCGGAAAGACCACCAACCTCCAGGCCATCCACCAGCGCACGGCTCCCCAGTCGCGCGGCGACATGGTGAGCCTGGAGACGGAGACCGACCGTACCCTCTTCTTCGACCTGCTCCCGCTCGACGTGGGGGTCATCGGGGGCATGAAGGTGCGGCTGCAGCTCTACACCGTTCCCGGCCAGGTGTTCTACAACGCCACGCGCAAGCTCGTGCTCAAGGGGGTGGACGGGATCGTCTTCGTGGCCGATAGCCAGGCCGCCGCCCTCGACGCCAACATCGAGTCGCTGTCCAACCTGAGGCAGAACCTGGCCGAGCTGAGGCTGGGCGTCGAAGACGTGCCCCTCGTGTTCCAGTACAACAAGCGGGACATCCGCAACATCGTGCCCGTGGCCTCGCTCAACGAGGCGCTCAACCCGCACGGCTCGCCGTATTTCGAGGCGGCTGCCCTGCACGGCATCGGGGTCTTCGAGACCTTGAAGGGGATCTCGCGCCTGGCCATCACGTCCGTCCGCAAGAAGGTGGCCGAGGAGCCCCGGGCGCCGGCGGTCGGTGGCTCGGGGACCCGCCCGGCGAGGCAGCCGGCGCCGCGGCCGGCCGTCTCCGCCGAACCGCCCCGCCCCTCGGCCGGCGACGCCGACCCCCTCGCCTCCCTGGTCGCCCCCCCGGAGGTGGAGTTCGCCATCGAGGACACCGACAAGCACCTCGTCCCGGTCAAGACCAAGGGCTCGGTCGACATCGGCAAGGAGCTGGAGAAGCTGCGGGCGATGGCGGCGACCGCGCCCGCGAAACCGGCGCCCTCCGCGGCATCGCGCGGGCTGGAGAAGCGGCTGGCCGACCTGGTGCCCAGCCAGAGCCCGCGGCAGGAGGTCCGCCGCAAGGCCAGCGTCGAGGTCCCGAGCCGGCTGCTCAAGGGTGCCTCGTCCATGAAGATCCACCTCGGCTTCGACGGCGAGGGCAACGAGGAGCTCGTGCACGAGGCGCTCACGGTCACGCTCGTCGGCAACCGCCGCCTCGAGCGCCTCACGCTTCACATCGAGCTGGACATCAGGGGCAAGAACTAGGCTACGGGATCCGCGCCACGTTGCCGGCACCGCAGCTCGCGGCGTCGACGGCCTGCAGGAAGGAGCCGCCGCGGCCCCCCGGCGCGAAGGCGTCGTTACAGTCTTCATTGCGATCGGAGTCCGTCCTCTCGAGTTCGCGGAGTCCTGGCCAGAGCCCAGCCTGGAGTACGATGCGGGCGCTCTTTGCTCGCGCGGAGACGATTGGAGTGCCATGCCGGCTTTCGCTTGAATGGATCGAGATCGCGGCACCGCACGTCGAGCCTTCT
>DATKEG010000170.1:0-7661 GCA_035544515.1 Vicinamibacteria bacterium | reverse complement strand
CGGCGTGCCTCGTCGAGGCCTCCGGACGCCACGGCGGCGAGGGCCAGCGCCATCAGGACCGCGTCCCCGAGCGCGCGCGGCTCACGATGGGTGAGCCGCCCCACGCTGGCCGCCGCCGAAGCCGTGTACTCGGGATCGTAGCCGCGACGCGCCAGCGCGAACAGCGCCACCGGCACGGCGAGCGTCTCCGGCCCCGGACCGCCGGATTCCGCGCCCGCGGCCCGGTACCAGGGCCCCGTGGGCGGGGGCGCCAGGCGCGCGGATGCCCGCTCCATCTCCAGCCCTCCCGCCTCCACGATCTCCCGCAGCAGCAGGGCCGGCGTCAGGCCTCGCGGCCCTTGCGCCGGGCCGTGCAGGAGCGCGCCCAGGGCGCGTTCCGCCGGCACGGCCACCCGGACCACGTCCCGGGCGGCCAGGCCGCGCAGCGTCTCCGTGACCGCGTCCGTCGCGCGGTCGGTCTCCTCGACCGAGGCCGAGGCGTCGATCAGGAGATGGGCGAAGCGCCGCTTCTCGGCCACCGGCATCTGGGCAGCCAGGCGCGCGCGCGCCGTCTCCTCGGTCATGCCGTCGCGCGCGGCCAGGCGGCGCACCTGCTGCTCCGGCCGGCAGTCCACGACCACCAGGCGGTCGAAGCGGAGATGGAGGCCGGACTCCACCAGCAACGCGGCGTCGGTGACCAGCACCGCGCCCGTGCCGGCGAGCGCGCGGGCGCGCCGGGTTTCCTCCTCGCGCACGCGCGGGTGGACGAGGGCGTTGAGGCGGCCGAGCGCTTCCGGGTCGGCGAATACGCGCGCGGCGAGGGCCTGGCGGTCGATCGCGCCCGCGGCGCCGAGGATGCCGGCGCCGAACGCGCGCACGACGTCCTCGTAGGCCGCGCCGCCGGGTGCGGTCAGCTCGTGCGCGACCGTGTCGAGGTCGAGCACGTGCAGAGCGCGCGAGGCCAGCCGCCGGGCGACGTGCGTCTTTCCGCAGGCGATGCCCCCGGTGAGCCCGACCTTCAGCATGGATGCCCGCGACCTCAGCCGCGCAGGCCGGCCGCCTTCACCGTGTTGCTCATGAGCATGGCGATCGTGAGCGGACCCACGCCGCCCGGCACGGGGGTGAGCGCGGAAGCCACCTCGCCCACCGAGGGCGCGTGCACGTCGCCCACGAGAGCGTAGCCCTTCCGCGCGAACTCGGCCCGCCGCTCCGGGGAGAGCAAGTCCTCCGCCCGCGCCGGATCCTCCACCCGGTTCATCCCGACGTCCACGACCACGGCGCCCGGCTTGACGTGCTCGGCGCGTACGAAGCCGGCCCGTCCCATGGCCGCGATCAGCAGGTCCGCCTGGCGCGTGACGGATGCGAGGTCCCGCGTCCGGGAATGGCAGACCGTCACCGTGGCGTCCGCGTGGAGGAGGAGGAGGGCCATGGGCTTGCCCACGATGTCGCTGCGGCCGAGCACGACCGCGCGCCGGGAGGCCACCGGGACGTCGTTGCGCGCCAAAAGCTCCATGATCCCCGCCGGCGTGCAGGCGACGAAGCGCGGCCGCTTCTGCACCAGCCGGCCGACGTTCTCCGCGTGGAAGCCGTCCACGTCCTTGGCCGGGTCCACGAGGTCCAGCACCCGCGGCGTGTCCACCTGTGGCGGCAGGGGAAGCTGCACCAGGATGCCGTGGATCTCCGGCCGGCGGTTGTAGTCCTCGACCCGCGCGACCACGTCCGCGGTCGTGGCCGCGGCGGCCAGCCGCGCGGTCTCGTGGTGGATGCCGAGGTCCTCGCAGGCGCGGGTCTTGCTGCGCACGTAGACGGCGGAGGCGGGGTCGTCGCCGACGAGGAGGACACCCAGACCGGGACGGCGGCCCGCGGCGGAGAGCGCCCCCACCCGCTCGCGCAGTTCCTCGCGGATGGCGCGCGCGGTGGCCGCCCCGTCGAGCACTCTCGCCGCCACGCGGGGATGTTACACCACGGGTTTTCGCGCGAGCACCGCCGCGGCGGCCAGGCTCAGGGCCGTCACCGCCAGCCCGGCCCGGAGTCCCGGCGGCGCATAGGCGAACCGCACCCGGTGGCGGCCGGCGGCCACCGCCACCGCGCGATACTTGCCGTCCGCGAGCCGGACCGGCGCGGCCGTGCCGTCCACCCAGGCCCGCCATCCGCGGGCGTGGCTGTCGCGCACGATGAGGTCGCCACCGCGTTCCGCGTCCACCTCGTACTCCTGCTCGCCGGGGTGAAGCCGCAACGCGCGCACGGTCCCCGAGGCGAGCGCGGCGCGCGGCGCGGCCGAGCTCAGCTCGAAGAGGTGGATCCACATCTGCGGCGGTCCCGCGGGTACGCGCGCCCGCAGGAGCAGGTCCGGGTGATCGAGGGGATCGAGACTCAACACGCGCGACACGGCCGCCGCCCGCAGCCGTCCCAGGATCGCGCCGACGCGGCCCGGCTCCAGATCGCCCGGCGCCAGCTCCGGCCCGCGCGGCACGAAGGACGTCAGGTCCTTGCCGTGCGCGGTTTCCACGCGGTCGAGCACGCTGGCGTAGGGCACCAGCATCTGCCGCGAGAGGAAGAACGACCACAGGCCGCGGCCCGGGGCCGCGCTGCCCAGGAAACGGCGGAAGGCCGGGCTCTCGTCCAGGCCGTGGCTGAACACGCGCCCGCCGTCGAGCGCGTCGAGACGCTGCGACGCCAGCTCCGGCAGCAGGGCGAACATCGCGGGCGGGGCCTGCGGGTTGAGCCCGGCGCCGGCGCGGGCGAGGTCGCCCACGAGCAGCGTGGCCAACAGGGCGAGCCCCGGAAGCGCGCCGAGCCGCCCCCGGCACACGAGCGCCGCCACGAGGGCGCCGCCCAGCGCGAGCAGCGCCGCCTGCGCGCCCTGCGCCACGACGGCGCGCTGCACGGGGGGAAAAAGCGCCTCCGGCACCGCGGCCCAGGCCGCCACCGTGCGTCCCGCCAGGCCCACCAGGCCGGCCAGGATCAGGGGAACGGCGGCCACGATCGCACAGGTGAACGCGAAGCGGCGCCAGCCGAGCCCGCGCGCCAGGCCGTGGGCGCCCGCGCCGGCCAGCGTGGCCAGGGCGAGAACGGGGAGGAGCATGGCCTTGCTCGGAAAGCGGAACCAGTCGGTGCCCGGCAGCCGCGCGATCCACCCGGCGAGCCCGGCGGGCGCCCCCAGCGCATACCAGAGGCCGAAGGCGCCGGCGCAGAGGAGTACGAGCGTACGGCGTCGCCCCAGGCTCGAGCCCACGGCACCGGTCGCCGCGAGCGCGAGCGCGAGCGGGCCGAGGTAGAGGCTGAGCAGGTACGGGAAGCCCTTGCTGAAGAACCGGCCGCCCCACCACGCCTCGACGGGGGCGGCCAGCGAGCCGAACAGGTCCGGCACCAGGGCCTGCAGCAGGACGGCGGGATGCACCGCGTTGCCCAGCGCCACCTCGGGCGCGAAGCCCGCCCCGCGCACGCTCTCGCGCAGGATGCCGGCGGTCACGAGCACCGGCACCGCCGCCAGCCCGGCCCCCACGGCCAGGGCGACGGCGAGCCGCGCGCCCGCACGGGGGCGCGGCACGTCGGCCAGCGCCAGGAGGAGGCCGAGCACCACCGCCTGCGCCGCGAACTCGACGGCGAGCGTCGACAGCGACAAGGCGAACACCACGGCCGCGGCGGGGACGAACCGGCCACCCTGCAGCGCGGCGCGGCGCAGGGTGAGCACGAGCAGCGGGGAGAGCGCCAGGGCCTGGAGGAAGACGTAGAGGTTGAGCGACGACAGGCAAAGGCCGGACAGCGAGAAGACGGCGCCCGCCACGAAGGCGCCCGCGCGTCCCAGGCCGAGGTCTCGCGCCAGCGCGTAGGCGGCCAGCGCGGCCAGCGGGAAGTGCAGCGTGAGGAGCCAGGAGACGAAGGCGGGGTCGGGGCTGAGCACGTGCAGCAGATCGGGGGGATAGAGCACGGGCAGGGCCGGCACGCCCTCGTAGACGTAGGGGTTCCACCCGGGCCAGCGCCCCGCCCGCAGCTCCCGCGCCCAGAACAGGCGCAGCGGGTAGAACGTGACGGTGAAGTCGCGGAAGTAATAGGTGAGGTCGGGCCACACGGCGCGCGCGTGCGGAAGCAACGAAGCGAGCGCGAGCGCGAGGGGAGTCAGCCGCGCGGCGCGTCTCACCCCGGCGGCCCCAGGGCGCGGCGCAAACGGCGCACGGCCTCGGCCAGGTCGTCGTGCGCCAGCACCGCGGAGATGACGGCGAGGCCGTCGGCGCCCGCCTCGACCACCTCGCGCGCGTTCTCCGGCGTGATGCCGCCGATGGCCACGAGCGGCCCGGGCCACAGGGCCCGCGCCCGCCGGACCAGCTCGGGACCGACCACCGGGTCCGCCAGGCGCTTGCTGCGCGTGGGGAAGACGGGCCCCACCGCCAGGTAGTCCACGGGCTCTCGCCGGCCGGCTTCGATCTGGCCCAGGCCGTGAGTGGAGAGTCCCACCAGCGCCCCGGCACCGAGCACGGCCCGGCAGGCGGTGGGGGGCAGGTCGTCCTGGCCGACGTGCACGCCGTCGGCGCCGGCCAGGCGCGCCACGTCGGCGCGATCGTCGACGATCAGGGCGATCCCGGCGGCACGCGCGGCCGCCGTGGCCTCTCGGGCCAGGTCCAGGAGCGCCCCGTCGGGCATTCCCTTGGCGCGCAGCTGCACGAGAGAGGCCCCGCCCTCCGCCAGCGCGCGCACGGCCTCGGCCGCGGAGCGCCCGCCCAGCGCTCCGGCGTCGACGATCGGGTAGACGAACGGACGCGCGGGCAGGGCGCCGGGCACCTGAGGGCTCTCAGGAGGCCGCGGGGGCGGCCTTCCTCGCGGTCAGGTACCGCTCCATGAAGCGCGTGTCGATGCGGCCGGCCTGGAAGTCCGGGTCCTCGACGATCCGGCGGTGCAGGGGGATGTTCGTGCGGATGCCTTCGATGACCATGACGTCCAGGCAGCGGCGCATGCGCGCGATCGCCTCCGCGCGGTCGCGCCCCCAGGTCATCAGCTTCGCCACCAGGCTGTCGTAATAGGGCGGCACCTCGCAGCCGTCGTAGGCGAACGTGTCCACGCGCACGCCCGGGCCGCCCGGGAGGTGGAGGTGGCGGATGGTGCCCGGCGAGGGCACGAACGTGTAGGGATCCTCGGCGTTGATCCGGCACTCCAACGCGTGGCCTTCCCAGCTCACGTCCTTCTGCGCGAAGGAGAGCGCCTCCCCCGCCGCCACCAGGATCTGCTCCTTCACCAGGTCCCGCCGCGTCACCAGCTCCGTCACGCCGTGCTCGACCTGGATGCGCGTGTTCATCTCCATGAAGTAGAAGCTGCCGGGTTCGTCCACCAGGAACTCGATCGTGCCCGCGTTGACGTAACCCACGGCCTTGGCCGCTTCCACCGCGGTATGGCCCATGCGCCGGCGCAGCTTGTCGGAGAGCAGGGCCGAAGGCGCCTCCTCCAGGAGCTTCTGGTGGCGCCTCTGGATGGAGCACTCGCGCTCGCCGAGGTGGACGACGTTGCCCCTGGCGTCCGCCATCACCTGGATCTCGATGTGGCGCGGACCGTCCACGTACCTCTCGATGTACACGTCCGGCACGCCGAAGGCGGTGGCGGCCTCGGCCTGCGCGGCCCGGAACGCCGCCGCCACCTCGCCGGGAGCCCGCACGATGCGCATGCCGCGCCCGCCGCCGCCGGCGGAGGCCTTGAGCAGGACGGGAAAGCCCACCTCGGCCGCGCACCGGATGGCCTTCTCCTCGTCCTCCACCACGCCCGGGGAGCCGGGGATGACGGGCACGCCCGCTTTCTGCATGGCCTTCTTGGCGCGGCTCTTGTCCCCCATCATCCGGATGACCTCCGGCGGCGGGCCGATGAACTTGATCTTGCAGGCCTCGCAGATCTCCGCGAGGTAGCTCGACTCCGAGAGGAAGCCGTAGCCGGGGTGGATGGCGTCGGCGCCGGTGACCTCGGCCGCGCTGATGATGGCCGGGATGTTGAGATACGAGTCGATGTTGCGCGCGGGGCCGATGCACACGGACTGGTCCGCGAAGCGCACGTGGAGGCTGTTGCGGTCGGGCTCGGAGAACACGGCCACGGTCTTGAGGCCGAGCTCCTTGCAGGCCCATATCACCCGCAAGGCGATCTCACCCCGGTTCGCGATCAGGACCTTCTTAAACACCGGAATGCGGCCCCTCCCACTCGCTTCGGGGGCGGGCGCCCGGGCCGGCCGGGTGGGGCCCGTGAGACGGGGTGGAATTCACTCCGGTCTTACGGTGAACAACGGGTCGCCGTACTGCACGGGCTGGCCGCTCTCGTGGTGGACCTTCACCACCTCCCCCGCCACCTCGGCCTCGATCTCGTTCATGAGCTTCATGGCCTCGATGATGCAGAGGACCTGGCCGACCCGCACCCGGTCGCCCACGTTCACGAACGGCGGCGAGTTGGGGTCGGCGGCGCGGTAGAACGTGCCCACGATCGGGCTCTTGACCACGACCGCGCCCACCGGCGCCTCCACGGCCGGAGCCGGCGGCGCGGACGGGCCGAAAGGTGGCGCGGGGAGGGGCGCGGCCACGGCGGCGCCCGGCGGCAGCACGGCGGGGACGTGGAGCGGAAGCACGGCGGCGGGACCCGAGTGGTTGGGCGAAGCCGCGCCCTTCCGGATCCGCAGCTTCATGCCCGCCTCCTCCAGCTCGAACTCGGTGATCTCCTTCTCTTCGAGGATCTGGAGGATCTCCTTGAGCTCTTTGAGATCCAATGGGTCTCCCTTCGCAGAGGCGTGCGACCACGAGAGTCTCGGGAAGTGGATATTATTCGCCGCCGTCGCGGATGGTGTCAACATTCGCGGGGCGGGGGCGCCGCGCGACCTACACGAACTCCTGCTGCAGACCCTGGCCCGCGACGCGCAGGGCGAAGCGCGCGCGGCCGTGCAGGGCGCCGGGCGCGAGCGCCGCGAAGAGGAAATACTCCGGGGTGATGGCCACGAGCAGCGCGGTCACGCGGTCGGTGACCACCGACAGCTCCCGCAGCTCGCCCAGGCCGGTGTCGCCGGCGGCCGACACGCTCGCGCGCAGGAGCGCCGTGTATTCGGCGGCCACCGCCTCGAGGTTCGGGTCGGGGTTGAGCACGAGCTTCTCGATGGGAATGCCGTCCGTGCCCATGATGAGGAGCACCTGCGTCTCGGGAACGCGCGCGGCGATGGCGCGCAGCGCCTGCATGAACCGCGTCACCGCGGGCCCTTCTGCAGGGCGGCGCGCAGCGACTCGAGCCGCTCGATCGTGCGTTCGAGGGCCTCGCGGCGGGCGGCCCGGGCCTGGTCGGTGTCTCCCGCCGGTGGCGTCTCCGCTCGCGCCCCTCCGGCCTCCCGCAGCTCGGTGACGCGCGCGCGCGCGCGCTCGTTGCCCGGCTCGCGCTCGAGGAGCCGGCTGTACACCTCGATGGCCTTCTCCGGGAACCCCTGGTTCAAGTAGAGCTCCGCCAGCGTCGGCGAGACGAGGTCGGCGTCGTCGCGCGGCCCGGGAGCGGGCGCGGGCGGCGGCGGTGCCGAAGCCGGCTCGGCCTCGGATGGCGGCGGGGGTTCCCGCGCCACGGCGACGGCGGGCGGCGTGGGGACGGCCGGCTCCGCGGTGATCGCCGGCGTCGGTGCCGGGACCGTGACCGGCCCGGGCAGCGGCGGCATCGGAGGCGCGGAAGGCGGCGGCGCGGGCTCC
>DATKEG010000169.1:0-5504 GCA_035544515.1 Vicinamibacteria bacterium | reverse complement strand
GGCGCGCCCGCCGTCAGCCGGAGCAGGGCCAGCGCGGCCGCCGCGGACAGCATCTCCCAGGGAGCGATCCAGAGCCCGCTCGCGAAACCGCGCATCCAGGCCACGAGGCACAGCGCCACGAGCGCGCCCAGGGGGAACAGGGCCAGGGCGAAAACGAGCGCGCCACGCGCGCCCGCGAGCAGGTTGGGCAGGAGGAACACCCAGAGCGTCACCACGGGGTGCCGGAAGAGGAGCACGACGAAGAGCGCGGCCTGCAGGACGAGGCCGGCCGGAACCCGGCGGCTGTTCGCCACGCGGACGAGGCGCGGGACGAGCGAGGCCGCGCCCAGCGCGTAGAGCCAGGCCACCCCGATCGTGCCGCCGTGCGCGGCGAACCAGTGCGGCTGCCGGGCGGGACCGCGCGGAGCGACGAGCAGGGCCCGCACCGCGGCGACCACCGCGCGGCCCATGCGCTCCAGCGCGGCGGCGTCCAGCTTGTCCGGCGTGTCCGCGGGCAGGTGGTACCAGGGATAGAAGGCGGTGAACGAGGAGTCCGAGGCCAATACGGCCGGCACGCCCGCTTCCAGCAGCGCGAGGTCGTCGCCGTAGAGCGTGGCGCGCACCGTGCGCACCGCGGGCTGGTAGAGCCAGGAGAGGAGCGGATCGCCCACCACGAAGGGCGCCCCGGCCGCGCGCGCGCCGCGCTGCGCGGCCGCCACCACCCAGGCGGGGCTCACCACGAAGGCGCCGGGCCGCAGCGGATCCGGGTAGGGGATCGGGTGGAGGGCGGGCGTCCCGCCCGCCCAGCCGCACATCTCGATCACGAAGGCGGCGGCCACGTCGCGGGCGCGCGGCCCCAGCGCGCGCACGTACTCGCGCGAGCCCGCCACCCGCGTGCGGCCCGTGAACCAGGCCTCCTCGCCGTCGAACGACACGAAGACGAGCGTGCGCGCCCGCGTCCGCTCGCGGGCGAGGACGCGCGCGGTCTCGATCAGCACGCCCACGCCGCCGCCGTCGTCGTAGGCGCCGGGGGCGTCCGGCGCGGTGTCGTGGTGCGCGCCCACGATCACCCGCTCCGGGCTCTCGCCGGGCAGCACCGCGACCACGTTGGCACCGCGCCGGCCGTGGGAAGCGAACGCCTGCACGGTCACGTCGCGCAGGCCGGCCGCGCGCAGCTCGGCGGCCACGTATTGCGCGGCGGCGCCCGCGCGCGGCGACCCCCAGGGATGGGGACCCAGCGCCGCGAGCGCGGCCGCGTGTCGCAGCGCCGCCTCGCCGTCGAACGCCGCGGCGGAGAGGAGGAGCGCGCTCAGGAGGGCGGGCAGGCGGCGATGATAACGCAAGCGCTGTGCTAGAATTCGCGCGCTTTGCTGAGCGTGCGCTCCTTGCTGGCGATCGCGCTATGCGGCCTGGCCGGGCCGGTGCTGGCGGGCAGCGTCGGCGGCCGGGTCGAGCTGCTGCACAAGGGCGGGCGACGCGCCAAGGACCTCTCGGACGTGGTCGTCTACCTCGACGGCCCGCAGACGCGGCCACGCGCCGCCGTGCGCGCGAAGATCACCATGAAGGGCAAGGCCTTCCTGCCGCGCGTGGCCGTGGTGCCCGTGGGCGGCACCGTCGACTTCCCCAACGAGGACCCCATCTTCCACAACGTGTTCTCGGTCTCCGGCGAGAACCGCTTCGACCTCGACCTGTACAAGCGTCCGAAGAGCGGGAGCTGGACGTTCCAGGCGCCCGGCCTCGTCCGCGTGTACTGCAACATCCACCCGCAGATGAGCGCGATCGTGCTGGTGCGGGACAACCCGCACTTCACGCGCGCCGCCCCCGACGGCTCCTTCACCCTCTCCGACCTCCCGGCCGGGCGGTACACCCTCAGGGCCTGGCAGGAGCGGGCGGGAGAGGTGAGCCAGGCCGTGGCCGTTCCCGCCGAAGGCCAGGCGCGTGTGGACCTGGTGCTCGACGCCTCGAAGTACCGGCGTGTCACCCACAAGCGCAAGGATGGCTCGAGCTACGGCCCCGGGGAGCGGTATTAGATGACGCCCGCCGCGGTACCCCCCCGAGTCGCCTGATGACCCTGACCCAGAAGATCCTGCTCTTCACCAGCGCGCTGGTAGTGGCGCTCGTGGGCACCACCCTGGCCTTCACCACGCGCCAGGCCGATCGGCTCGCCCAGCAGACCCTGCGCCAGGCCCTGGCCGAGACGAGCGAGGTCTGGGACACCTTCCAGGCCGACCGCTACGCGAAGCTCAAGCTCGGCATACGCGTGCTGGGCAACGACCCCGCGTTCAAGGCGCTGGTGGAGAACACCGACGAGGCCACGATCCTCGACTCGCTGCGCGAGCGGAACCTGGAGCTCAAGGCCGACTTCTTCATCGCCACGGATCCCGACGGCGTGGTGCTCGCGCGCACCGACCGTCCCGGCGCGCAGGGCGAGGACCTGTCCGCCGACCCGGTGGTCACGAGACCCCTGGAGGGCGAGGAATCCTCCACGCTGTGGCGGCAGGGCGACCGGCTGTTCCACGCGGTCTCCGTGCCCATGTCGACCGGCCCCGACCTCAAGGGCGTCCTCATCGCCGGATACGCGCTCAACGAGGCCCTGGCCAGCCAGATCCGCAAGCTCACGCACAGCCAGGTCGCGTTCCTCACCCAGGCGCCGGGGCAGCCGCCGCGCGTGGCCGCATCCTCGCTGGGTCCGCAGGAGGGGGCGCTGCCGGCGGCCCTGGGCTCGGCATCTTCGCCGGAGCGGGAGCCGTTCGAGCTCGGTCTCGGCCCGGAGCGGCATCTCGCCCTGCGCGTGCCGCTGCGGTCCGCGGGGGGCGAGACGCTGGGTTCGGTGCTCGTCCTGCGCAGCCTGGCCGAGGAGATGGCCTCCTTCCGCGGCTTCCGGACGAGCCTGGTGGGGGTGGCCGGCGCCGTGATGGTGCTCGCGCTCGGCCTGGCCTACGCGGCCGCCACGCGCATCACGGGACCGGTGCGGCGCCTGGTCACGCTCGTGGAGCGCGCCCGCGACGGCTCCTACGCGGGCAAGGTGGCCGTGGACACCAGCGACGAGATCGGCGTGCTCGCGCGCGCCTTCAACAACCTGCTGGCCGACCTGCGCGAGAAGCAGCAGATGATCGACTACCTGCGCGAGGGCATCACGCTCTTGAAGAAGGGCTCGGGGGTGACGGGCGACGAGACGGTGGTCGAAGCGCCCACGCAGCCGGCCGCGGCCTCGTCCGGCGCGGCCGGACCGACCCCGGGCGTCCTCTTCGCGGGCCGCTACGACATCCGCGCCACGCTGGGCCGGGGCGGGATGGGCGTCGTCTACCGGGCCTACGACCGGCAGCTGGACGAGGAGGTGGCGCTCAAGGTGGTGCGCGCGGACGTGTTGCGCGACGATCCCGGGCTGCTGGAGCGGTTCAAGCAGGAGATCAAGCTCGCGCGCCGCATCACGCACCGCAACGTGCTCCGCACCCACGATTTCGGCGAGACGGGCGGCACGCCCTACATCTCGATGGAGTACCTCGAGGGCGTGACGCTCAAGGACCTGCTGCGCAACAAGGGCGCGCTGCCGCTGGGCGTGGGCCTGCGCGTGGCCAAGCAGGCCTGCCAGGGCCTGGAGGCGGCGCACCACGGCGGCGTGGTCCACCGCGACATCAAGCCGCACAACATGCTCATCCTGCCCGAGACGGGCGAGCTGAAGATCATGGACTTCGGCATCTCGCGCGTCTCGGAGATGAAGGGGGCGGCCGCCGGCCTCACCAGCACCGGGGTGGTGATGGGGACGCCGGACTACATGCCGCCGGAGCAGGCACAGGGCAAGACCGCCGATTTCCGCTCCGACATCTACTCCCTCGGCGTCGTCCTCTTCGAGATCTTCACCGGGAAGCTGCCCTTCGACGGCGCCTCCGCCATGGAGGTGGTGGTGGCGCACATCCAGAAGGCGCCGCCGCGGCCCCGCGCCCTGAACCCGGCGCTGCCGGCCGAGCTCGAGACGTTGATCCTGCGCTGCCTGGAGAAGGTCCCCGACCGGCGCTACCCGCGGGTGGAGGACCTGCTCTCCGACCTCGGCCGGATCTCGTCACGCTCGGAGGCGACGGCGGCCTGAGTCAGCGCCGCCGCGCTGCGCGCGGCCTCGTCTTGCGTCATCTCAGGGGGGATCGCTCGCGCCGACGGTCAAGCGGGCTCCGATGGCCCGAGCGCTCCCCCCTGAACCCCCCTTGGTAGCGCCCGGGCTGAGCTTGGGCAGCTTCATCCGCTTGTCCGGGTCCACGAACTTGACCAGGGTGCGCCGCACCAGGTCGTTGTAGGCGGCGGGCCCGCGGCCGCGCATGGCCAGCTCGTCGGAGCCCACCGGCTTGTACACCTCCAGCTCGCCCGTCCGTCCGTGCAGGTTGACCTTGATCTCGTCGATCTTCTTCGCCTTCCCCGTGCGATCGGACCGCACCGTGATCGGGTGGACGAGCTTGAACCAGAGCACCCAGTTGCCGGCCTTGACCTCGCGGACGTCGGACCAGGGGACGACCGCCTCCGGCGCCAGAGACGCGTCGAGGCAGCCGGCCATGGCGGCGTAGAAGCGCTCGTTGCGGGCCTCGGGGAACCTCGGCAGCCCGTAGAACTGGCGCTCGACGGGGCCGCGGTTGAGCGTCTCCATGGTGTACACGCGCAGGTGGTCGCGATCGAAGGCCAGGAAGTGGAACGTCCGCGCGTCCACGTCGTGGAGCGTGCTGCTCCAGACGACCGCGCCGCCCGCGCGCAGCGTGCGCGCCCAGGCCTCCTCGGCCTTCTCGGGCTCGTCCACGATCAGGTACTGGCGCGCCAGGATGCTCAGGGCCATGAGGTTCGACTCGTCGATCTCCAGCGCGCGCTCGGCCAGCCGGGTGGCCACGTCGTTGAGGTCGCCCAGGTCGTCCACGTGTTTGCCCAGGTTGAACCCGTCCCACCACGAGTAGCGCGGCTCGAGCAGGTTCAGGGCCTGGGCGCGCGTGGTGAGCCGGTAGCTCTCGGGATCGATCCGCGCGGGATCGCAGGTCGGCTCGGGCGCGGCGGCTGTGGCGAGCGGAAAGGCCAGGACGGCGGTGACGGCGGCGGCCAGCCTCTTCATGGCGTCCTCCTGCCGCTGCGGGAAAGCAACGGGAATGCCACCGGCAACCCGTTGGCCCGCCGGCCGCGGCCGCGGCAGGATAGCGCTCGGGCGGCCTCGCCACAGGACAGCGCGCCGCCGGGCGGCGGCGAACGTGACCGACGTCACACCGGGCGGGGGCCGCGCCCGCCTTCAGCCGGCCGTGCGTCCGGCGGTGGCCGTGGCCAGCTGGTCGCCGAGCGTGTCGAGCGCGCGGCCGAGCTCGGCGGGCAGGCGCGCGCCGAAGCGGTCGAAGAATGCGTGCATCTCCGGCACCTCCGCCGCCCATTCCTCGCGGTCCACCTTGAGCAGGGCCTCCACGTCCGCGCGGGAGAGCGGCAGCCCGTCCAGCCGCAGCGCCTCCGGGGACGGCACGAGGCCGATCGGCGTCTCCACAGCGCTGCCCCGGCCCTGCACGCGGTCG
>DATKEG010000168.1:0-4615 GCA_035544515.1 Vicinamibacteria bacterium | reverse complement strand
CGGACGAAGCCGGGTTCGGCCTGGCGCTCGGCGGCACCGCGTCCCTTCCCGGCGGTCTGAGGGACCGGAAGGGAGTCGCCATGCTTTGCCGAGAGGTGATGAGGAGGAAACGTCCTCTACGAGATCACCCGGCGCGAAGCGTCGCCTCCGCCGCCGGTGTGATCGCCGCCGCCTCGGGCGCCGGCTCCAGGGGCCGATAGGCCGGCTCCCACATGGCTTCGGCCACGGCGTGGGCCACCTCCTCGTCGGAGAGGGCGCGGCCCACGCCGCTCTCGCGCGCCTCGCGCGCCACGGCCTCCGCGATGCGCGCGGTGACGCGCCGGATCTCGCCGACGGGAGGGAACAGGCGGCCGGCCGCGAGGTCCTCCGCGCGCACCTCCCCGGCCAGGCGAAGGGCGGCGGCCGCGAACAGCGAGTCCGTCACCTCGCGGGCCTCGGACACGAGCACACCCAGCCCCACGCCCGGGAAGACGAAGACGTTGTTGCCCTGGCCGATGCCGATCGTGCGGCCGTCCCAGGCCACGGGTTCGAACGGGCTGCCCGTGGCCACCAGCGCGCGCCCCTCCGTCCAGGCGATGACGTCGGCCGGCTTCGCCTCGCTCTTGCTCGTGGGATTGGACATGGGGAAGACGACCGGCCGCGCCGCGTGCCGCGCCATCTCCCGGATGACGTCTTCCGTGAAGGTGCCCGGCTCGCCGGACGTGCCGATGAGGACGGTGGGCTTGACCGCCTTCACCACCGCGAGCAGGTCACGCTTTCGCCCGGCGCCGAGGCCTTTCGCCTCCGCCAGCGCGAGAGGCCAGGCGAACGCGCGCTTGTGCTCGTCATCGATCGGCTGGTCGTCCACGATGAGCCCGTGGCTGTCCAGGCTGGCGATGGCGGCGAGGAGCCCCTCGCCGCCGAGCCCGGCGCGCCGCAAGGTGTCGCGCAGCAGGCGCGCGATGCCGATGCCCGCCGCGCCCGCGCCCAGGATCACCACCCGTTGCTCGCGCAGCGGCGTCCCGGTGAGCCGCGCCCCGGCCATGATGCCGGCCACGGCCACCGCGGCCGTGCCCTGGATGTCGTCGTTGAAGGAGGTGATCCGCCCGCGATAACGGTCGAGCAGGCGGAAGGCGTTGGCCTTCTTGAAGTCCTCCCACTGCAGGAGCGCGCGCGGGAAGCGGCGCTTGACCGCGCGCACGAACTCGTCCACCAGAAGGTCGTACTCCACCCCGCGCAGGCGCGGGAAGCGCCAGCCCAGGTAGAGATCGTCGGCGAGCAGCGCCGGGTTGTCCGTGCCCACGTCCAGGCTCACGGGCAGCGTCTGCCAGGGGGGGATGCCGGCCGCCGCCGTGTAGAGGGCCAGCTTGCCGATGGGGATGCCCATCCCGCCGGCTCCCTGGTCGCCCAGGCCCAGAATCCGCTCGTTGTCCGTGACCACGATGAGCCGCACGTCGGCGAAGGGCGCGTTGCCCAGGACCTCGTCGATGCGCCCGCGGTGCGCGGGCGTGATCCAGAGGCCGCGCGCGCGCCGGAAGATATGGCTCCACTCCTGGCAGGCGCGGCCGACCGTCGGCGTGTAGACGATGGGCAGGAACTCCTCGATGTGGTCCACGAGCACTCGGTAGAACAGGTGCTCGTTGCGGTCCTGGAGGGCGGCCAGCGCGACGTAACGGTCGAGAGGGTCGGCCTGGCGCGTGATGTTCGCGCAGACGCGCTGTTCCTGCTGCTCCATGGTGCTCACGTGTCGCGGCAGCAGCCCCTCCAGCCCGAAGGCAATCCGCTCTTCCTCCGTGAAGGCGGTGCCCTTGGCGTAGATGGGCTGCCGGAGCAGCGTGGCGCCCCGGGAGGGGACCACGAAACGGGCGCCGCGCCCGCCGTCCCGCCTCACGACCACGTCGTCCATGCGTGCTCCTCGTGGCCGGCCACCACGCCGGCCGGGCCTCACCTCATGACGTCGACGGGATCCCGGCCCGCGCTCCGGCCAGCTCGACCCCGCGCGCGAAGGCGCGCTCGTTCAGCGGTGCCAGGGCGGACTTGCCCGCCAGGGCCTGGCGGATGGCCGCCAGGTACGTTTCGTCGGGGAACAGGTGCATCAGCCCGTTCAGGGCGCCCAGGGCCACGATGTTCTTCACCCTGACGTCGCCCAGGTCCTGGGCCACCTGCGAGCAGGGAATGCCCACCACGTGCAGGCCCGGCCAGGAAGCGGGAGAGGCCACGACCGAGCGGTCGTAGACCACGAAGCCGCCCTTCGCCACGGAGGGGCCGAACTTCGCCAGGCTGGGCGCGTTGAAGGCGACCAGGGCGTGCGGCTGCGGCACGGCCGGGGACAGCACCTCGTCGCGCGCGAGCCGGACGTCGGCGTAGGAGGTGCCGCCGCGCGACTCCGGCCCGTAGCTCGGGATGTGCGTGGCGTCGAAGCCTTCGTTGATGGCGGCGCGCGCCACGAGCATGGCGGCGGTCTGCGCTCCGTCGCCGCCCGCGCCCGCGAGCTTCAGGCCGATGTCCTCTCCGAAGAGCGCGGCGGGGAAGCGGGGCGCAAAGCGCGGCACCGCCTCGGCGCCGGCGCCGATGGCGCCGAGGAGCGTCCGCGGATCGAAATTCGGCTTCTTCCAGGCGGGCCAGGGTTCCGGCCGGGCGTCCTTCTTGACGCCCAGCGGGAACACGGGAAGCATGTGCCGCTCCACCCAGTGCTCCGCCTCGGGCGGCGCGAGCCCGAGGTGCAGCGGGCACTCCGCCAGCACCTCCACGAACGCGAACCCGAGGTTGTCCACCTGCGTCTGCAGCGCGCGGCGGATGGCCTTGCCGGCCTTGACCCGCTGCTTCGCGTCGAAGAGCGCGACGCGCTCCACGTAGACGGCGCCGTCGATCTGGGCGATGAGCTCGGCCATGCGCAGCGGCGCGCCCTCCAGCCGGCCCCGCCCGTACGGGCTGGTGACGGTCTTCTGCCCGGTCAGGGTGGTGGGCGCCATCTGCCCGCCGGTCATGCCGTAGATCGCGTTGTTGACGAAGATCACGGTGAGGGGGAGGCCGATCTGCGCGGCGTGGAGGATCTCGGCCAGGCCGATCGAGGCCAGGTCTCCGTCGCCCTGGTAGCTCACCACGATGCTGTCCGGGTTCGCGAGCTTCTGTCCCAGCGCCACCGCCGGGGCGCGGCCGTGCGCCGCTTGCGTGTTGCCGACGTCGAGGTAGTAGTACAGGAACACGCTGCAGCCGACGGGGGAGATGGCCACCGTGCGGTCCTGCACGCCCAGCTCCTCGATGGCGTCGGCGAGGTACTTGTGCACGAGGCCATGGCCGCAGCCCGGGCAGTAGTGGGTGCTGCCGGCCTTGACCCCGGTGCCGTGGTCGTGCCGCGCGAACGTCTCGTAGAAGACGCTCATGCCGCGACACCCTGCGCGCGCGTGGCCTCCATCCCCCTCTCCACGATCTCCGCCACCGACGGCAGCACGCCGCCGTAACGTCTGAGGTGCGCGATGGGAGGCGTCTCGAGCCCGGCCACGCTCAGGGCCAGCCGCAGCTCGTCCTCGAGCTGGCCGTCGCTGGCCTCCACCACCAGCACGCGCACTCCGGGCCGGACCAGGCGCCGCAGCGCCTGGATGGGGAAGGGCCAGAGCGTGACCGGCCGGAAGAGGCCCGCCCGCACGCCGCGCTCGCGCAGCACGCGCACCGCGCCCTTGGCCATGCGTGCCGGCGTGTTGCAGGCCACGAGCAACAGCTCCGCGTCGTCCACGCGGAAGAGGTCGGCTCGCTGCTCGGCCACGGCCATGCGAGAGTACTTCCCGACGAGGTGGAGGTTGTGCGCCTCCAGGTCGGCCTCGGCGAGGAAGATCGAGGACACGAAGTTGCGGCGGTGGTCCGCGTCGCCGGCCACCGCCCACGACGGGAGGCCCGGCGCCACCATGGCCGGCGGCAGGCTGACCCGGCCGGTCATCTGGCCGAGGTACCCGTCGGCGAGCACCACGACCGGGTTGCGGTAGCGCATGGCCAGCTCGAACGCGAGGTAGGTGAGGTCCAACATCTCCTGCGCCGTGCCCGGCGCGAGCACGATCGCGCGCGTGTTGCCGTGGCCCAGCCCCCGGCAGGCGAGCTTGATGTCGCTCTGCTCGGGTGCGATGTTGCCCAGGCCGGGCCCGCCCCGCATCACGTTCATGACCACGCCCGGGATCTCGGCCCCGACCATGTAGGAGAGCCCCTCCAGCATCAGGCTGAACCCCGGCGACGAGGTGAAGGTCATGGCGCGGCGGCCCGCGGCACCGCAGCCGTAGATCGAGTTGATGGCCGCCACTTCGCTCACCGACTGCACGAAGGCACCGCCGAGCTGCGGCAGCACCCGCGCCATCAGCTCCGCGCCCTCCGTGGACGGCGTGATGGGGTAGCCGAAGAAGTGCCGGCACCCGGCGAGCAGCGCGCCGATGGCGGCCGCATGCGTGCCCTTCACGACCAGCGGCCGCGCCGCAGGCAAGGGGACGCGCTCGTTCGGGATCGCCCTGGCCTCGCGTGGGGGACGGATCTCCGTGAACGGCGACGGCGGCTTCGGAGCGGACTCCTCGCGCGCCGGCGGCTCCGGGACGAGCGCATAGGGCTCCGGGCAGGCCTCGAAGCACAGGCCGCAGCCGCTGCACTTTTCGAGGTG
>DATKEG010000167.1:0-16050 GCA_035544515.1 Vicinamibacteria bacterium | reverse complement strand
CCCGACCAGGCGGCGCAGCTCGGGCAGGGCGTCGTCCACCGCCTGCTCGCCCGCCGCCGCGAACTGCGGGATGCGCGTGGGCCGCATCCAGCCCGACTCGCCGATGGACGGGGCGACCACCAGGTCGGCGCCGGCCAGCTCGCCGCGCGTGCGCCCGCGCAGGATGGTCAACCCCGCGCGCAGCGCGATGGCCGCGAACGAGCTCGCCCCCGGCCAGCGTCCGCCCGCGTTGCAGTCGACGGCCAGCACGACGCCCGAGTCGCCGGCCATCTCCCGCGCGCGGCGCACCGGAACCACCTCGGACACGCCCCCGTCCACCAGCCGGCGGCCCTCGAGGAGCATGGGCGGGAAGACCCCGGGGAAGCTGCACGAGGCGCGCACGGCGTCGCGGACGTTGCCCTGCCGGAACACGACCGCTTCGCCGGTGTCCACGTCGGTCGCCACCACGATCACCGGCACGCGCAGGCCCTCGAACGTGGGCACGGGCAGGAACTCGTCGATCATGGCGCCCAGGCGCGTGCCGGAGAGGAGCCCCCCGCCCCAGCCGCGCACCCACGTCCAGGGGTGCAGGGCGGCGGCCTGGCTCACCAGGCGGCGCAGGTCGGCCCCCCCCGCCCACGCCGCCGCCACCAGCGCGCCGCCGCTGACGCCGGCCACGCCCGCCACCGGGATCCCCGCGCGGTCGAGGGCCAGCATCGCCCCGGCGTGGGCGGCCGCGTGCGCCCCTCCGCCGCTGAGCGCCAAGTAGAGAGGCTTCACGTCGTCAGGCTCGTTCGGCGACGCCCCGGTGTATTTCCTGGAGGCTGGCCACGTCCGGCGAGCGCTCGCGCAGCGCCTTGACGGCCAGCACGGTGGCGGCGGCTGCGGTGAGCGTGGTCACCACCAGGACCCCGTGCAGGGTGGCGCTCTTGCGGATGGCCCCGTCGTCGTAGTGCGACTCGAGGCCCAGGGGAGTGTTGAAGATGATGTCGATCTGGCCGCTCTTGATGAGGTCCACGCAGTTCGGCCGGCCCTCGTTGACCTTGTAGACCGTCTCGATGGCGACCCCGTGCTCCTCGAGGAACTCGGCCGTGCCGCGCGTGGCCAGGATGCGGAAGCCCAGCGCCCGCAGGTCCCTGGCCATGGGCAGCACGCCCTTCTTGTCGAAGTCGTTCACGCTGATGAAGACGGTGCCGCTGGTGGGGATGGTGAACCCGGCCGCGGACTGCGACTTCGCGAAGGCCATGCCGAAGTCCTCGGAGATGCCCATCACCTCGCCCGTGGACTTCATCTCCGGCCCGAGCAGGATGTCGCTCCCCGTCAGCTTCAGGAACGGGAAGACCGACTCCTTCACGAAGAAACGGTCCACGGTGAGGTCGTCCGTCAGGCCCTGGTCCGCCAGCGAACGGCCCGCCATCACGCGCGCGGCCACCTTGGCCAGCGCCACCCCCGTGGCCTTGCTCACGAACGGCGTGGTGCGCGAGGCGCGCGGGTTGACCTCGAGGACGTAGATCACGTCGTCCTTGATCGCGTATTGGACGTTCATCAAGCCGCGCACGCCCAGGGCCAGGCCCAGCCGCCGCGTGTAGCGGCGAATCGTCTCCAGGTGCGGCGCGCTGATCTTGTAGGTGGGCAGCACCATGGCGCTGTCGCCGCTGTGCACGCCGGCCTCCTCGATGTGCTGCAGCACTCCGCCGATGACCACGCGTTCGCCGTCGCCCACGGCGTCCACGTCCACCTCGTAGGCGTCCTCCAGGAAGCGGTCCACCAGGATGGGGTGCTCGGGCGAGGCCAGCACCGCCTCGCGAACGTAGCCTTCCAGCCGTTTGTCGTCGTACACGATGGCCATGGCACGGCCGCCCAGCACGTAGGACGGGCGCACGAGCACGGGGTAGCCGATGCGGGCGGCCACGGCCTTCGCCTCCTCGAGCGAGGTCGCGGTGCCGCTCTCGGGCTGCGGGATGTCCAGCTCGCGCAGGAGCGCGGAGAAGCGCTTGCGGTCCTCGGCCAGGTCGATGGCGTCGGGCGAGGTGCCCAGGATGTTCACGCCCGCGCGGAAGAGCGGCAGCGCGAGCTTGAGGGGGGTCTGGCCGCCGAACTGGATGACCACGCCGTCCGGCTTCTCCAGCTCCACCACGTTCATCACGTCCTCGAAGGTGAGCGGCTCGAAGTACAGGCGGTCGGACGTGTCGTAGTCCGTGGACACCGTCTCCGGGTTGCAGTTGACCATGATCGTCTCGTAGCCCTCCTCCCGGAAGGCGAAGGAGGCGTGGCAGCAACAGTAGTCGAACTCGATGCCCTGGCCGATGCGGTTGGGCCCGCTGCCCAGGATCATGACCTTGCGCCGGCCGGTGGGCTCCGCCTCGCACTCGCTCTCGTAGGTGGAGTACAGGTAGGGCGTGTGCGAGACGAACTCGGCGGCGCAGGTGTCCACGCGCTTGAAGACGGGGACGATGCCGGCGGCGATGCGCCGCGCCCGCAGGTCGGACTCCCGCGTGCCCAGGCCCGCGAGCTGGGCCAGGCGCGCGTCGGAGAACCCGTAGCGCTTGGCCTGGCGCAGCGTCTCCGCCGCGAGGCCACCGGGAGAGGCGCCACCAGTGGCCACCGCCGCAGGCTGCGAGCGAAGCGGGATTGACTCCCGCGAAGCGAGCGGGGGGTCTGGGGGGCGCGGCGCAGCGCCCCCCAGGTTCGATATCCGCGTTTCCATGTCTACGATCTGCTGGATCTGGTCCAGGAACCAGGGGTCGATGCCCGTCATCCGGTTGATCTCGTCGTGGGCCCAGCCCAGATCCAGTGCCCGCTTCACGTAGAAGATGCGGTCGGGGTCGGGCGTGAGGAGCTTCTCCTTGATGCGGGTGTCGTCGAGGTCGGAGCGGCTGAATCCGCTGGCGCCGATCTCCAGCCCGCGCAGCCCCTTCTGCAGGGCCTCCTTGAAGGTTCGGCCGATGGCCATCACCTCGCCCACCGACTTCATCTGCGTGCCCAGCAGGGGGCTGGCGTCGCGGAACTTCTCGAAGGCCCAGCGCGGGATCTTCACCACCACGTAGTCGAGCACCGGCTCGAAGCAGGCCGGGGTCACCCGCGTGATGTCGTTCTGGATCTCGTCGAGGTGGTACCCGATGGCGAGCAGCGCGGCGATCTTGGCGATGGGGAACCCAGTGGCCTTGCTGGCCAGGGCCGACGAGCGCGAGACGCGCGGGTTCATCTCGATGACCACCATGCGCCCGGTCCGGGGGTCGACCGCGAACTGGATGTTCGACCCTCCCGTCTCCACCCCGACCTCGCGGATGATCAGGCGCGAGGCGTTGCGCATGGCCTGGTACTCGCGGTCGGTGAGCGTCTGGGCGGGGGCGACCGTGACGGAGTCGCCGGTGTGGATGCCCATGGGATCGAAGTTCTCGATGGAGCAGATCACCACGAAGTTGTCCGCCCGGTCGCGCATGACCTCGAGCTCGTACTCCTTCCAGCCCACCACGGACTCCTCGATGAGGATCTCGTGCATGGGTGAGAGGTCGAGGCCGCGGGAGACGGCCTCCTCGAACTCCTCCGCGTTGTAGACGATCCCCCCGCCCGTGCCGCCCATCGTGAACGAGGGGCGGATGACCGCGGGCAGCCCGGTCAGATCGAGCACGCGCCGGGCCTCGGCGAGCGAGCGCGCGAACCCGCTCTTCGGCAGGTCGAGGCCGATGCGCGTCATGGCCTCCTTGAACAGCCGCCGGTCCTCGCCCACCTCGACCGCCCGGCGGCTGGCGCCGATGAGGCGGATGCCCAGGCGGTCCAGCACGCCGCGCCGCGAGAGCTCCACGGCCAGGTTGAGCGCGGTCTGCCCACCCACCGTGGGCAGCACGGCGTCGGGCCGTTCGCGCTCGAGGATGGTCTCCAGCACCTCCGGCGTCAGCGGCTCGACGTAGGTGGCGTCGGCGTACTCCGGGTCCGTCATGATGGTGGCGGGGTTCGAGTTCACGAGCGAGACGCGGAGGCCTTCCTTCTTCAGGACCTTGATGGCCTGCGTCCCGGAGTAGTCGAACTCGCAGGCCTGCCCGATCACGATCGGCCCCGACCCGATCACGAGCACGGACTGGATGGACAGATCGCGCGGCATGGCTTAACGGATGAAACGCAGAGAACGCGGAGGAGCGCAGAGAACGCGGAGACGAGAAGGGACGGCCGCTTCCCAGTCCTCTGCGGTCTCTGCGGACCTCTGCGGTCTCCGCGTTGAAAAGCCCGTCGTCGGGGTCATGCGCGGACCTGGCGGTGGGAGCGCATCATCTGGACGAAGTCGGCGAACAGGTAATGGCTGTCGTGGGGGCCGGGGCTGGCCTCGGGATGGTACTGCACGGACGTCACCGGGAGCTCGCGGTGCCGGAAGCCCTCCACCGTGCCGTCGTTGAGGTTGAGGTGGGTCAGCTCGAACTCGGGCTGGTCGAACAGCGCGGGGTCGACCGAGAAGCCGTGGTTCTGGGAGGTCACCTCCACCTGACCGGTCCGCAGGTTCTTGACCGGGTGGTTGGCCCCCCGGTGGCCGAACTTGAGCTTGAACGTCCGGCCCCCGCAGGCGAGCCCGAGGATCTGGTGGCCGAGACAGATGCCGAACAGCGGCACGCGCCGCTCCATGATCTCGCGCGAGGCCTCCACCGCGTAGGCGCAGGGCTCGGGGTCCCCGGGGCCGTTCGAGAGAAAGACGCCGTCCGGATCGCGCGCGAGCACGTCCGCGGCGGGCGTGGTGGCCGGCACCACGGTGACGTCGCAGCCGGACGCGGCCAGCATGCGCAGGATGTTCTGCTTCATCCCGAAGTCGTAGGCCACCACCCGGAACGGGTCCGCGCCGGCGGCCGCCACCGCGTAGCGGAAAGGCTCGGCGCAGGTGACCTCGCGCGCGAGGTCGAGCCCGATCATGGAGCGGGAGCTGCGCGCCTGGCCCGCGAGCTGCTCGCGGTCGGCGGTCAGCGTCGAGATGACGCCGCGCTTGGCGCCCACGGTACGCAGGTGGCGGGTGAGGAGGCGGGTGTCCACCTCGCTGATGCCCACCACGCCGGCCTCGTCGAGGTAGCGGTGCAGCTCGCCCGACGCTCTCCACGACGAGGCCCGGGTCGAGGCTTCCCGGACCACGAAGCCGGCCACCTGCGGCCGCACCGATTCCGTGTCCTCGAGGTTCACGCCGTAATTGCCGATGTGGGGATAGGTCATGGTCACGATCTGGCCGGCGTAGGAGGGGTCGGTCAGCACCTCCTGATAGCCGCAGAGCGCGGTGTTGAACACGACCTCGCCGGTGGTCTCGCCCTGCCGGCCGAAGGAGCGGCCTTCCAGCGCGAGTCCGTCCTCGAGCACCAGGATGGCCTTGGCGGCGGCGGCTCTCATGGGAAGCGACTTATTCTAACGGCTCGACCGTCCGTGCCCTAATGCTTCGGAGGTTTCCCGTGCTGGCGCTCATCTTCGACCTCGACGGCACCCTGGTGGATACGGTGTACGCGCACGTCTTCGCCTGGCAGCAGGCGTTCGCGGAAGCGGGCATGCCGATCGCCGGCTGGCGAGTCCACCGCCGCATCGGCATGAGCGGCGGGCTGTTCACGCGCGCCGTGGCGCGCGAGATCGGCCGCCCGATCGGTCCCGAGGAGGCCTCGACGCTGCAGGGCCGGCACGACCTTTTCTACCGCACGCTGCTGCCCCGGCCCCTGCCGCTGCCCGGGGCGACCGAGCTGCTCGCGTTCCTGCGACAGGCGGGCGTGCGGCACGGCATCGCCACCTCCGGCCGCCGGCCGGCCATCGACGCCTCGCTCGCCGCGCTGGGCGTGCCGGACGAGACGCCCGTGGTGGACCGCGGCGCCGTCCTCCGCGCGAAGCCCGAACCGGACCTGTTCCTGGCCTGCGCCGAACGCCTCGGCTTGCGCGCGACCGACTGCTACGTGGTGGGCGACGCGGTCTGGGACCTGCTCGCCGCCCGGCGCGCCGGCATGCTCAGCGTCGGCCTGCTCAGCGGCGGCTACGGCGCGGACGAGCTGACCGCGGCGGGCGCGTTCCGCGTCTACCGCGATCCGGCGGAGCTGGCGGGGTCTCTCGACGAGCTGGGCGTGATGCCGTAGCGACCCGGACCCAAGCGCGAGCGATTCGCGCGCGCAGGCGCTGCGCATCGTGGCGGGCGGGAGAAGCGCTCCCTCCAGCAAAGAACCCCGATCCGTGGCCCTATCCGAGCTGGTCGGGGCATCGGTGGTGGGTCGAGCTCGGTCCGGACCGAGCCGGTGCCCGCGCGCAGTCGTCCGGCCGGCCGAGGCCCCATAGCCTCGCCTCGTAGTTGTTGTGGCTCCGACAGCGCAACTGCACGCCCTCGACCGTCGCCTCGCCGCCGAGCGCGTACGGATCCAGGTGGTGGTACTCGAGGAACCGTCGTTCCCCGCACCGCCGCCCCGACCGGGCCACGAACGCGCACGTGCCACCGTCGTGCTGCCATACCGCGCGCCGGACGTGAGCCGGTATGGTTCGCGAGCGCGGCGCCGTCCCACGGGATGGCTGCGCTCGCTCGGTCACTCCGTGCTGCGTGCGGTCGAGCTGGGCAAGGAGCGCCTTGAGCGCCCTGTTCACCACTTGGTCCGTGCTGCCGTCGGGGACGGCATGGCCGAGCCGGTCCTTGGCCTCCCGGAGCAGCGCACACGTCTCGGCGCTCGCCGTGAAGGTCACGTGATAGCGGTCGGGGGCCAGGGGGATCTCGACGAGCCGTGACCGCGCCGCCGCTGGCGATGTGGTCGCCGATGTGGTCGGCCCTGGCGGCGACACCGCGATGGCCGGCGGCACGCTCGCCGCAAGCGCACCGCCCTCCGACACCGCCAACGGCGCGGCCACCGGCGCCTCCCGGCCGGACGCCCTGCGGATCGACTCGGGCACGTCCGGCCTCGGAAACCAGCGCGCGAGCAACTCCTGCACCTCACGCTTGGTCCGCCCGCAGGCGGCGGTCAGGAGCGCGTCGTGGTTGTCGGCGGTCAGCTTCCGTGCCAGGAGCTGGACGGTGGTCAGGCTGAGCGCACCCTCCGCGAGCAGGGAAAAGATCCGGGGGAACGCCTTGCCGGCGCGTGCGCCGGCTGTAGGCCTCGTAATCGGAGAGTCCCAGCTCGCCAACGCAATAGGTGTAGAGCGACGAGAAGCCCGCGGCAAGATGGATTTCGCGGTCGTCCATGTCAGCGAGATGGGCGACCAGGCTCGCGATGGCCTGGCGTTCGGAGCGGAGGAGGCGCTTGATTTCCGACACCAGATCGTCGTCCGAGAGCGGTGAGGCAGTTGCCACTGTCATGACAGGATCATGAGCGCCCGTCGTGCCATGAGAGGTCAAGATGAGTGAAACGATCTGATAACTCTGTCAATGGTGCCGCAGGCACGCCAGACCTCGGCACTTCGGTCCGGACCGAGTTGAGCGCCGGGCCATGTCGCCTCGCGACAACGCCGCCGCTCGGGAGCGGTCCTACTCGTAGCGCAGCGCTTCGGTGGGGCTCACCGTCGCGGCCCGGTGGGCCGGAACCGCGCTCGCTCCGAACGCGACGAGCGCAATGAGGATGGAGGCCGCGGCGATGGTGGTCCCATCGAGGGACGTCAGCCCGAAGAGCTGGCTCTCGACGAGCCGGCCCAGCACCCACACGGCGGGCAGCGCGATGGCCAGGCCGGCCGCGACCATCACGGCGGTGTCTCGGAGGACGAGCCACAGCGCGGCACCGCGCGAGGAGCCGAGCGCGAGGCGGATGCCGATCTCGCGCGTGCGGCGGGTGACCACGAACGCGGTCACCCCGTAGAGACCCACCACGGCCAGCACGACGGCCAGGCCTGCGAACGCGGTGGCCAGCGTGGCCAGCAGCCGTTCGTTCGCCAGCGACCGGTCGAGCTGGTCGTCGAGCGTCCGCAGCTCGGCCACGGTGAGGGTCGGGTCCACACGACCAACCACCTCACGCACGGCGGCAAGGGCCGCCCCCGACGCGGTCCGCGTCCGTACGTAGAAGCCGCCGCCGCCGACCGGGCCTTCGAAGTAGGGGAAGAAGGCCTGGTCGTCCGCCTGCCGCAGGCCGCGGTAGCTGAACGTGCGGACGACGCCCACGATCTCGGTCTCGACGCGCGTGTCCGGACGGTTGCCGATCCCGACCCGTGCGCCGAGGGGACTGCGGGTGCCGAAGTACCGCTCGGCGAAGCTCTGGTTGACGACGACGGAGCGGAAGCGCATGCCGCCGGCATCGGTGATCGGCGTGCCGGCGGAGGCGGGTCGGTCGTCGCGCTCGTCGAAACTCCGACCCATCACCATGGAGGCGCCCAGGGTCTCGAAGAAACCGGGGCTGACCATGTTCATGTGGACGGCCCCGTCCGTGACTGCGCGCTCTCCGGACTCGATCGTCAGCGAACCGTTCCAGCTCCCGCCCGAAAGCAGGCCCGCGGTCGAGATCCCTGCGCTCTGCACCTCCGGCCGCGCGCGCAGCGCCTCGAGGATGTCGCGCATGATCCGCCGTCCCGGCGCCGTGGTGTAACCGCTGCGGCTGGGATGGATACGGAAGGACAACAGGTTGGTGGTCTCGAACCCAGGGCCCTGCGCGCGCAGGTTGGCCAGGGTGCGCAGGAAGAGCCCGGCACCGATCAGGAGCACGACCGCCAGGGCCACCTGTCCCACCACCAGGAGCTTGCGCAGGCCCAGGCCGCCGGCCAAGCGCGACGAGCCTTCCTTCAGGGTGAAGGCGGGCATGGCGCGGCTTTGATGCAGGGCGGGAACGAGGCCGAAGAGCACCCCGGTGAGCACCGCGATGGCCAGAGAGAGAGAGAGAACGCGCGGGTTGACGGTGGCCGTCAGGTCGATGCCAGGCGGCAGGAAGGAGATGAGCGCGCCGATCACCGTGGGCGCGGCCAGGATCCCCAGCGCCCCGCCGGCCACGGCCACGAGCGCGCTCTGGACGAGCGACTCGGACAGGATCCGCCCGCGGGACGCGCCTAGCGCGAGCCGGAGCGCGGTCTCGGAACGCCGCGCGAACGCGCGCGCGAGGCTGAGGTTCGCCACGTTCAGGCAGGCCAGGAGCAGCACGAGCGCGGTCGCCGCCAGGAGCACCAGCAGCGGCCGCTCGAGTTGCCCGCGCAGGTCCGATCGCCCGCGGGCGGCCGGGAGCACGGCGAGCGTCGAAGCCAGGAACCGCGTGCGCTGCTCGCCGGTGACGGCCGGCCAGCTCTCGTGACGCATGTCGGCCTCGAGGGTCGCCTTGAACCAGGGCTGCAGCCCGGCCTGGGCCTCGTCCGCGGTCATGCCGGGCTTCAGGCGGCCGAACACGTGCAGCCAGCGCCCGCGCCGGTCGTCCAACCAGTCGAACTCGGAAGACTCCTTCTTCATCATGGTCGGCACCCAGAGTGAGGGCACCTCGCCCCAGTCGATGCCGCGAAAGCCCCGCGCGGCCACGCCGACCACGGTCATGGGATGGTTGTTGACGCGCACCGTCCGGCCGACGACGTCGCTGCGGCCGCCCAGGCGGTTCTGCCAGAAGTCGTACGACAGGACGGCGACGGGGTGCGCGCTCGGCAGGCGATCGTCCGATTCGTCGAGCACGCGGCCCAGCGCCGGGGGGACGCCCAGGACGCCGAAGTAGGAGCCGGAGACGATCTCGGCGCCGACCGGCTCGGGCGTCTCGTTCTCGAGGCCCAGGTTCAGGTCGGTCGGAAACCGCGCGCAGACCCCCTCGAAGACGTCGGTCTGCGCCGCCAGGTCGCGGAAGAAGGGATGCGGCAGCAGGTCACCCGAACCCCAGCCGCTCCCGACGAACGATCCCTTCCAGCTCAGGAGGACCAGGCGGTCCGCCTCCCGCACCGGGAGCTGGCGTAGGAGCGCCTGATCCACCAGCGAAAAGATCGCCGAGTTGGCGCCGACACCGAGGGCGATCGAGACGACCGCGACGGCGGTGAACGAGCGGTCCCGGAGCAGTCCACGGACGCCTTGCTTCGCCCCGTGCCAGAAGCGATCGAACATGGCGGCCTCCCTGGTCAGCGGTGGGACTGCACGCGTTGTGCCGCGCGGGTCCGCCCGGTTCAAGGCACCGGAAGTCTGCGACTTGTGAGGGATACGACCGCTACTCGGAGGCCACTGCCCCGTCCGCTGGCGCGAAACCCCGTCCCGGAACCGAACATCGGCGCGAGTCTCCGCGCATCGGAGCGCGCCACACGTTAGAGTTTGCCGCGCGCAGCGGAGCGTCTCCTTCGCGGCAGGCGCTCGGATTCACTCCGAGCGCCTGCCCTGACGACGCCCCGCGCGGAGCGGAGCGCGGCACATTCCGGTATCAGAAAAACCCGAGCCTCTTAGCCTTGGGCTCGAGCAGGTAGCCGGCCGCGCGCCAGGCCTCGAAGCCGCCGTCGAGGTAGTAGGCGTTCTCCAGCCCCAGCTCCCTGAGGCGCCGCGCCGCCCGGGCGCTCGAACCTTCGCCCGCTCAGGTGCAGTACGCGATCACCGACGCTCCGCGCGGCCATTGCGGTGCGCGCGGCACGACCTGTTCGGGGGCCAGGCGCAGCGAGCCCGGCAGGTGCACGTCGGAGCGTCCCCAGTCTTCGGGCGAGCGCGCGTCGAGGAACACGGCCCGCCCCTGGTCGTGCAGCGCCTTGGCGTTTTCCGGCGTGATCCTGAGGTCGTCCATCGTCCGGTTCCCCCGCCCCCATCTTGGCAGGGGAAACCGCGCGGGGGAAGCCCTAGCGCGGATCGGAGCCGGAGGCGGACGGCGGCGGCTCCTCTTCGTCGCAGCCGTAGAGAAGCTGCAGCCCCTCCTCGTCCGGACCGGACGTGGCCTCCATGACCTCCGCCAGCCGCTGGGACAGCACGGCCAGGTAGTCGGTGCCCATGTCGAAGTTGTCCTCGAAGAGGTCGAGGAGCCACTCCATGCGTCCCTGCAGCGCGAGGAGCGGAGTCTCGGCCACCGCCGTGTACCAGCGCGGGCTCTCGGCCGTGGCCTCCAGTCCACCCGGCGGCGTGCCGGGACCGAGCCGGAAGCGGAAGCCGGCCGCCGTCGTGCACGAGAGATACCCCTCCAGGATCACCAGCACCCAGCCCGGAGACTCTCCCACCGACCAGATCGTCTGCCCGGCCTCGTAGCGCACCTCCAACATCCCGCGCGAGAGCTCGGCCAGCGCGTTGATGCTGGCGCGGTGGAAGAACTCGGACTCGCGCAGGAACATGATCCGGCCCACGAGGTCCAGCTCGCGGGTGCCCTTCGCCAGGGCGTGCGTGATGGGCGGAAGCTGCTCCAGCGCCGCCGGGAAGCGCGAGACGACGCCGATCATCTGCAGGCATACCTCGCGCAGCACGTGGTGGAACACGGAGAACTGGTCCTCCATCAGCTCGAACAGCCCGTCGCCGCCGATCTCGAGGGTGAGGGTATCGGCCTCGGCCGTGGCCTGGATGCCCTCCTCGTCGCGGGCGAGGACCCCGATGCCGCCGACCGCGGAGCCCGGACCCGCGTGGCCGACGAGGCGGCCCTTGCGTCTGATGTGCACCGTGCCCTCCACCACGACCTGCACGGCCTGCACCGGCTCGCCCTCGCGGAAGAGCACGCTGCCCCGCGGGACCGACCGCTCGCGGGCGATCTCGGCGATGGACGCGAGGTCCACGGACGGGAGCGTGCCCAGCACCGGGATCCGGTGCAGGGAGAGGATCCGCTCGACGTGGCCGATCGTCCGCGTCTCAGTGGACATGGGCGCCCTGGGCGACCGCTCCTTCACCGAGGAGCTGCAGGGCGCGCCACACCACCTGCCGCACGAAGAGGCCCGAAGCGCCCCGGGTCAGCGCCTCCAGACGCGGCCGCATCTCCTGCAGCCCCAGCTCGCCCACGTGGTGTGCCGCGATGCAGCGCAGCGACTCCCCGGCCGTGTCCAGGATGGCCGCCAGCACGTCCACGTACTGCAGCGGCCGCGAAGTGTAATAGGGGCCGGCGCCGGCCAAGCGGTCGATGTCGTCCCCTTCCTCGATCAGGGCCAGCACCGCTTCGCGCTGGGGGGACGCCAGGACGTTCTCCAGGAACTCGCGGCTGCTCGCCCGGACCTTGGCGTTGCGGTTGTGCAGCCCGCGATAGATGCTCTCGAAGTCCTCCGCGCGGTGGAGCAGGCCCAGCAGGCGAAACACGCGCTCGCGGGTGTGGACCTCCTTGTCCTTGAGCATGGCCACGAGCAGCTCGTGGCCGCGGGTGGCCCGCCGCTCGTCCTCGCGCCGGCCCGCGCGCAGCACGGCGCGCCAGTGCCCGAGGCGGAAGGCGGCCTCCAGGGTGCGGGCGGTCGCCGCGCGCAGCACGCCCTGGTCGAGCGGCACCTCGGGGTGCTCCGCCGCGATGCGCCCCAGGCCGCGCAGGATCTTGAAGCGGACCATGCCGTCGCTCTCGAGGGTCAGGTGGCGCAGCAACACCGGCGCGGCCTCGCGGGCCGGGAAGCGGCTGATCGTGCGCGGGAGGTGGCGTCGCAGCTCGTGCGGCAGGTGCTGGTCGGCCAGGGACTCGTCGAGGAACGCCAGGGCGGGCGGGCCGATGGCCAGGAGCGCCTCACGCGCGGCGCGCCGCACGTCGCGTTGCGCGACCATGGGCAGGAGCACGGGCAGGAAGCGCGGGCTGCGCAAGGACCCCATGGCGGCCGCGGCCAGGGCCTGCACCTGCTCGTCGGGGTCCTCGGCCAGGCGGACGAGGAAGTCCTCGAACACGGGGAGGGGCTGCCGGCGGATGGCCTCGGCCAGGGCGCGGCGCTCCTGCGTGGAGCCGCTGGCCCGGAGCTCCTCGAGCGCCCGCCGGTCCTCCTCGGTGGCCCGGGCCTGCGAGCAGAGGCCGACCAGGGCGGTGGCGCGGACGAGCGTGCTCTGGTCCGCGAGCGCCACGCGCAGCGCCGACTCGTCGTGCTGCACGGCGAACTGGGCCCGCAGCGCGGCCGCGCGGACCTCCGGCTCCACATGGTCGCGCAGCCGGGCGGCCACCGGCATGAAGTCCGTGCGGCCGCCGTGGGAGAACAGGTCCAGCGCGCGCAGCACGACGATGGACGAGGGATGGTAGAGGATGAGCGCCGGGATGAGGTGCCCCCGGCCCTCGTCGGCCAGCAGGTCCATGGCGCCCACCACCTCGGCGTCGTTCTGGCTGTTGAGCGCGAGGAAGAGCGTCTCGAGCGAGGCCAGGTCCAGCTCGGGCAGCTCCGCTCCGCGGCCTAGCATCCCCTCGCGCAGCGCGGCCCGGAACAGCTCGAGGTAGTGCCGCTTGAGGTCGGTGGCCCAGGCCACCCAGGCCACGCACAGGGCGGCCGCGGCGGCGGCCAGGAAGGTCCGCCCGCGGCCCAGGCTGAGCTGGGAGAGGATCAGTATCGAGGCCAGCGCCTGGCCCCCGCGCTGGCCGAGGACGTCGATGAGCGGCTTGGCCCGCGCGCGCAGCGAGTCGGAAAGCGGCACGAAGAGCAGCTCGGTGCTCGTCCGGTGCAGCGAGTGGCGCAGGCTGCCGTCCGCCCCCTTCATGAGCAGGGCGGCCGCGAGCCCGCCGCCGAACACCATGCCCACCGCGCCCAGGAAGAGCAGCACCGGCAGCGCCCACAGCGCGCGGTGCAGGCCGAAGGCCCGCAACACCCACCCCATGAGCAGCACCTGCACGGCCAACGCCACCACGTTGAGCGCCATGTAGTAGGTGGCCAGGAAGGTGCCCAGCTCCGCCGCGGGCACCTCGCGCGCCACGGTGCTCTTGAACACGTAGTCGGCCAGGGTGAGGGCTACCGTCGAGATCAGCACCAGCCCGGCCAGGCTGCGCACGTAGAGGTGCCGCCGCAGGAGGTCGAGGCTCTGCAGCAGCGGCGCGAACCCGAGCCCGGAACCGTGGCCCGGGGAAACGGTGCGGGCGCCTCCCGCGAGCCCGCCGACCAGGAGCGCGGGGCCCACCGCCGTGAGCGCCAGCGCGCCCGCCGAAGCCAACACGAGGTAGGGCGCCGGGAGGTTCGTGGTCAACGCGCGGGCGAGCGCCCCGCCCGCCACCGCGCCCAGCACGCTGCCGGCGCCCACGAGCTTGTAGAGGCGCTTGGCCTGGGTGACCGTGTACATCTCCCCCACCACCAGCCAGAACTGGAGGCCGGCCAGCGTGCCGACCAGGCCGGTCCAGACGTAGAGCGCCCGCAGCGTCCACGGGTCGTCGAACGAGCCGAGGAGCCAGAAGCCCAGGGTGGCGGTCGCGAAGAACAGCAGAAGCAGGGGCAACGCATAAGCCCCGCTCCGCGTCAGGCCCTGGAACTGCGAGATGCCGATGGCCAGGGCGGCCATGGCCATGTAGACCCAGGGGAGCTGGGAGGGCGGCAGGCGCGCGAGGAACAGCGCGTCGCGCGCCGTCTCCAGCAGGGTGTGCGCGGCGAGGATGCCGAACAGGGTCAGGAAGGCGGCGGCCGCGCCGCGTCGCTCCTCGGGACGGATCTCGCTCAGCAGTCCCAGTTACTTCTCCGGAAGCAAGCCCCCCAGGGCCCAGCCCAGCCCGCCGACGATGCCGCTCGAGATCGTGTTCCCGACGAGCCCCATCAGGCGCCGCGCCAGGGCCTCGCCCGCGGGCAGCGGCGCCTCGACGTTGAGGGCGGTCGGGTGCGTGAAGTACGTGTCCATGCCCAGCGCGTACGACAGGGCGGTGGCGGCGAAGATGACCAGCTGGCTCATCAGCCCGAGCACCATGGCCAGGCCCACCGCCGGGAAGAGCTTGTACCCCCGCCACCGGCGCGTGAACGCCGCGTAGAAGAAGCACGCCATGGCCGTCATGATCACGATGCTGAACCAGTCCCGGCCGGTTTCGTAGGGCACCCCGCGCGCGCCCGTCACCCAGCGCCCGATGGTGAAGATCGCCAGCAGCACGAGGTACAGCCGGGAGAGCCGCAGGTACTCGCTCATGAGCGATGGCCTCGAGGTGGCGTGAGCTAGTGTATGAGACCGGACTTGGACAACGGCCAGAAGCGGAAGAAGGCCTTCCCGTAGATGTACCTCTCCGGCACCTCGCCCCAGTTGCGGCTGTCGTTGCTGCTGTTGCGGTGATCGCCGAGCACGTAGTAGTAACCCTTGCTCACCTCGACCGGGGTATGCGTCTGGCCGTCGTTGAACTGGGGGCGCAGGTACTGCTCCGGGACGCGGCGGCCGTTCACGTGGAGGAGCCCCGAGCGCAGCTCCACCAGGTCGCCGGGCACGCCCACCACGCGCTTGATGAACGAGACCGTGGGGTCCTTGGGATACCAGAACACGACGACGTCACCGCGGTCGATCGGCTGGAAGCGGTAGATGAACTTGTTCACGATGATGCGCTCGCCGTCCTCGAGCAGGGGGAGCATGCTCGTGCCCTGCACGCGGAAGGCCTGCGCCACGAAGGTGATCAGGAAGAAGCAGAAGAGCACGGCCACGGAAAGATCGTGGACCAGCTCCCAGAGGGCCCGCCAGATCTGCGCGCGCGAGCCGACGCGCCCGGGCACGAGGTCGAGGCTCGGATCGCTGGCGATGGGTTCCACGCCGCTCTGTTCCAGGTCAGTCCCTCCCGCGCCTGACCACCCGGGTACCCGCGATGCGATCGTGCAGGCCCTGGCTCCCGAACGCCACCATCACGAACCCGGCCCCGAGCAGAGCGGCCGACACGAGGTAGCCGAACAGACGAACGCCGGCCCGCGTGAGCCCGACGGGTTCCGACCCGTCCTCGCCCTGCACGGCCAGGCCCAGCAGCCGCTTGCCAGGCGTGGCCCCCCGCATGCCCCAATAGTAAACGTAGTAGGCAATTCCGAAGATCCCGGCCACCGCCCCGCCTCCGACCGCGAGCAGCACGCCGGCGAACGCCAGGTCGGCGCCGGCCTCGCGCGCGCGCCAGTACAGGACGGCCGGTCCCACGGCCAGGGTCTGCACCGCCGAGACCAGGATCAGGTCGAGCGCCGCCGCGGCCGCCCGCCGTCCGAACGTCCCCGGCTCAGAGCTCGCCGCGGGAGTCGGCCGGGTGATCGAATCGTCCGCGTGGCGACCGCTCGGCGGTGCCCCGAGGAGATCGGTCGCCACGACGCGCATCGGCCGGGGCGACCCCGGGCGAACCACGAACGGCCGCACCGCCCCTTGACGCGCCGCGGCCGGCGGCG
>DATKEG010000166.1:0-39240 GCA_035544515.1 Vicinamibacteria bacterium | reverse complement strand
TCCGGTAGCGCCCGACCGACCGTGCGGAGACCTTCCATCCCGCGCGCGCCAGGATCCTGGCGACGAGGTCCTGCCCTCCGAACCCGAGCGCGGCCATGCGTGCGACCAACGCCCGCACGACATCCGCCGCGCGACGGATTGGCGGGACGGCCTTCACCGTGGACCCGACGCTCTCGGTCTCTGGAGCGCTCGCGCACGCTGTACAAGCCGGGCACGGGCATTCCGCTCGCAGAGATCAAGCGGAAGTACGGGATCAAGACGAAGCCGAAGCCGGCGCGTCGCGCGCGCAAGGCCCGCTGACGTCCTTCCTTTAGCCGCTTCCTTCGCCCCCTCCCGCCGACAATTCTGCTCTCCGCGTGCCGGCTGAAGATCCAAGAGGTCCAGGCCTGACCTGCGTTCCGTGTAGGCTGCGCCCGGCATGGCATGCCGCATCGACTTCTCGCCGGAGGCCGACGATCACATCGCCGCGCTGAGCGCGTTTGAACGCGCACGACTCCTGGACGAGATCGCGATCCAGCTCATCGAGCAGCCGTCAGTCGAGACGCGGCGCCGGAAGCGTATGCGGCCCAACCCCGTCGCGCAGTACCGCCTTCGGGTCGGCAACCTCAGGGTTTACTATGACGTGGACGAAGCCGAAGGCCGAGTGCTGGTGAAGGCCGTGGGTGTCAAGGTCCGCGACAAGGTGTACGTGGGCCGCAAGGAGATCGACCTGTGAAGAAGGTGGATATGGCCGACGCCACGGCGCCGTTGTCCAAGTACGCGAGCGAGGCACAGAAAAACACCGTGGTCGTGACCCGTCGGGGCAAGCCGCTGGCGGCCGTGGTGCCACTCAATTCCGAGGACTGGGAAGACTTCGTGGTCAGCCAGGATCCCGGCTTCATCGAGGTCATAAAGCGCTCGGAGGAGCGCTTCAGGGCCGAGGGCGGAATCTCGCTCCAGGAGATGCGCCGTAAGTACGGGCTGCCGCCCAAGCCGGCGCGCCGCAGCCGGCGCAAGGCTCGCTAGAAGCCCTTCAGTGGTACCCCGGCCGATTCCGGCTGTACATGTCGGAACCACACCGGCCACCGGCCGTACAAGGGGTAGCGCCGCACAACTGCAGCGGAGGGGCTGGTGGAGAACCTGATCGCGGACCTCGGTCACGGCGTCCGGCTGCTGTGGCGGCGGCCGGGGTTCACCGCGGTGGCCGTGGCCTCCCTGGCCCTGGGCGTCGGCCTCAACACCACCCTGTTCAGCATCGTGAACGCCGTCCTCCTGCGTGACACGCCCGTGCGGGAGCCGGGACGGCTGGTCGAGATCTACTCGAGCCTGAGCGACGACTTCCCGTACCTGACCACCTCCTACCCCGACTACCTCTCGATCCGCGAACAGGCCGACGCCTTCAGCGGCCTGGCCGCGCACGCGTACGTGCGCGGGATCCTGTCCACGGGCGGCCAGCCGGCGGTGACCACCGGCGAAACCGTCACGGCGAACTACTTCGACGTCCTCGGCCTCCAGCCCGCGCTCGGCCGGTCGTTCCTGGCGGAAGAGAACGTCGCTGAGGGCCAGCACCCGGTGGTGGTGCTCGGCCACGGCCTGTGGCAGCGGCGGTTCGGGGGCCGGCCCGATGTCGTCGGGCAGGCCGTGGAGATCAGCGGCCTGAAGTACACCGTCGTCGGCGTGGGGCCGGCGGGCTTCCAGGGGATGCTGCCCGGCGTTGAGGCCGAGTTCTGGGTGCCGGTGGTGATGGTGGACGGCCTCAGCTTCCAGGGCATGCAGAGCGCGACCGACCGCGACCCGGGCGCCACCCGCATCCAGAAGCGCGGCCAGCGCTGGCTGTTCGTGAAGGGCCGCCTGGCCGAGGGCCGCAGCGTCGAAGAGGCGCGGGCGCAGGTGGACACGGTCTTCGCCCGGCTGCGCCAGGACCACCCCCTCACCAGCGAGAAGACGCGGGCGTCCGTGCTCCCCGGGGCGGGCGTGCGCTTCCACCCGATGCTCGACGGGTACGTCAAGGCGGCGAGCGCCGTGCTGCTGGCCGCGGTCGCGCTCGTGCTGGCCATCGCCTGCGGCAACGTCGCCAACATGCTGCTGGCTCGCGGCGCGTCGCGGCGGCGCGAGCTGGCGGTGCGGGCGGCGATCGGCGCCGGGCGGGCGCGGCTGGTGCGCCAGCTCCTGGCCGAGAGCCTGGTGCTGGCGGCCCTGGGCGGGGCGGCGGGCGTGCTCCTGGCCGCCTGGGCCGGCCGCATCCTGACCCGGATGCGCGCGGACTGGCTGCCCGTCCCCGTCCATTTCGAGTTCCAGCTCGACGGCACCGTGCTCGCCTTCGCCGCCGCGGCGTCGCTCGTCACCACGGTGCTGTTCGGGCTGGCCCCGGCGCTGGCCGCGTCGAAGCTGGACCTCGTCGCCTCGCTCAAGGCCGACGCGACGGGTGAGGGCCCGGTGCGCCGGCGGGTGAGCCTGCGCGACGCGCTCGTGGTCACGCAGCTCGCGCTGTCGCTGGTTGTGCTGGTGGCGGGGGCGCTCCTCACTCGCGGCCTGCTCGCGGCGCGCGGGACGGACCTCGGCTTCGACCCGGCCCCCATCTCGTACCTCGACTTCAACCTCCAGATGAACGGCTACGACCTCGAGCGCGCAATGGCCATGCGCAAGCGCGTGCTGGCGGAGCTGCGGGCGCTGCCGGGTGTCACCGCCGCGGCCGTGACCTCACGGCTGCCGCTCGCGCCCGACATCAACATGGAGGGCGTCCGCATCCGTGGCCACCATGAGCCGCAGGCCGACGCAACGCTCGTGGACACCGTCTCGATCGGCGCCGGCTACCTCACGGTCGTGGGCGTGTCCCTCGTGGAGGGACGCGCGATCGGCGAACACGACGTGGACGCCGCGCGCCGCGTGGCCGTGATCAACGAGACGATGGCGCGACGCTACTGGCCGGGGCGGAGCCCGGTGGGTGAGCTCGTCTACACGGAAGGGTTCGAGGAGGCGCCGCACGAGGTGGTGGGCGTCGTCCGCGACCACAAGGTCCGTTCGGTGGGCGAGGACCCGCGCGCCTACATGCACGTCCCCATCCGGCCGGGGCGGAGCGTTCCCCTGGCCGTCCGCACCACCCTCCCGCCGGAAAAGGCCCTTCCCATGCTGCGCGCGGCCATCCTGGCCCTCGAGCCCGACATCGTCTTCACCGAGGACCGTCCCGCGGCCGAGGTCGTGGCCACCACGGTCGCTCCGACGCGGATCGGGGCCGGCCTGCTCGGCGCGTTCGGCGCGCTGGCGCTGCTGCTGGCGGCCGTCGGCCTCTACGGCGTGGTGGCGTATTCGGTGACGATGCGGACCCGGGAAGTCGGGGTGCGGATGGCCCTGGGCGCACGCCCGGGCGACGTCCTGCGCCTCGTGCTCGGACAGGCCGGCCGGCTCGCCGCCGTCGGGATCGGGGCCGGCGCCGTGCTCGCCGCGTTCGTCGGCCGCGTGCTGGACGCGCTGCTGTACGGCGTGAGCGCGCTGGACCCGGCGGCGTATGTGGTGGCGGCGGCGGTCCTGCTGGCGGTGGTCGCCCTGGCCAGTCTGGGGCCGGCGCTCACCGCGGCGCGGGTGGACCCGCTGCGCGCCCTGCGCAGCGAGTGACCGTTCCTCCACGTCCCGCCGCCCGGCGTTTGTGAAAAGGCGTAAAGGACGGACGAGGCAGGGGTTGACAGGGCGGGGGGTTGTTATAGTGGCCGGGTGAGCGACACGGCCGGGGGCGCGGTAGTCGAGCAGACCGAGGTCGGCAGCTACTTCGTCGCCAACTACCCGCCGTTTTCCGTCTGGACGAAGGAGGCCGTCGAGCACGACGCGCGCCCGGCGCTGCGCACGCCGCCCGCGGTGGACGTGCCGCTCGGGATGTACCTGCACATCCCCTTCTGCCGGAAGCGTTGCCACTTCTGCTACTTCCGCGTGTACACGGACAAGAACGCGCGCGAGGTGGCGGAGTACCTCGACGTGCTGGTCCGCGAATGGGAGATGTACGCGCGGCAGCCGGCCATCGCGGGCCGCCGGCTGGACTTCGTCTACTTCGGGGGAGGGACGCCGTCCTTCCTCTCGACCGCGCAGCTCCAGAGCCTGGTCCACCGCCTGAGCGCGATCGCGCCCTGGAACGAGGCCGAGGAGATCACGTTCGAGTGCGAGCCGGGCACGCTCACCGAGGGCAAGCTGTCCGCGATCCGCGACCTCGGGGTGACCCGCCTCAGCCTGGGCGTCGAGAACTTCGACGACGCGGTCCTCGAGCGGAACGGGCGGGCCCACCGCTCGCCGGAGATCTTCCGGTCGTGGGAGGCCGCCCGCGCGCTCGGGTTCCCCCAGATCAACATCGACCTCATCGCGGGCATGGTGGGCGAGACCGACGAGAACTGGCGCGACTGCGTCCGCCGCACCGTCGAGCTGCACCCGGACAGCGTGACCGTCTACCAGATGGAGCTGCCCTACAACACCACGATCAGCCGCGACCTCTTGACGGGGGCGGGGCAGTTCGGGGAGGGCGTGGCGAGCTGGGCGACCAAGCGGGCCTGGGTGGCGGAGGCGTTCGCCGCGCTCGAAGAGGCGGGCTACCACGTGGGCAGCGCCTACACGGCGGTCAAGGACCCGTCGCGGACCCGCTTCGTCTATCGCGACCGTCTGTGGGAGGGCGCCGACCTGGTCGGGCTGGGCGTCGCCTCGTTCGGCCACCTGAGCGGCGTGCACATGCAGAACCTCGACCTGTGGGAGACCTACAGCGACGCGGTGCGCCGCGGCGAGCTGCCGCTCGGCCGCGCCTATCGCCCCACGAGCGAGGAGCGGATGATCCGGGAGCTGGTGCTGCAACTGAAGCGCGGGTGGATCCGGCCGGTCTACTTCCGGGACAAATACGGCGTGGACGTCCTCGACCGCTTCCGCGAGCCGGTCGCGTCGATCGCCGCCGACGGCTACCTGGCGGAAGCGAGCGCCGACCGCCTCTCCCTGACGCGCGAGGGCCTGCTGCGGGCCGACGTGCTGCTGCGGCGCTTCTTCCTCCCGCAGCACGCCGGCATCCGCTACACGTAGCGGATGAGCGCCCCGCCGCCCGTCTCCGAGCACCGCCTGGCGCGCCGCGTCCAGTTCCACGAGACCGACGCCGCCGGCCTCGTCCACTTCACCTCGTTCTTCAAGTACATGGAGGAAGCCGAGCATGCGCTCTGGCGCGCGGCCGGGCTCAGCATCGCGCCGGCGGGCGCCGAGTTCGGCTTCCCGCGCCTCTTCGCGTCGTTCGAGTACCACCGCCCGCTGCGCTTCGAGGACGAGTTCGAGGCGCACATCCGCATCACGGCCATGGACGAGCGTACGATCCGCTACCGCTGCGTCCTCTCGCGCGACGGCGAGAAGGCGGCCACGGGCGAGCTGGCCATCATCTGCGTCAGCAAGCGGCCGGACACGTTCATGAAGCCCATCCGCATACCGGAGACGATCGCGGCGCGCCTGCGGCCCCGGCCCGAGGAGGGATCGTGAAGCCCACGGATCCCGACGTCGTGGTCATCGGCGGGGGGCCGGCCGGGTCCACCGTCTCCACGCTCCTGGCCCAGGGCGGGCGCCGGGTGACGCTCTTCGAGCGCGAACGGTTCCCGCGCTTCCACATCGGGGAGTCGCTCATCCCGGAAACCTACTGGGTCCTGAAGCGCCTGGGCATGCTCCCGAAGATGCAGCAGAGCCGCTTCGTGAAGAAGCACAGCGTCCAGTTCGTGAACGCGAGCGGCAAGCTCTCGGCGCCCTTCTACTTCTGGGACAACAAACCGCACGAATGCTCGCAGACCTGGCAGGTGGTGCGCAGCGAGTTCGACCAGATGATGCTGGACAACGCGCGTGAGCACGGGGTCGAGGTCCACGAGGGCGTGCGCGTGCTCGACGTCCTCTTCGAGGGCGAGCGGGCCGTGGGGGTCACGGTGAGGGACGAAGAGGGGATGGTGCGCGACGTGCGGGCGCGGGTCACGGTGGACGCCAGCGGCCAGGTCGGCCTGCTCCAGAACCGGCTGCGTCTGCGCGTGTGGGACCCGCTGCTCAACAAGGGCGCGATCTGGACCTACTGGCAAGGGGCCTACCGCGACTCCGGCCGCGACGAGGGCGCCACCATGGTGCTCCAGACCGCGGACCGCACGGGATGGTTCTGGTACATCCCGCTCCACGACGACGTCGTGAGCGTGGGTGTGGTGGCGCCCTTCGATGCGCTCTTCAAGGGCCGCGGACCTTACGCGCAGACCTACGACGAAGAGGTGGAGCGCTGCCCGGCGGTCAAGCAGCGCATCGCGAGCGGGCGGCGCGTCACCGGGTGCTTCGCCACGAAGGACTACTCGTACCGCGCAACGCAGGTGGCCGGGGACGGCTGGGCCCTCGTGGGCGACGCGTGGGGCTTCCTCGATCCGCTCTACTCGTCCGGGGTGCTGCTCGCGCTGCGCTCCGGGGAGATGGCGGCGGACGCCATCCACGAAGGGCTGGCCGCGGGGGACACCTCCGGCGCGCAGCTCGGGAAGTGGGGGCCGCTCTTCAACGAGGGCGTGGACCGCATGCGGCGGCTGGTCTGCGAGTACTACGAGGGCTTCAGCTTCGGGCGCTTCGTCAAGACCTTCCCGCACTTGCAGGGTACCGTGACCGATCTGCTCATCGGGGACCTCTTCACCGACCGCGTGGACAAGGTCTGGGGTCCCATGGATTCACTGAACGGCAGCCGGCCGCCCATCCCGCCCTGGAACGCGGGCGTGCCCGCCGCGGAGGCCGAGGGCAAGGCCAACGAGCTGGTCCTCCCGGAGGGCCACCGGCCCTGACGGACCTGATCAGGCCCGGCGAGGAGTGGACCATGCGATCCACGCGGCCGCGGACGCCGACGACGTGGAAGGCGCGCGTGAGCCTATAATCGAAGTATGCGCGTCTCCGTCTGGAGCCTCGTCGCCGTCCTCGCCGCGCCCATGGCCCACGGCGCGCAGCGCGCGGCCGCGGCCAACCCCGCCCCCCACTCGCGATCGGATGCCGAGGCCCTGGACCGCAAGTTCGAGGACCTGAACGAGCGGCACAAGGCGGGCAGGGTGGCGCGGGGCAAGAGCGTGCTCGTCACGGAGAGCGAGCTGAACTCGTACCTGAACCTGAGCCTGGGCGAGCAGATGCCGCGAGGGTTCAGCGACGTGGTCGTGCGCCTCGAGACGGAGCGCATCCACACCACCGGCGTCCTGGACCTGGAGAAGGTGCGCGACAAGATGCCGAACCTGTCGCCCATGAACCCGCTTTATTGGCTGAGCGGCCAGGTCCCCGTGCTGCTGCGCGGCCGCGTCCTCAACCACGACGGCTTCGCCTCGATCGACTGGGAGGACGTCCGCGTCGGCAACGTCCCGGTGCCGATCTCCCTGCTGTACCAGGTCGTCAGCTCGACGACGAGGAGCGGCGACTACCCCGACGGGTTCGACATCCGGGCGCCCTTCCCGCTGCCCTACTCCGTCCGGCAGGTGCGCATCCAGCCGGGACGGGCCTACCTGGACTTCTGAGCCTGGCCGCTCACTTCGCGGCCTCGGCCACCAGGTCCGCGGCGGTGATCGGGCCGCTGACGAGCGTGTCCGTGTGGAAGGTGAGGAAGTCGCGGAACTGCAGCGAGGCGGCGAAGCCCGTCTTGACCGACTTCCGGGCCGCGATCGCGTCGAACTTCCCGTCCTGCTCGGACGACGTGACGGGCGCGATCAGCAGGTAGTCCCAGGAGTCGCCGTCCAGGTGCGCGTAGAGCTGCCCGGCGGGGATGCCCGCCTCCTTAGCCACCTCCTCGCGCGCGGCCAGCCAGTTCAGGAACGCGAGCTGCTGCCCGGGGGCCACGCGGTAGAGCGAGACCCGGGCGTGGCCGGGGCCCTTCTTCGTCTGCGGGTTCCACCTCGGCGCGGCGGACGTCAGTGCGGCCAGCACGACCAGTGACGTGGCGAGCGTTCGCTTCATGGCCCTCCTCGTGGTTGTCCGGATCATGAGACGGCCCGGCCCGCCAGTCCAGTCGAGAGGGCTCGTTCCGGAACGAGTTTGACCCACCGTGCTTCGCGCGACCCCACTACCCCGGGTCGAGGGGACATGACGGCGCGGGCCTGCCGGCGCCGCCCCGCCGCGTATGCTGGTGCGCGCGATCCGTGGCCATGTTCGACCTGAACGCACCCGTGCAGTTCGTCAGGGGCGTCGGCCCGCAGCGTGCGGCCGCCCTGGTCAAGGCCGGCGTGCGCACGGTGGAGGACCTGCTCTTCCACCTGCCCCTGCGTTACGAGGACCGGCGGAGCTTCGCGCGGATCGCGGACCTGCGGCCGGGCCTGACGGCCTGCGTCAGCGGGGTGGTGGCCGTGGCGGGCTTGCGGCGCGCGCGGCGGATGGCGCTTTTCGAGGTCCGGCTCGAGGACGCGAGCGGGCGCCTCAAGGCCCTCTGGTTCAACCAGCCGTTCCTGCGCGAGGTCCTGCCCCGGGGACAGAGGGTCGTGCTCTACGGGACGGTCGAGCGGGACACGTACGGGGGCGGCGGGCTCATGCTCTCCTCGCCGCAGTACGAGACGATCGAGGTGGAGGACGCGCCCGGCGTCCACACCGGCCGGATCGTACCCGTCTACGAGAAGCTCGGGCCGCTCAGCGGCAAGGCGCTGCGCCGCGCCCTGGCGCACCTGGCCGACGAGGTGCCCGCGGAACTGCCCGATCCGCTGCCGCCGGACGTGCGCGAGAGCCTGGGCGTCGTCGGCCGCGGCCAGGCGTTGCGGGAAGTGCACCGGCCTCCGCCGGAGCTGGAGGTGGAAAGGCTCGAGGCGGCGCGCAGCCCCGCCCACGTGCGCCTCATCCTGGAGGAGATGTTCCTCTTCCAGCTCGGCCTCGCCCTGCGCCGGGAGGGGCGGCGCACGCTCCGGGGCGTGGCCTTCGAGATCACCGACCGTACGCGCGACGCGGTCAAGCGCATCCTGCCCTTCCACCTCACCGCGGCGCAGAAGCGCGTGCTGCGCGAGATCGCGGACGACATGCAGGCGCCGCACCCCATGAACCGCCTGCTGCAGGGCGACGTCGGCTCGGGCAAGACGGTGGTGGCGCTCCTGGCCATGGTCATCGCGATCGAGAACGGCTACCAGGCCGCGTTCATGGCCCCCACCGAGATCCTGGCCGAGCAGCACTTCCTGACCCTCCAGCGCCTGCTCGCGCGGTGCCCTTACCGCGTCGAGCTGGTCACGTCCGGGGCGCTCGCCAAGGCCAGGGAACGCGCGGCGGCCCACGCCCGCCTGGCCTCGGGCGAGGCGCAGATCGCGGTGGGCACTCACGCGCTCATCCAGGAGGGTGTGGGCTTCCACCGCCTGGGCCTGGCCGTGGTGGACGAGCAGCACCGTTTCGGCGTGCTGCAGCGCGAGGACCTGCGGCGCAAGGGCTACGAGGCCGACGTGCTGGTCATGACCGCGACGCCCATCCCGCGCACGCTGGCCCTCACCGCCTACGGCGACCTCGACGCGTCCGTGCTCGACGAGCGGCCGCCCGGACGCACGCCGATCGTGACCACGCGGCGGCCCGCGAGCGACCGCAGGAGCGTCGTGGACGCCGTGCGGCGGCAGGTCGAGGCCGGCCGGCAGGCCTACGTGGTGTACCCGCTGATCGAGGAGTCGGAGAAGCTCGAGGACGTCAAGGCCGCGACGCAGATGGCGCGGGAGTGGACGGCCGCCCTGCCCGGCGCCCGCGTCGGGCTGCTGCACGGCCGCCTCAAGAGCGCGGAGAAGGAGGCGGTGATGGCCGCCTTCGCCGCCGGCGCGCTCGACGTCCTCGTGGCCACTACCGTCATCGAGGTGGGTGTGGACGTGCCCAACGCCACCCTGATGATCGTCGAGCACGCCGAGCGCTTCGGCCTCGCCCAGCTGCACCAGCTCCGCGGCCGGGTGGGACGGGGCGCGGCCGCCTCGCAGTGCGTCCTGGTCAGCCACGGACGGCTCTCGGACGACGCGCGCGAACGCCTCGACGTCCTGGTGCGGACCGACGACGGCTTCCTGATCGCGGAGAAGGACCTGGAGATCCGGGGCGCGGGCGATTTCTTCGGCACGCGGCAGTGGGGAATGCCCACGTTCCGCGTGAGCCGGCTCGTCCGCGACCAGGCGCTGCTCGAGCGCGCTCGGCAGGAGGCGTTCCGTTGCGCGGAGGGTCTCGCCGCGCGCGCTCCATCCGATCCCCTGCGCGCCTTCCTGGAGGGGGGCGAATGGGAGCGGCGCTTCGGCCTGGCGAGGGTGGGGTGACGCGCGTCATCGGCGGACAGGGCCGCGGACGCCGGCTCAAGTCGCCGCCGGGCCCGGACACGCGTCCCACCGGCGCGCGCGTGCGGCAGACGCTGTTCGACATCCTGGCGCCGGAGGTCCCCGGGTCGCGCTTCCTGGACCTGTGCGCCGGCGGCGGCGGCGTCGGCCTGGAGGCGCTCTCGCGCGGGGCCGCGCGCGTCGTGCTGGTCGACCGCAGCGCGGGCGCGGTCGAGGCCATCCGCGCCAACGCCGCCGCCTTGTCCCGCCTGGGGGGCGAGGTGGAGGTGTTCCGGCAGGAGGCCTTGACCGCCGCCGCGGGACTGGCCGCGACCGGGCGGACGTTCGACGTCGTCTTCCTGGACCCGCCCTACGAAAGCGACCTCTACGAGCCGCTCCTGGAGCGGGCGGGCGAGCGGCTCCTGGCCGAGGGCGGGGTCGTGGTGGCCGAGCACTTCCACAAACGCGAGCTACCGGAGAGAATAGGCCGCCTCGTCCGGGCCCGCTCGGTCCGGATCGGCGATCATCGACTCAGCTTCTACCGGCGGGAGGCATGAACCAGACCGGCAAGTCCCTGGCCGTGTTCCCGGGGTCCTTCGACCCCATGACGAACGGGCACGTGGACATCATCGAGCGCGGCCTGTCCGTGTTCGACGAGGTCACGATCGCCATCCTGCTCAACCCCGAGAAGCAGCCCCTGTTCACGGTGGAGGAGCGCCTCGAGATCATCCGCGAGCACTACGACGGCAACGCGCGGGTCACGGTGGACACCTTCTCCGGGCTGCTCGTCGACTACGCCGAGAAGCTGGGCGCCTCGGTCATCGTCCGCGGCCTGCGCGCCATCTCGGATTTCGAATACGAGTTCCAGATGGCGCTCATGAACCGGCGGCTGAATGCCCGCATCGAGACCGTGTTCATGATGCCCGCGGAAAGCTACTCGTACGTCTCTTCCCGGCTGGTGAAGGAGGTGGTGCAGCTGGGGGCCAGGGTGACGGGACTGGTGCCGCCGGTCGTGGAGCGGCGTCTGCGCGACAAATACGGCGAGCCCCCGGAGCGGCGGAGGCGGGGTTGAGCCGCGCGATGGCCAGGGTGGAAGACGGCTCGGCCGTGGACCTCTCGAAGAAGGCGCTCTCGCTCGACGTGTCGCCCACGGTGGCCGTGGCGCAGCGCGCGGCGGCCATGAAGGCGAAGGGCGAGCGGGTGCTCGACTTCAGCGTGGGCGAGCCCGACCAGCCGACGCCCGCCCACATCTCGGCCGCGGCCACCGCCGCCCTGCAGGCCGGCAAGACGCGCTACACGCAGGCGGCGGGGATCCCGGAGCTGCGCGCGGCGGTGGCCGAACGCTACCGCAAGGACTACCAGCTCGAGTTCGCGCCCTCCGAGGTGGTGATCGCCACGGGCGGGAAACACGCGCTGTACCTCACCTGCCAGGCGCTGCTCGACCGCGGCGACGAGGTGATCATCCCGACCCCGTATTGGCCGACCTTCTCCGAGGCGGTGCGCCTGGCCGGCGCGCGCCCCATCCTGGTGCAGGCGCAGGAGAAGGAGGGCTTCAAGGTCACGGCGCGGATGATCAGCAAGGCCACGAGCCCGAAGACCAAGGCCGTCATCCTGAACAGCCCCTGCAACCCCACGGGCGCCGTGATGGATGCCGAGGACCTGCTCGTGATCGGGGACATGGCCCAGCGCCGCAAGTTCACCGTGCTCTACGACGACACGTACGCGAAGCTCCTCTTCGGCAAGGGGCCGGAGAGCGCGCTCCCCGCGCTGCGCGACTCCATACCGGACCGCTTCGTGATCATGGGCACGGCCTCCAAGACGTACTGCATGACCGGCTGGCGCATCGGCTGGATCCTGGGCCCGCGGCCGCTGGTGGACGCCTCCGCCGCGCTCATCTCCCACAGCACGCAGTGCCCGGCGGCCTTCGCGCAGGCCGGGGCGGTGGAGGCGCTGACCGGGCCGCAGAGGTTCGTGCAGGAGATGTCGCAGGAGTACCGGCGGCGTCGCGACTTCATCCACGGCGTGGTGGCCGCCCTGCCGAAAGTGTCGTGCGCGCTGCCCGGCGGGGCGTTCTACCTCTTCCCCAACGTCGCGCGCCACCTGGGAGCGAAGGTGCCCACCACGCTCGAGCTGGCCAGTCGCCTGCTGGAGGAGCAGAAGGTGGCGGTGGTGCCGGGCGAGGGCTTCGGCGCACCGGGCTACCTGCGGATCTCCTTCGCGCGGTCCATGGACGACCTGCAGGAGGGCGCGCGCCGGTTGGCGGCCTTCCTGGCGGGCCTGGGAGCCGGCTGAGGGTGGACCTCGCGGCCCTCGAGCTCGCCGCCCACGCGCCGGTCGTCCTCTACCTGCAGGCGCCCAAGGAGAAGATGTGGGGCCTGCTGCTCTCGGTGAGCTCGGCGGGCATCGTGCTGCGCGGGCTCGACCTCACCGTCTTCGACGACTGGATGCGCCAGGAGGCGCGCGGCGAGGAGACCATGATCGGGCTCTGCACCGTCTTCTATCCCATGCACCGCGTGGAGCGCATGGAGCGCGACGAGACGGTCGGCCCGATCACGAGCTACGCGGACCGCTTCGCGCACGAGGCGGGGCGGACCGTGCTCGAAGCGCTGGGTGTCGTCCCCTTGAAGGACCAGGGCCCATAGAATTGGCCAATGGGCAAGGAACTCTACGGGCTCAAGATCCTGGTCGTGGACGACGACCTCGACACCCGGGAGCTGCTGGACTGGGTCCTGCGCCGCGCGGGGGCCGAGGTCGCCTCCGCGGGGTCGGCCCGCGAGGCGCTCGAGGCGCTCGAGAAGGAACGGTTCCACATTCTCATCAGCGACATCGCCATGCCCGAGGAAGACGGCTACGCGCTCCTCGGGAAGGTGCGCGCGCTGCCGCCCGAGCACGGCGGGCGCATCCCGGCCATCGCCCTGACCGCCCACTCCCTGGTGCAGGACCGCCTGCAGTCGCTCCGCGCCGGCTTCCAGAGCCACGTCCCCAAGCCGGTGGTGCCGGAGGAGCTGGTCGAAGTGGTGACGAGCATCATCCACCTGCGGCGGCCGTGAGCGCGTGAACGATCCCGCCCGCCGCGCCTTCGTCGTGATCCCGGTCTACAACGAAGGCCCGCGGGTCGGGCCGTTGCTGCGCGAGGTCGCGCGCCACGTCCCCCTCGACCGCGTGGTGGTGGTGGACGACGGGTCTCGGCCGGCCGTGGACCGCTCGCTCCTGGGCGGCGCGCGGCTGGTGCGTCACGCCATCAACCTGGGCAAGGGCATGGCCCTGCGCACGGGCTGCGAGAAGGCGCTGGCCCTGGGCGCCGGCGCCGTCGTGCTGATGGACGGCGACGGCCAGCACGAGCCGGGTGAGATCCCGCGCCTGCTGGGCGCGCTCACGGACGTGGACATCGCCTTCGCGGCGCGCGACCTGGGCTGGAAGGTGCCCTGGGTGCGCCTGTTCGGCAACCGCGTGCTCAACGCCTGGACCAACGCGCTCTTCGCCCTCGACCTCCACGACATCTGGTGCGGCTATCGCGCCTTTCGCGCCGAGGCGTTCCCCGTGCTGGCCTGGAACGCCAGCGACTACGCCGCCGACGTGGAGATGGCCGTGCGGGCGGGCCGGGCCCGGCTGCGCTACACCGAGGTGCGGATCGGGGCCATCTATCACGACGCCTACAAGGGCGTGACCGTGCTCGACGGCCTCCGGCTCCTGGTCCAGCTCGCCGCCTGGCGGCTGACCCTCTAGGGCAAAAGCCATGCTCCAGCTCCAGATCGTCAGCCTGCTCTTCGCGCTGGGGATGGTGTACTGGACCTGGACCAGCTATCGCCGGCGCACCATCCGCCTGGGCGAGCTGGCGCTGTGGGTCGCGGTGTGGAGCGGCTTCTCCCTGGCCGTGCTCCTTCCCCAGTCGGTCGCCGTCTTCGTGCAGCGGCTGCACGTGAACCGGGTCATGGACCTCTTCATGATCCTGGGCTTCATGCTGGTATGGGTGGTCCTCTTCCTGAACCACCTCGAGCTGCGCCGGATGCAGAAGCGGCTGCTGGACCTCGTGCGCGAGCTGGCGCTGAAGCAGGACGACGGCCGTTGAAGGTCCTGCTCGTGACCCCCTATTTCCTCGATTCGTTCGCGGGAAGGATCTCCATGGGCAGCGCGGTGATGGCCGCGCGCCAGCTCTCGCGCCGGCACGACGTGACCGTCCTGACCACGGGACGGGACGAAGCCGTGGAAAGGATCTCGCCGTCGCTCACGGTCGTGAGCGCGCCCGGGTGGCTCCTGCCCGACCCCGTCAACTACGTGATCTCGCCCGCGCTGCTCTGGCGCGTGGGCCGCTTCATCCGGCGCGAACGGCCCGACCTGGTGCTGGTCAGCAAGTTCATGTTCTTCACCAGCCTGTCCGTGCTGGTGGCGCGCGCGCTGGGCCGCCCGGTGGTTGTCGTCACGGACACCTACCCGGGCATCAACTGGTTCCCGCGCCATCGCGGCGTGGCCGCGGTGATGTGGCTGTACGCGCGGCTGGTCGGCGTGCCCCTGCTGCGCGCGGCGGACAAGGTGGTGCTGCTGCACGAAGGACTGGAGGACGTCGCCCGCCGCTACGGCCTCGACCACGAGGTGATCCACAACGGCACCGACCTCGCGGAGGCGGATGCCGCTCCGCCCGCCGCCGACCTGGAGAAGCCCCCGGGCGAGGTCTGGATCGGCTACGTGGGCCGCCTGGAGAGCGTGAAGGGCACCGACTTCCTGCTGCGCGCGGCGGACGCCGTCCACGCGCGGCACCCCGGCGTGCGGACGTTCTTCGTGGGGGCCAGCGGGCCGCGCGCGCTGGAAGCCTCTGCGGGCGTGCGCTTCCTCGGCTTCCGCCGCGACGTGTATTCGGTCCTCAAGAAGATGGACGTCTTCTGCCTCCCCTCCCTCTCCGAGGGGCTGCCCAACGCGCTGATGGAGGCGATGTCGGTCGGCTGCGCCTGCGTGGCCAGCCGCGTGGGCGGTGTCGTCTGGCTGGTCGAGCACGAAAAGAACGGCCTGCTCGTGGCGCCCGCCGACTTGGCCGGGCTGACCGCGGCCCTCGAGCGCCTGGTCGCGGACGCGGTCCTGCGCCAGCGCCTGGGCCGCGCGGCGCGCGCCACGATCGAAGAGAGGTTCGACTGGCGGCGGATCGGCGAACGGTACGAAGATCTGTTCGCCGGTGTGGTCGGCGGCGCGCCCGCCGCCGTGCCGCATGCCTACAAGAGGTAGGTGACCAGGCGCTCGAACGCGGGCGCGCCCTGCGCTCCCTGGGCCACCCGCACCCGGTCCTGCTCGTCCATGCCGCCGAGGAGGCGATAGACGGCGAGGAAGGCGGCGCCGGCGGCCAGCCCGGCGAGCGGCAGAGAGACCCATCCTGCGGCCACCGGCTGGACGAGCGTGGCGGCGCCCGTGGCCACGGCCGACGCGAGAAGGACCTTGCCCGCGAACGCGAGCGGGAAGCGGAAGCCCAGCTCCTTCTGGCCCACGCTCAGCAGCACGGCGGCCGAGGCGAGGCGGGCGAGCCCGTAGGCCAGCGCCGCGCCGACCGTCCCCCAGCCTGGCAGCACGAGGACCACGGCCAGGAGTCCCCCCGCCATCGGCAGCTTCGAGAGCAGGATGGCCCGATAGCGGCCGCGCGTGAGCAGGGGGGCGAGGAGAGCGGAGTAGATGGCGTATTCGACGAACAGGAACGGCACGAAGGCGCGCAGGATGGGCGCGGCCTCGAGATACCGATCGGAATACACCAGGGTTACCAGCGGTCCGGCCAGCGCGCTGAAGAGCGCGGCCGCGGGTATGCAGGCCAGCAGCATGACGACCAGGTACAGGCGGGCGGCCGTGCCCGTCTCCTCGGGTCGTTCCGCCTCCACCGAAGCGAACAGGGGCAGGGTCAGCCCGGAGAAGGGGATGGAGATGACCGCGATCACCCGCGAGGCGAACTCGCCCGCCACCGCGAAGACGGCCACGTCGGCTCGCGTCCCCAGCGCCGCGACCAGGAAGATGATGAAGCCGGTGCTGTTGAGGTGGCTGGCCAGCTTCTCGACGTAGGAGACGGCGGCGAAGCGCGCGGCCTGGGCGCGCAGGTCGCTCGGCAGAGCCGGCGGCGGGTTCTCGGCGGGAGGCGCGGCGCGCGTGCGCCGCACCGCCGCCCACGCGAACAGCGCCACGTCGAGGAGGCTCGCGGCGCACACCGCGGCCAGGATGCCGTTCACCCCGTAGCCGGCCGTGACGGCGGCGATGACCAGCAACGGGTGGGCGAGGCCGACGACGAGGCGGACGAGGCCGACGGTCCGCCGCTCGAGCAGCCCGGAGAGGAAGTATTCGTGCAGGCGCGCGACGCCCTGCGCGGCCAGGGCCGCCAGGAGCAGGGCGAGGCCGGGCCCCTCGAAGGGCAACATGTGCCGCAACGCTCCCAGGTGCCAGGCCGCGGCGAAGCCCAGCGCGGCCGCTGCGAGGGCGGCCAGGCGCACCGCCGTGACCTGCCCGAGGAATCGCCGCAGGACCGTCCCCCCCGACGCGCGCAGCACGGGCGTGTAGCGGCTCACCATCGGCATCAGGCCCAGGTCGCTCCACAGGAGCAGCGAGGTGAGCGTGGCCAGGGCCAGACCGTAGAGGGCGTAGTGCTCGACCGCGAGGCGGCGTGCCACGAGCGCGGAGGCGACGAGCGCGACGACCGCCTGCAGGGGAATGAGCGCCACGTTCCACAGCAGCGCCCGGGACGCCTGCGCGGCCAGGCCTCGCGCGGACCGCGTCACCGGTCCGCGAGCACGTGCGCGAAGGCCCGCAACGTGCCCTCGAGCATGGCCGGCCAGCTCTCCCGCGCCCGGCGCTCTCCTTCGGTGGCGAGGCGGGCGCGAAGCACGGCGGAGCGCCACAGGTCTCCGAGCGCGGCCGCGACCGCCGCCGGGCTGGCTTCCTCCAGCAGCCGCCCGCAGCGCCCGTCCTCCACCACCTCGCGGTTTCCGCCCACGTCGGTGGCCACCACGGGAACGCCGGCCTGCATGGCCTCGAGCAGGACGTGCGAGAAGCCCTCGTGGGTCGAGACGAGGGCGAAGACGTGGCTGGCGCGCAAGTGGTGCACGACCTCCGCGTGCGGCAAGCGGCCGGCGAACCGGACGCGCTCCGCCAGGCCCGACTCCGACGCCAGGGCACGCAGGGCGCTTTCGCACGGTCCGGATCCGACGAGGACGAGCCGTGCCTGCGGCACCTCCCCCCGCAGCGCGGCGAGCGCCCGGATGAGCAGGTCGAAGCGCTTGAGCGGGATGAGGCGGCCGATGGACGTGACCACGAAGTCGCCGGCGAGGCCGAGCCGCTGCCGCGCCTGCTCGGCCGAGGGCAGCGGATGCGCCGGCGGCGGGACGCCGTTTTGCACCACGTGAAGCCGTTCCGGCTCCACGCCCCAGTCAAGGACCATGCGGCGCAGGTAGGCGCTCGGGACGATCACGCCCCGCGCACCCCGCGCGACGGTTCGCTGCAGGCGCCGCAGGGCTTCCACCCGCGGCCCGTACCGGCGCGTCTGGAAGACGTCCACGCCGTCCTCGGTCCAGCCGAGCTCGTCGGCGATCTCCCAGGCCAGGTCGCCCACGACCTTGAGGAGCGCCGGCCGGCGCGCCAGGCGCGCGCCCACGCGGGCGGGCAGGCCGGCGCTGAGCGGATCCTGCGCGAAGACGAGGTCCGCGCGCACGGCCGCGCGCCGGACCGCGGCGGCATAAGCCGCGTAGCGGACGGGCAGCGCCCGCCGCCGCACGCGGTGCACGGCGAACCCTTCCTCGGCGGTCCGGGCGCCGTCGCCGTAGGTGACGACCTCGACGCCCGTGCCCCGCGCCGCGAGCGCCTGCGCGAGGTTGCGCACGTAGGTGGCGGGGCCGCCGATGTCCGGTGGGTAGATGCCGGTCGCGAAGAGGACGTTCAAGCGCCGGGCGCGCTCACGCCCGCACCGCCTCGACGGAGACGCCGGCGCGCCAGCAGGTTGCACTTCGGCCAGGTGCGGAGCGACGCGTCACGCGCATCGACGCGGCGCGGTGGGGAGGAATTCGAGAGCGCCCACACGTCTTCGAAGCCGTGGGCGGCGAGGCGCGCGACGAGCGACGGCAGGTCCTCGCCGCGGGCGCGCAGGATCTCCGGCTTGTACTCCAGGATCAGGGCGAGGCCGGGCGAGCGCGCGGCCAGCTCGGCCATGCCCGTTAGCACCTCGGCCTCGCCGCCCTCCACGTCCACCTTGACGAGGTCGGCCCGCGCGATCCCTTCCGCGCGGCTCAGCGCATCGAGGGTGGTGGCCGTGACCGTCAGGGCTTCCAGGGCGCCCTGCTTCACGGGCAGGAGCGAATGGCCGACGCTGAGCTCCGTCTGCCACAGCCGCGCCGGACCCTCACGGTCGGAGACGGCCGAGGGAAAGAGCCGCACGTTCGCGAGGCGGCGCCGCCGGGCATTGCGGGAGAGCACGGCAAACGTCGCCGGGTGCGGCTCGCAGGCCAGCACGCGCCCCGTGGCGCCGACCAGGCGGGAGAAGAGCAGCGTGTAGTAGCCCGCGTGCGCGCCCACGTCGATGGCGGTCATGCCCGGACGCAGCAGGCCGCGCACGGCGCGCACGGTGCCGCGCTCGTACGTGCCCAGGAGGAACTGCAGCTTGTAGAGCGGCAGCAGGCGGTCCGGCGGCAGCTCGAAGCCGGTCAGGGTAGAGACGACGCGGACCATGGCGTCTCCGGCCGACCAGACCACCTCCCGCAGGACGGAGTGCACGGGCTTCACGCGGCGCAAGGTGGCGTCGTAGACCGGCTCGAGCTTGTCGAGGATCATGTTCCGGAATGCGGCGCGCTACGCTCCGCGCGTGACGTGCTCCGCGGCGCGCGCCGGACGCTCCCTCGGGGACGGCGCTGGGCACCGCGGGCGCCCCGGTACAAGGTCGAGCACCGCCGTCAAGGATCGCGCGGACGCCGATGTTACCATTGCCGCCGGTTCCTTGAACTTCCTCGGCGTGGACGTGCGGGGCCTCGACCTCGACGCCTTCTTCCGGACGGGCCGCTTCCTCTACCTCGCGGCCTACCTGGCCTGGATCGCCGTCCTGGTCCGCACGCGCCGGCGGGTGTGGGCGTGGGGTCCGGTGCTCCTCGCGCTCGTGGTGTGGGCGCTCACCACGTTCCCGCTGCTGCGGCCCTACGGCCTGCAGGTCCCCTCCGACCGGCTGCGTCACGTGTGGTGGGCGGCCACGGCGGCCGCGGGCAACCCGCCCTGGGAGTCGGGCATGGTCGGACAACGCACGCTCGAGCCCCTGTGGAGCCTCCTCGTCTCGCTCCTGGCCCTGCGCGATCCCGCGCGCGTGATGGCGGTGTATCCGTTCCTGCCCGTCCTGGGACTCGCCGCCACCGGCGCCGCCCTCTGGTGGGCGTTCCGGGCCCAGCCGCTGCGCGCGGCGCTCGTCGCGTTCTTCGTGCTCCTCGCCTCCACGCAGCCGCTCGATTACCTCGAACCCTTCCGGATCTTCTGGGCCCGCCATTTCCTGCTCAAGCCCAACCACGCGCTCGGGCTCGCGCTCGTTCCCGTCCTGGCCGGCGTTCTCGGGCGGCCGTTGACCATGGTCCGCACCGTGGGCGCGGCGGCCCTGTTGGGCCTGCTCGGCTGGGTATTCGTCGTGGACTGGGCGCTCCTGTGCGCCGGCCTGGCGTGCTTCGCGCTGCTGGCGCGGGCCCGTCGCGCGGCGCTTCTCCGCCGCACCGAGGTCGCGCGGCTGGCCGCGGCGCTGCTCGCCTCCGCCCTGCTCGTGGCGCCGTTCGTGCTCTACCTGGCGCGTCACTTCCCGAACGCGGTCTCGCTCTCGGCCGGAGACACCACGGCCGTCACCCCGAGAAGCCCCTGGGGCGACGCGCGCCCCGCGGCCCATTCGCTCCTCTTCCTCGGCACCTTCGACCTCGGGCCGCACTTCCCGCTCGCGCTCTACGGCGCCTACCGGGCCTGGCGGCGCGGCCGGCGGGCCGACCTCGTGTGGCTCGGCGTGCTGGCGGGCGCGTACCTCGCCTGGACGGCGACCGCGGTCCTGTACGCGATGGCCCGGGCGCGCGCGGCCGACGAGGTCTACTGGTTCCTGGCCTTCGTCGTGGCCGTGCACGCCGGGATGGGGGCGCATGCCATCGTCCGGCGCGCGGCCGCCCTTCTGCGCCGCGCCGTGCGCGCGTCCGTCGTCCGCGCTCCGCGGCGACTCGCGGCCCTCGGCCTGCTGGCCTGGCTCCCGTTCACGCTCGGATGGTGGTGGGACCCGCCCCGGATGGACGGTCACTTCACGGCCGCGCTGCCGCCGGTGCCCGGCGACATGCGGGCGCTCGCGGCCTGGCTGCGCGAACGGACCCGGGGAAGCGACGTGGTGCTGGCCTCCGGCGACGTGGTGGCGTGGGTGCCGGCCCTCTCCGGCCGCCGCGTCTTGCGCGCCGATCCGGCGGCGGACGCCGTCCTCGACCGGGCGGAGCTGCGCGGGCGCGGCGTGCGCGTGATCGTGTCGGAGGCGGGGCCGGGCGGCGCGGTGCCCGCGCCGCCGGAAGGATCGGTCCTGGACGAGTTCCGGACGGACCGGATCAGCGCCTGGCTGCTCGCGCCGTGAGCAGGCCGTCGTACATCGCCGCGATCCTCGCCGCGACCGCCTCCCAGCGGTAGCGCTCGGAGACGAGCGCGCGGCCGGCCTGGCCCAGCGCCCGGGCGAGCGCGCGGTCGCGCATGAGCCGCACGACCGCCTCCGCGATGGTTTCCGGCCGCCCGGGGTCGCAGAACAGGCCGGTCCGCCCTTCGGCCAGGAAGTCCGGTATCCCGCCCGTCCGCGTGCCGACGACCGGCAGTGCGCAGGCCATCGCTTCGAGGAACGCGGTGCCGAGGCCTTCGCTCAGCGACGGGCGCGCGAAGACCTCCCCCAGGCGGAGGTAACGCGCGACGTCCGCGTGCGGCACCGCGCCGGCGAAGCGCACGCGCGCGTCGATGCCGAGGAGGGCGGCCTGGCGCTCGAGCGCGGCGCGGTCCTCGCCCTCGCCCACCAGCAGCAGCGCCGCGTCCGGCACCTCGCGGAGGACGGCGGGGAAGGCCTCCAGCAGCCGGTCGAGCCCGTTCTTGAGCACGAGGCGCGAAACCGAGACCACCACGCGCGCTCCGTCGAGCCGGAGGTCCCGGCGCAGCGCGTCCTCTTCGCACTGGGACCGCGCTTCGTCCAGGAAGTGAAGGTCGCAGCCGTTGGGCACGACCGTGACCGCCGCGGGGGGCACGCCATACCCTACGGCGCGCGCGGCCAGGTACGAGCTGATGGCGTGCACGCGGTCGAACCGGCGGTGCAGGGGCGCGTAGGCCGGGAAGAGCGGCCCGAGGTAGCGGCGGACGTACTCCTCGCTGTCGCCGTCCTGCAGCGTGAGCAGCGACGGGCGGCGCCGCGCCATCAGGTAGGCGGCCGCCGCGAAGGCGCCCCCGCTGACCATCACCGCGTGCACCACGTCGCACCGGCCGAGCCGGAGCGCGCGCAGCGGGGCCGCGGCCAGGTACAGGAACTTGTCGATCGCGGCCCCGACGCCCACGCGGACGATCGTCACGCCGGGGGCCCGCTCCACGGAGGGCAGCGACCGCCGCCGCCGGCTGGTCACGATCACGAAGTCGAACCGGTCGCGCAGCCGCTCCGTGAGGGCGCGCAGGAACAGCTCCGCCCCGCCCACGAACGGCAGGTAGAACCAGGCGAAGACGAGGACGCGTGGCTTCGAGGGGGAAGCCGCAGTCAACGGCGTTCCTTGGCGTCCGGGCCGCGAAGGCGGAGCGTTTCCTCTTTCGGGGGCCGCGGATTCACTCGGCGGCCCCCGTTGGGTGACGCCCCTGCGCGCAGCCGAAGCGGCCCGCATCCCCCATGAAGAACCGCCGGTACCAGAGCTCGAACACGTACAGGCTCCAGAGCTTCTGGGCGTCGTGGAAGCTGGACTTGTAGCCGCCGCCCCCGGCGCGGAAGCGCTCGAGCAGCTCGAGCGCCACGGTGGGGTCGTAGCCGCCGTGGGCGCGCTCGGCGAGCATCTTGCGCAGGGGCTCGTACAGCGGCCCGCGCAGCCAGCGGTCCTGCGGGACGTTGAAGCCGTGCTTGCGCCGCCGGACGATGGCGTCGGGCAGGCCGCCCTTGAAGGCGCGCTTGAGCAGGTACTTCTCGTTCCAGCCGCGGAGCTTCGCGCGCCGCGGCAGGCGCAGGCTGAAGTCCACGAGGGCGGGATCGAGGAAGGGCACGCGCATCTCGAGGCCCCAGGCCGAGGTCATCTTGTCGGCCTTGAGGAAGAAGTCGTTCGGGAGGAGCGTGCGCAGGTCGTAGATCTGCGCGGCGCGCAGGGGGTCGCTCTCGAAGAGGCCGTTGACGCCGCCCGCTCCCGTCGCGCCGGCGGCCTCGGGCACGCCCAGCCGCGCCAGCTCTTCCGCCGAGAAGAGCCGGATCACCTCGAGGTAGCGCCGGGCCGGGTCCTTCTCGCCCAGGATGCGCAGCAGGCGGGCCGGGTTCTCCGAGAGGTGCCTGGCGCCCAGCCGCGCGAGGCCGCCGGGCACGAGGCGCGAGAGCTGGCCCCCGTAGACGAAGGCCTTGTAGCGGTCGTAGCCCGCCAGCAGCTCGTCGGCGCCTTCGCCCGCCAGCACCACCTTGACCGCCCGGCGCGCCTCGCGGGCGAGCACGTACACGGCCAGGAAGGCGGCGTCGCCCACCGGCTCGTCCATGTGGTAGACGACGTCGTCCATGAGCGCGAGCGCCTCGTCGCCGATGTGGACCTCCTGGAGCGAGTGGGCGAAGCGTTGCGCGGCGATGCGGGCGAACGGCAGCTCGTTGGTGGTGTCGAAGCCGGCGGAGAAGGCCTTCACCTCGGCGCCCAGCTCGCGCGCCGCGGCCACGACCGCGGTGGAGTCGAGGCCGCCGGAGAGGAAGAAGCCGAGCGGCACGTCGGCCACGAGCCGGATGCGCACGGCCTCCAGGAACAGCTCCTTGAGCCGGCGGGCCAACGCGTCCAGGTCGCCGTCGAGGCCGCCCTCCGCCGGTGGCTCCCAGAAGCAGGCCGTCTCCGCGATGCGCCCGGCGCGCAGGTCGTAGAGAAGGTAGGTGCCGGGCAGGAGCTTGTAGACGTTCTCGAACAGCGTCTGCGGCCCGTTCGTGAAGCGGAAGGTCAGGAACTCGGAGAGCGCGCCCGCGTGCAGCCGGCGCGGCACCGGGTGCTCGAGCAGCGCCTTCACCTCGGAGGCGAACGCGAACCGCTTCCCGTCCCAGTAGTAATAGAGGGGTTTGATCCCGAAGGGGTCGCGCGCGAGCAGCAGCGTTCCGCGCGGCTTGTCGTAGAGTCCCAGCGCGAACATGCCGTTGAGGTCGCGCAGGAACGAGACGCCCCGGCGCCGGTAGGCGTGCAGCAGGACCTCGCTGTCGCCCTGGGAGCGGAAGACGGCGCCCTCCTTCTCCAGCGAGGCGCGCAACGCCCGGAAGTTGTAGATCTCGCCGTTGTAGGTGAGCCAGACCTCCGACGACGCGTCGGTCATGGGCTGGTGGGAGGCGGCCGACAGGTCGATGATGCTGAGGCGGCGGTGGCCCAGGCTCACCGCGTCGTCCACGAAGATGTCTCCGTGGTCGGGCCCGCGATGGGCGAGCGACCGGTTCATGGCCCCGATGAGGGGCGCGTCAGGGAAGCTGAAGCCGCTGATGCCGCACATGCGCGCGTCCTCGGCGCTGGCCCGGACGCTGTCGCACGATGTAACATGGCCGCGCTTCCGCGGCAAACCGCCGCCACGCCCGAGGCTCTCCCGCTCTTGTCCTCCCAGGTCATCGTCCCCGAGCGCCGCGGTCCCCACTCCCGGCTCGTCGCCTACAAGCTGCGCGCCGCAGCGGTATGGGACGAGGAGTGGGCCGCCTACTCGCCTGCCGCCGTGCGCGAGGTCATGGAGTACTACCGGCGCTTCCCGGTGATCCACGAGGCGCTGCTGCGCTACCTGCCGCGGGACGGGGAGGTGATCGAGGCGGGCTCCGGTCTCGGGCACTGGGTGGCGCTGCTGCGCGAGGCGGGCATAGCGGCGCGGGGCGTGGACCTGAGCCCGGAGGCTCTCTCCCGCGCGCGGGAGGTCTTCCCGGGGCTGCCCTTCGACGAGGGCGACGTGTGCGCCCTCCCCTTCGCGGACGCGTCGCTCGCGGGCTACGTCTCCTTCGGCGTGGCCGAGCACTTCGAGGACGGGCCGGAGGCCGTGCTGCGCGAAGCGGCGCGCGTCCTGCGCGACGGCGGCGTGATGGTGATCAGCGTGCCGTGGCTCTCGCCGCTGCGGCGCCTGCAGCGCGTGCGTCCCTCCGGCCCGCCGGACGGCGCGGTGTTCTACCAGTACTTCTTCTCGCGCGACGAGATGGTGGCGGCGGTCGAGTCGGCCGGCTTCGACATCATCGCGCGCGACGGCTACGGCACGCTCAAGACGCTGCGCGACGAGTGGCGGGCGCTGCGCGCGCGGGGCCGCCCGCCCGTGGCGAAGCCGGCCGTGGCGAAACCACCGCGTCCAGCCGCCAGCCCCACCGCCGGGTTCGACGGGCGGGTCGGCTTCGTGCGCGCCCTGCGCTGGGGCGCGCACAACGCGCTGCTCGAGAACGCGCCGCTGCACCGCGTCGCCGCGCACATGCTGCTGCTGGTCGCCCGGCGCCGTCCGCGCCCCGCGCCGTCCCTGCCGCGGCGGTGACGCTGCGGCCCGGCGACGTGCTCGGCCTGCCCGCGCTGGCCGAGGCCGCCTCCGACCACATCGCGCTCCGCTACCTCCTGTTGCTCCTCGCCCTGGCCTGCGCCGCGCTTTTCGCGCGCGGCCGCCGCGGCCTCGCCGTCCTGGCCGCCGTCGTGTTCGTGGAGGCCGTGCTCGTCTTCTGGACGGCCTCGCTGGCGCGGCCCTATGGACTGTTCGTGGACGCGGGAGTCACGCGCGCCGCGGCGGAGGCGACGGCGGCGGCGCTGCCCGGGGGCGACGGCGCGCTCAGCGGCGAGCCGCGGCCGGAGTCGCTCACCGTCCGGCTCGTGCGGTGGGGCATGGCCCCCCGCATGCTCATCCTGTCTCCCTCGCTGCTGCCGCTGGTGGTGGTGCCGGCGCTGGGAGGGCTGATCTGCCTGCTCTGGCGCGGCGAGGGGGGAGCGGCCGCGGCCGTGCTCTGGCTCGTGTTCTCGACGCCCGAGCCGGCGGCGCTGCGCGGTGAAGGCTTCCTCCCGGGCCTCTGGTCCCATCCCGGCGCGTCGGTGCTCCTGGTGGCGACGGCCGCCGCCGCGCTGGCCGCGGGGCGGCTGCGCTCGCGCACGCTCGGCATGGCCCTGGGCGTGCTGGCGACGCTCGCGCTCACGCTGTCGCCCCGGGGCGCTCCCGCGCCCCCCTTCGCCGGCCGAGTCCTCGCGGCCACGTGCGAGCAGGGTCCCTGGCTGCTGCTGGGCGCCTACGGGCTGGTGCGCGGCGCACCGGTCGCCGCGTGGAGCCTGGCGATCGGCGGCGGCGCGTTGTCGCTGCTTGGTCCCGCGGCGGCCGACGCCTGGGCGTCACATGCCGCGTATCGCCTGGGGCTCATCCTGGCCTCCACCGCGCCGCTTCTCGCGCTGGCCGGCGGTGCGGCCCGCTGGCTCGCACCCGAGCGCCCCTGGCGCGTCCTGGCCGCGACCCCGGAGCGCTTCGGATTCGCCGTGCTGCTCGCCCTCGCCCTGCCCGGCAGCTTCACCGCGCGCTGGAACCCGGCCGCGCTCGATCCCGTGATGGCGGCCAGCGCCTCGCCGCTCTCCACGAACCTGCACGCCGGCCTCGACTGGGTCCGCGCGCACACGCCGGAGCACGTGACCTGCGTGGCCAGCCCCGATTACGCCGCGCTCGTGGCCGTGGTCGGCGGCCGGCGCGTCCTGCGAGCCCCGGAGCTGTGGGATCCTGCCGACGACCAGCGCCGCCGCCGCGCGGAGCGGATGCTCGTGGCCGGGAGGGAGCCCGAACTGCTGGGCCGCTACCAGTTGGAGTGCGTCTTCTTCGTGAGCAGCGACGTCGGCTGGCTGGGCACCACTACGCGCGAGGACCTCGATCGTGTGCCGGGTCTGCGGCTCGGTCATGCCGACGCTTACACGCGGGTCTACTCCGTCACGGGCGCGGCCTCCGCGCCATGATGGCCAGGCATTCGCGCTCGACGCCCGGCATCGCCTCCACGCGCGGTGGGCGCGTAGCCACGGCCGCGGCCCGGCGTGCGCCGGCATACCGGAAGACCAGCGCGGACAGGGGAACCCCCACCGTCAGCAGGAGCCGGTGCACCGCGGCGCGATTCGCGGTCCAGTTCGCGAGCAGGCCGACATCGAGAGCCTGGGCGGTGCGGTTTCTCATGCGGGCGCGATGGGGCAGTATGGTGCCACACTGCGGGCCTTCGCCCGCACCCGAGGGACGTGCGGCTCCTCCTCTTCAACCTGGCGACCGACGCCGACGACCCCGTGCTGGGCTTCACGTCCGGCTGGATCCGGGCCCTGGCCGCGCGCTGCACGAGCGTGGACGTGATCACGATGCGCGCCGGCCGGCTGGACCTGCCCCCCAACGTGCGCGTGCGCTCGGTGGGCAAGGAGAGGGGATACTCCGTCGCGCGGCGGATCGGCGTCTTCTATCGGCTGCTCTTCCGTACGCTGCGCGAGGCTCGGATCGACGCCTGCTTCTCGCACATGATGCCGGCCTTCTCGGTGCTCGGCGGGCCCGTGCTCCGTGCGCGGCGGATCCCGCTCGTCACGTGGTACGCGCATCCGAGTCTCACGCGCACGCTCGAGCTCGCGCATCACCTGTCCGACCGCATGGTGACCAGCCTGCCCGCGGCGTACCCGTACCGAGACGACAAGCTCACCGTGATCGGCCAGGGCATCGACACGGACCGTTTCTCGCCCGGAGGGCCGGAAGCGGACCCGCCGCTCGTGCTTTGCGTCGGCCGGCTCTCGCCGGTGAAGGGCCACGGCACGCTCATCGACGCGGTCGCCCGGCTGCGGGCCTCCGGCGAGCGGTTCCGGCTGGCCGTGATCGGCGGCCCTGCCACGCCGCGGGACGAGACCCACGCGCGTGAGCTGAGGGCCCGGGCCGACGCGGGCGGCGTGAGCGCCCTCGTGGACTGGGTCGGGCCGGTCGCGCCGGAGGCGCTCGCCCTCTGGTATCGCCGCTGCGCCGTCCACGTGAACCTCACGCCCGCAGGCTTCGGGGACAAGGTGGCGCTCGAAGCGATGAGCTGCGGGCGTCCGTGCATCGTGGCCAACGACGACCTCCGGCCGACGCTGGGTTCCGCGGCCGTCGCGCTGTCCTTCCCACCCGGCGACGCGGCCGCGCTCGCCGAGCGACTGCGCGCGGTGCTGGCCATGCCCGCCTCCGAGCGCCTGCGCCTCGGTCTCGACCTTCGGGCACGCGTCGTCGATCGGCACGGCCTGCCTCGGCTCGCGCAGCGGGTGATCGATATCCTCGGGGAAGAGGCGGCGCGCAAGGCGCGGGCGCGCATCCCATGACGTCCCTGCGCGTCCTGTCGCTGGGCTTCACCCGCGAGCTGTGGGAAGACCCGGCCGAGGCGGGCGACGACTCCCGGGCGCGGCTCTCCGCGTACAGCGCGCACGTCGCTTCGTACCACGTGATCGTCCACTCTCTGCGCCGGCACGCCCTCGTCAGCCCCCGCCGGATCACGCCGACAGTGTGGGCCCACGCCACCGGCGGCCGCGGATTGCTTCATTCATGGGTGCGCATGCTGGCGCTTGCGCGGCGGCTCGTCCGCGCGCACGGGTTCGACCTCGTGCAGTCACAGGACCCCGTGTTCACGGGCACGGTGGGCGAGCTCGTGTCGCGCTTCGCCGGCCTGCCGCACAACGTGTGCGTCTACGGCGCGAACCCCTTCGATCCGCAATGGGTGCGCGAGTCGGCCTGGACGCGCGTGGCCGCCCCGCTCGGACGCCGCGTCCTGCGCGCGGCCCATGGCGTGCAGGTGGACGGCTCACGCACCGCCCGGTCGCTCATCGCCGCGGGGCTCGGCGCCGGGAAGGTCGCGGTCAAGCCCATGGTGCCTCACGACCTGGACCGGTTCTTCGCCGCCGCGCGTGACCCCTCCCTGCGCGACGAGCTCTCCGGCGGAGGCCGCCTCGACCGCCTCGTGCTCTTCGTCGGGCGCCTGGCGCCGCAGAAGGACGTGGGCCTGCTGCTGGAGGCCGCGGCCGGCCTGGTACGCGAACGGCCGGGCCTCGGTCTCGTGCTGATGGGCGAAGGGACCGAGCGTGCCCGCCTGGAGGAGGAGGCGGCCCGGCGGGGGCTCGCCGCCCACGTGCGCTGGCTCGGCGGGAAGCCGCACGCGGAGGTCGCGCGCGTGATGGCGGCTTGCGACCTGTTCTGCCTGCCGTCCCGCTACGAGGGCCATGCGCGCGTGCTGATGGAGGCGGCCGCCGCGGCCCTGCCCATCGTCAGCACGGACGTGAGCGGGTCGGACGACGCGGTCCGGGCCGGCGTTACCGGCACGATCGTCCCCATCGGCGACGCCTCCGCGCTGCGCGCCGCGATGGGGGTCCTGCTGGCCGATCCGGCCCGGGCGCGCGAGATGGGCCGTCGCGGGCAGGACCACATGCGCGAGGTGGCGGCGCGGGAAGGCTCACCGCGCCGCCAGGTGGAGATCTGGGAGGAGCTGGTGCGCCGCTACCTCGGTTCGAGTCCGGCCGCTGGAGGCGGAGCGTCTCCTATGCCGCGAGCGCCGGATTCACTCCGGCGCGAGCGCTGAGAGATGCCAGGCGCGGAGCCGGAAGCGGCCGCATTTACCTCGGTTCAAGGAACGCGCCGCTGAGCGGTCCGACCGGCGCGAGCACGACCGGCGCGAACAGGTAGAGGTCGCCGTTGTCGCCGATCGAGCGGCGGAAGAGGGACCGGCCGCCCCGGTCGCCCGCGCCGTACCCGAGGGCCCAGAACCGGCCGTAGGGGCTCGACTGGCGGCTGCGGTAGAAGCTCGCGATCGGATAACGCTCGCTCGAGCCCGGGTGGAACTCGGAGCCCTGGCGGGAGCGGTAGAACGAGGCGAGGTCGTAGGGATGATCGAGGACGCGGATCCTGTGGAGCGGCTCGGGACGAGCCGCCGCGTCCTCTTCCTGGAAGACGTCCCCGTCCGGCCGCTCCGCCGGCTCCTGCGCGAACAGCGTCGCGGAAGCCAGCGTCAGGCTCACGGCCCAGGCCATCGTCCTCATGGGGTCACCTCCGGGCACACCGACCGTGTGCTGACAGCAGTATACGGGCGCGGGCGGAGACGGGGTTGTGAGACGGGCCACAAAAGCGCGAGACTTCGGCTGATGGCGGAGCCAGGCCGGCCCATCTACCTCGACCACCACGCCACCACGCCCGTGGATCCGGCGGTCGTGCGCGCCATGTTGCCCTTCTTCAGCGAGAAGTTCGGGAATCCCTCGGGCCGGCAGCACGTGTACGGCCAGGAGGCCCACGCCGCGGTGGAGACGGCGCGCGCGCAGGTGGCGGCGCTCCTCGCGGCGCGGCCCGAGGACGTGGTGTTCACGTCGGGCGCGACCGAGTCGAACAATCTCGCCGTCCGCGGGCTGGCGCGCGGGCTGGCCGGCGCCGGCCGCCACGTCGTCACGACCGAGATCGAACATGCCGCCGTGCTCGAGCCCTGCCGGACGCTCGAGCGAGACGGGTTCGAGGTCACGCGTGTCCCCGTGGGAGCCGACGGCCTCGTGGAGGCCGGCCGCGTGGTCGAGGCACTGCGTCCCGACACCGTCCTCGTGGCCATGATGGCCGCCAACAACGAGGTGGGGACCATCCAGCCCGTGGCCGAGGTCGGCGCGGCCTGCCGCGCGCGCGGGGTCGTGTTCCACAGCGACGCGGTGCAGGCCCTGGGCCGCATCCCGGTCGACGTCGAGGCCTGGAACGCGGACCTGCTCTCGGTCTCGGCGCACAAGATGTACGGCCCCAAGGGCGCCGGCGCCCTGTACGTGCGCCGGGACCGGCGGCCCCGGCTGCGGTTGCAGCCCCAGGCCGAGGGCGGCGGCCAGGAGAAGGGGCTGCGCTCCGGCACGCTCAACGTCCCCGGGATCGTGGGGCTCGGCGAGGCCGCCCGTCTCGCGGGCGAGGCGCTGGCGAGAGGCGAGGCGGCTCGCCTGGAGGCGCTCCGCGACCATCTGTTGTCCGAGCTGCAGCGGCGGATCGGCGAGGTCGCCGTCAACGGCGCGCTCCGGCCGCGCCTGCCGGGCAACCTGCACGTCTCGATCGCGCGCGCCGAGGCCGAAACGCTCATTCTGTCGCTCGGCGGGCAGGTCGCGCTCTCCTCCGGGGCCGCCTGCGCCGAGGCGGGGGGCAAGGGCTCGCACGTGCTGCGCGCGATGGGACTGTCCGACGAGCGCGTCTACACCGCACTGCGCTTCGGGATCGGCCGATATAATACGGACCTCGAGCTGGATACCGTGGTCGGAGCGCTCGAAGAGGCGGTGCGCGCATCGCGCCGGCGCTCTTCGCCCGCTTCGGTGTGAGTTTTCGCCGCGAACGGCGCGGGTCTGCGCGACCCGGCCGCGCGGATCGCCAATAACGCAAATCGCGTGCCTCCGTCATGCTGCTGTCACAAAGTGCAAAATGCTCGAAGTTTTCGGGGGACAATGATTTACGAACGTAAGTCGCCAAGTTTCCACAAGGTTTTCCACAGTTTCTGTGGACGCCGGCGGGGCGTCCGGCGGGCGTGCGCGTGATCGCCAAACGGCGACTGTTCACGCCGGGACCCACGCCTCTGCATCCCATGGTGCAGGAGGCGCTGGCGCGGCCGATCCTCCACCACCGCACCGACGAGTTCCGCGCGGTGATGAAGGAGTGCCGGGCCGGCCTCCAGCGATTCCTGAAGACCGGCGGCGACGTGCTCGTGCTCGCCAGCTCGGGCAGCGGCGGGATGGAGGCCGCGCTGGCGAACGTGATCTCGCCGGGCGACGCCATGCTGGCGCTCGTCGCCGGCAACTTCGGCGAGCGCTGGGCCGCCATCGGCCGCGCCTACGGCATGGACGTGCGCGTGCTCGAAGCCCCCTGGGGGGAGGCCGTCTCCGCCGAGAGCGTGGCGCACGCTCTCGATCGCGATCCGAAGATCCGCGCCGTGTTCGTCCAGCTCTCCGAGTCGTCGACGGGCGCCGCCCACGACGTCGAGGCCATCGCGCGCGTGACCCGCGGGCGGGACACGCTGCTCGTGGTGGACGCGATCTCCGGCGCCGGGGCCATGCGCCTCGAGACCGACGCCTGGGGCGTGGACGTCGTGGTGGTGGGCAGCCAGAAGGCGCTGGCCCTGCCCCCGGGCCTGGCCTTCCTGGCCCTGAGCCAGAGGTCCTGGGACCGGGTCGAGTCCGTGAAGACCCCCCGGTTCTACTTCGACCTGCGCCGCGAGCGCAAGGCCCAGGCCGCCGGCGAGTCCGCCTTCACGCCGGCCATCTCCCTGGTCGTCGCGCTGAAGGCGGCGCTGGATTTCGTGGACGGCATGGGCGGGGTGGAGGCGCTCGTCGGCAACGCGGCCGTCCTGGCCGAGGCCACGCGCGCGGCGGCGGCGGCCCTGCGCGTGCCGCTGGTCGCGCCGCGCCACCACGGCGACGCGCTCACCGCGCTCTACCCGCCCGAGGGCCTCGACTCCGGAGCCATCGTGAAGGCGCTCAAGACGGAGTTCGGCTCGACGGTGGCGGGCGGGCAGGGCGCGCTCAAGGGGAAGATCCTCCGCATCGCCCACCTCGGCTACTACGACGCCACCGACGTCCTCGGCCTGCTGGCCACGCTCGAGATCGCGCTTTCGCGCCTCGGACATCGCTTCGAACTGGGCGCGGGCCTGGCCGCGGCCGAGGCGGCCTACCTGCGCCACCCGCCCGCCCCGAGGTCGCGTCCCTGAGCACGCGGGTCCTCGTCCTCGAAGGCATCACCGACCGCGGCCTGCGGATCCTGACCGCGGAAGGATGGCAGGTGGACGTGCGCAAGGCCATGCCGCCCGCCGAGCTGGCGCAGGTGGTCGCGCCCTACCATGCGCTGATGATCCGCAGCGGCAGCCGGATCACCGAGGAGGTGCTCGCGGCCGCGTCCAGCCTGCGCATCATCGGCCGGCCGGGCGTGGGCGTGGACAACGTGGACCTCGACGCCGCCACGCGACGCGGCATCGTGGTCATGAACTCGCCCGGCGGCAACCTGGTGTCCACCGCGGAGCTGGCCCTCGGCCTCCTGTTCGCCTGCGCGCGCCAGATCCCGCAGGCCGACGCCGCCATGAAGGCCGGGAAGTGGGACCGCAAGTCCTTCGCGGGGGTCGAGCTGCACGGCAAGCGCCTGGGCGTCGTCGGCTTCGGGCGGATCGGCCGCGAGGTGGGCGCGCGCGGCCAGGCGCTGGGGATGGACGTGGTGGCCTACGACCCGTTCGTCTCGGCGGCGGTGGCGGAGCGGCTGCACGTCCCGATGCTCACGTTGGACGAGCTGCTCCAGACGAGCGACTTCATCACGCTGCACACCACCCTGAGCCGGGAGACACGCCACCTGATCGGCAAGGACGCGCTGAGCAAGGTGAAGCCGGGTGTCCGCATCGTGAACGCCGCGCGCGGCGACCTGGTGGACGAAGAGGCCCTGCTGGCGGCGCTCGAGACGGGGCGGGTGGCGGGGGCCGCGATCGACGTGCACGCGCAGGAGCCTCCGGTGGACTGGCGCCGGGCCCGGCACCCGCGCGTGGTGGCCATGCCCCACTGCGGCGCCGCGACGGCGGAAGCGCAGGAGCGCGTCGGCACCGACATCGCGCAGCAGGTGCGCGACTTCCTCCAGGGTGGCCTCATCCAGCACGCGGTCAACTTCTTCTCGCTCACCGGCGACCTCTACGACCAGGTGCGGCCGGCCATGGAGCTGGCGGAGCGGCTCGGCCTGTTCCTGGGCCAGGCCTGCGACGGGAGCATGGAGCGCGTGGAGATGGGCCTCTACGGAGACTTCCGGGAGATCGACGCCCAGCCGATCCTGGCCGCGGCGATGCTCGGCGTGCTCAAGCCCGTGGCGCCGTCCGCGACGCTGGTCAACGCCCGGTCGCTGGCCGCGGAGCGCGGGATCGAGGTCGTGGAGTCCACGTCGTCGGCGCGCGTGGCCTTCTCGAACCTCATGGTCCTGCGCTTGAAGACGAGCGACAGCGACTTCTCGGTGGCGGGCACGCTGTTCGGCCGCAACCACCTGCGCCTCGTCGACGTGGACGGAGTGGAAGTGGACGCGATCCCCCAGGGGCACCTGCTGCTGATCAAGAACGACGACACGCCCGGTGTGGTCGGCCACCTCGGCAGCCTGCTCGGCGAACGGGCCATCAACATCGCCCGCATGACCGTCGGCCGCAAGCCCGGCAGCGGGCGCGCCGTGATGCTGATCGAAGTGGACCACGAGGTCGACGGGGACGCCCTCGACGCCGTGCGCCGCGTGCCGGGCGTGCGCGAGGCCCGCGCGGTGCGGCTGGGATAGACTCCGGCCATGTCCTCGATCCAGCCTGCCCCGGGCGGTGAGTCCATCCGCATCTCCGGCGGCAAGCTCCAGGTGCCCGACCGGCCCGTCATCCCCTTCGTCGAAGGCGACGGCACCGGCCGCGACATCTGGCGCGCCGCGCAGCGCGTGTTCGATGCCGCGGTCGAAGGGGCCCACGGCGGGCGCCGCAAGGTCGCCTGGCTCGAGGTCCTGGCCGGCGAGAAGGCCTACAACCGGACGAAGGAGTGGATGCCCGCGCAGACCCTGGCCGCGTTCCGCGAATACCTGGTCGGCATCAAGGGTCCGCTCAGCACTCCCATCGGCGGGGGCATCCGCTCGCTCAACGTGGCCCTGCGGCAGGAGCTGGACCTCTACGTGTGCCTGCGGCCCGTGCGCTACTTCCAGGGCGTACCCAGCCCCGTCAAGCGTCCGCAGGACGTGGACATGGTCATCTTCCGGGAGAACACCGAGGACATCTACGCCGGCATCGAGTGGGCCGCGGGCACCCCGGAGGCGCAGAAGCTCATCGCCTGGCTGCAATCCGAGATGAAGGTGACGAAGATCCGCTTCCCGGAGACGAGCGGGATCGGCATCAAGCCCGTCTCCCGGCTGGGGACCGAGCGGCTCGTGCGCGCGGCCCTCCGTTACGCGCTGGAGTTCAAGCGCAGGTCGCTGCACCTGGTGCACAAGGGCAACATCATGAAGTTCACCGAGGGCGCCTTCCGCGACTGGGGCTACGCCCTGGCCGCCCGTGAATTCCGCGAGGAGACGGTGACCGAGCGCGAGAGCTGGATCCTCGGCAACAAGGAGAAGGATCCGGGCGTCGCCGTGGAGGCCAACGCCCGGGCCATCGAGCCCGGCTACGACCTCATGACGGACGAGCAGAAGGGCAAGGTCCGCCAGGAAGTGGAGGCGGCGCTGGCGCTCTGGCCCACCCACGGCGACGGCCGCTGGAAGTCGAAGGTCCTCGTGCGCGACTCCATCGCCGACGTCACGCTGCAGCAGGTGCTCACGCGGCCGAAGGAGTTCGACGTGATCGCCACCCCGAACCTCAACGGCGACTACCTCTCCGACGCGCTGGCCGCGCAGGTGGGCGGCATCGGCATCGCCCCCGGCGGCAACATCAACTACGAGACCGGCCACGCCATCTTCGAGGCCACGCACGGCACCGCGCCCAAGTACGCGGACCTGGACAAGGTGAACCCGGGCTCGGTGATCCTCTCCGGCTGCATGATGTTCCGCTACCTGGGCTGGCGCGAGGTCGCGGACGCCATCGAGGGCGCGCTCGAGAAGACGATCGGCCAGAAACGCGTGACCTACGACTTCGAGCGGCAGATGGAGGGCGCGACCGTCCTCAAGACCTCCGAGTTCGCGGCTGCGATTATCGGCAACCTCTAGCGCGACGGCGCTGCGGGCAGGGATGTGTGGCGCCTGGTGGGTGTGGGTCTTCGTCCTGGCCCTGGGCCTGCGGCTCGGGTTCCTGCTCGTGGCGAACGAGCCGCCGCTGTTCGCGCATCCCTACCACTATTACCGCGGCGCGTTCCAGATCCTGGAGCACCCCGACCCCTGGCGCTTCATCCTGACCAGCGACGATTGGCGCACGTGGGGCGGGCTGTGGACGCTGGCGCCGCTCTACTTCTGGTTCATGGCCGGCGTGCTGGAGCTGTTCGGGCCGAACCACCTGTTGCCGGTGCACGTCGTGCAGTGCGTGTTCGACGCCACGGTGGCGGTGCTCGTAGGCGTGCTGGGCCGGATGTTCGCCGGACGACACGGCGCGTGGGCGGGCGTGGCCTACGCGGCCTATTGGCCCGCGGTGGAGCTGCCGAGCCGCCTGCTGACCGAGAACGTGCAGACGGTGCTCCTCGTGGGCGCGATCGTGGCCCTCGCGCGCGGCGCGGAGCAGGACGCGGCCGGCGGCCGCGGCTGGCGGTGGAGCGTGGCCGGCGGGGTGCTGCTCGGCGTGTCCGCCCTCGCCCGGGCGGTGGCGCTCGCCTTCGTCCCGCTCGTCGCGCTCTGGCGCCTCGTGGCGACGTTCCGCCGGACGCCGGGGACGGCCCGGCGGCGGGTCACGGCCGCGTGGCCGGCGGCGGGCGTGGTCGCTCTCGCCTGCCTCGCGCCGGTGCTGCCCTGGAGCGCGCGCAACGCGCTCGTCATGGACGATCCGTCACCGATCGAGTCGGTGTCGGTCTACAACGTGTGGGCCAATTACTCGTTCGTGAACCAGGGTCGCTTCGCGGTGCAGCAGCTCCTGCTCAACCGGGAGCCCGGCCCCGCGGCCCGCCGCGCCCGCGCCCTGGAGTTCGCGTGGCGGGGGATCACGCGGCGGCCGGAGGCCTTCCCGCCGAAGGTCTGGAGCAACTTCAAGCACTTCCTGCGGCCGGAGGGCCTGCACGGCCTCCTGACGCTGCAGCAGGCGCGCGCGGGCTGGGCGCACGGGACCGCCCTCGCGCTCGAGGACCTGCTGCTGTGCCTGGCCCTGCCGCCGTTCCTCGCTTTCGTCTGCGCCGGCCGGCCGCACCCGGCGCGGACGCTCGTCCTCTTGTGGTCGGGCTACTTCCTCTTGATGGTGGTCGTGGTCTTCCACAACGAGATCCGCTACCGCAGCGCGCTCGTTCCCTTCGTCTTCGCGGGCGCGGCTGGGGGCCTGTCGCTCCTTGCCGGCCCGGAGCGGCGCCGGCGCGCGCGGGCGTGGCTGGGCTTCGCCCTCGGCGCCGGCCTCGTGGCCTTTGTGCTCTTCCCCTACCTGGAGCCGGCGCGCGCGGCCTCGCGCGCCGCGCGGCTCATCGGCCCCGCCAGGGAAGCGATCGCGGAGGGCGACCTGGAGGCGGCGCGGGCGCGCGTGCTGCGAGCGGCGGCGGCCGCGCCCGGGTCGTCGTGGCCGTGGATCACCTACGGGCGCTGGCTGGCCGAGGCGCGCCGGCCCGTCGAGGCCCTGGCCGCGTTCGAGGACGCGGCGAAGCTGCGCCCGTGGCTGTGGGTCCCGCGCCTGGTGCGGCCGCGCCTCCTGCAGGATGCGGGCCGGCCCGACGAGGTGCCCGCCGCCGTGGAGCAGGCGAACGGCGTGGCCTGGTCGGCCGATCCGTGGCTGGCCCTCGAGGCGGCGTGGCGCGAGCTGCCCGCGCCCCGGACCTGGCAGATCCACCTGGGCTGGGACGACCACGGCGCCGCGCGCGACTTCCTCCATCCGCACGAGGGTCGTTACCGCTGGAGCCGCGGAGTGGCCACGCTGCGCCTGCTCCCGCCGGAGGCGGCGCCCGCCTACGACGTCACCCTCGAGATGGGGTCGCCGCCGCCGTCGCCTTTCGAGCGCCCCGTGGCGCGCGTGCGCGTGCGGGGCGGGGCGGAGGCCGCGTTCACCCTCGACCGCGAGGTGCGCTCCTACGTCCTGCGCACGCCGGCGGCGCCCGGCGGGGAGCTCGTGGTCGAGCTGCGCGCGCCGAGCTGGAACGGGTCCGGATCCTTCGCGGACCAGGGCGTCCTCGTGACGCGGATGACGGTCGCCCCGGCGCGAGAGTAAGATCGCGTCAGCGAGCCCTCTCACCGCGGAGGTGCGGAGGGAAACGGAGAGGACGCCGAGGACGGAATGAACAGGAAAGTCACGGTCGTGGGCGGAGGCAACGTGGGGGCCACGCTGGCTCAGCGCCTGGCGGACAAGGAGCTGGCGGACGTGGTGCTGATCGACATCATCGAGGGGATGCCCCAGGGCAAGGGCCTCGACATCATGGAGGCCACCCCGGTCGAGGGGTCGGACGCGCGCGTCGTGGGCACGAACGACTACCGCGACACCGCGGGGTCCGAGGTGGTGGTGATCACGGCCGGGATCGCGCGCAAGCCGGGCATGAGCCGCGACGACCTGCTCAACACCAACTACAAGATCGTCCGGGAGTGCACCGAGCAGTCGCTCGAGCACTCGCCCGACGCCATCCTCATCGTGGTCTCCAACCCGCTCGACGCCATGTGCCAGGTCGCCTACAAGGTCGCGGGACTGCCGCGCCACCGCGTGTTCGGCATGGCGGGCGTGCTCGACAGCGCGCGCATGCGCGCCTTCATGGCCATGGAGCTGGGCGTCTCGGTGGAGAACACGCACGCCTTCGTCCTGGGGGGGCACGGCGACACCATGGTGCCGCTCCCGCGCTACTCGACGGTGTCGGGCATTCCCATCACCGAGCTGCTCCCGCCGGACAAGGTGGACGCCATCGTCAAGCGCACCGCCAACGGCGGCGCGGAGATCGTTTCGCTGCTCAAGACGGGCTCCGCCTATTACGCGCCGTCCGCGGCCACGGCCGAGATGGTGGACGCCGTGCTGAAGGACAAGCACAAGGTCCTGCCCTGTGCCTGCTACCTCGAGGGCGAGTTCGGCATCCGCGACCTCTACGTCGGCGTGCCGGCGCAGCTCGGCGAGCGAGGAGTGGAGAAGATCTGGGAGATCGAGTTGACGGACCAGGAGCGGGCCGCCCTGCACAGGTCCGCGGCCGCCGTCAAGGAGCTGGTGGACGTCCTGAAGCTCTGAACGCGCGAAGCGGCGTCCAGAATTCGGCCCGATCTCGCGGAAGATCTCCCGAATCGGGCACGTTTGTGGCCGTAACTCGCTGATCTCTGGGGGTCCCGCCGGGCACATCCATTGCACTCCTCCGTGGCGTGGATCGGGTGTCGCCGGAGGACGGAGCCTCGCACGCCGCAGTCGGCGACGCCTTTCCACGCCTGACGTTGCGCACGACCGCCGTCGTCGCCGTCCTGACCGCCGGTTTGCTCGCGCTCGTCGCCGGACACGCCTGGCTGAGATTCGACGCCCGCCGCCTGGACTTCCAGGAGCGGGTGGGCGCGGGGGAACGGCCGGCCGAGCTTGCCGCGCTTCAAGAGCGTGCCGCGGCGCGCCTGGCCAGCGAGCGCCGGCGCCTGCTGCTGGTGCTGGCCGCCTGTGGCCTGGGCACGCCCGTGCTGGTGACGATCTGGGTGGCCGTGCTGGGGCGGATGAACACGTACGTCCGCCGGCACCGCGAGGCCGAGCGGGCGGCGCGCGAGAGCGAGCAGCGCTACCGCGCGCTCTTCGAGTCCAACCCCTTCCCGATGCTGGTGTACGACCCGCAGACGCTCGCCATCCTCGCCGCCAACGGCGCGGCTGTCGAGCGCTACGGATACACGCGCCAGGAGTTCCTGGGCATGACGGTGCGGGACCTGCGCGTCCCGGCCGACCTGCAGGCGCTGCAGGAGCAGGTGGAGAAGCTGGGGAAAGGCGGCGAGCCCGAGCCGCACACCTCGCGCCACCGGACGAAGGACGGGAGCCTCCTCGAGGTGGAGGTCACCGGGCGCGGCGTGGAGCTCGGCGGCCGCCGCGTCCGCCTGGTCACCGTCCACGACGTCACCGAACGCAGGCTGCTCGAGGAGCAGGTCCGCCAGGCCCAGAAGATGGACGCGGTGGGGCGGCTGGCGGGAGGGGTGGCCCACGACTTCAACAACGTCCTCAACGTCATCCTCGGCTACACCGAGCTGACGCTGCGCACGATGGAGGACGGGGACCGGCGGCGCCGGAACCTGCTGGAGATCCGCAAGGCGGCCGACCACGCGGCGTCCCTGACCCGGCAGCTCCTCGCCTTCGGGTGCGGGCAGGTGCTGCAGCCGCGCGTGCTGG
>DATKEG010000165.1:0-6308 GCA_035544515.1 Vicinamibacteria bacterium | reverse complement strand
TGGTGCTCGGTGTCGTTGTAGCCGCGCGGCGCGCGGTAGGCCTCGCTGCTGCCGCCCTGCAGCTCGGGGCCGGCCTCCGGGTACTTCTTGCGGTAGTCCTCGAGGAACTGCTCCTGCACCGCCTTGGGGAACGTGTCGATCGTGTAGCCCGGCTCCTTCGCGCGCGGCGTCCTGGTCAGGGCGAGACCCTGGCCCTCGATGGTCAGGACACCCTCGCTTCCGACGAACCGGAAGCCGGAGCTGTCGCCGCCACCCTCCGCGAAGTTGACGCGCAGGCTCAGGTTGAAGGCGGGGTGGCGATCGGTCTTCGGGTAGTCGAAGAGGCTCAGCATGACGTCGGGCACATCGCGGCCGTCGTGCCAGAAGCGCAGCCCGCCCGTGCTCATGATCCGCGTGGGCCCCAGCGACCCGGTGATGAGATGGATGCCGGAGAAGAGGTGGACGAAGAGGTCCCCCGCCACGCCGGTGCCGTAGTCCTGGTAGTTGCGCCAGCGGAAGAGGCGAATGGGCTCGAAGGGCCGCTTGGGCGCGCGGCCCAGGAAGCGGTCCCAGTCCACCGTGGCCGGAGAGGCGTCGGGCGGGATCGAGTACTGCCAGGCCCCGAGGGCGGAGTTGCGTGCCCACCAGGCCTCGACCATGTTCAGCTCGCCGACGGCGCCCGACTTGAGCAGGTCGCGCGCCTTGAGATACACGATCGAGCTGACGCGCTGCGAGCCCACCTGGACGACCTTGCCCGACCTCCTCTGCGCGTCGATGAGCCGGTGGCCCTCTTCCCAGACCTGGACCATGGGCTTCTCGACGTAGACGTGCTTCCCCGCCGCGAGCGCGTCCACGGCGATGGGCACGTGCCAGTGGTCGGGGGTGGCGACGATGACCGCGTCCACCTCGGGCCGGGCCAGCACCTCCCTGTAGTCGCGCGTGGTGAAGACCTCGTCGCCCCAGACCTCCTTCGCGCGCAGGAGGCGGCCGTCGTAGACGTCGGCCGCGGCCACGAGCTCGGCCACGCCCGAGGCGAGCGCCGCCCGGGTGTCGCTCATGCCCTGCCCACCCGCTCCGATGAGGGCGAGGCGGACCTTCGGCCCTTCCGCCGCGGATGCGGCGGCCTCCTGCGCGGCCGGATCGGCCCGCACGCGCGCGGCCGGGCCCGCGACGGCGGCGCCGGCGGCCGCCAGCTTGATGAAGTCACGGCGGGACGGCTTGTTCCGGTCGCTCATGGTTCCTCCGTGGATCAGTGCTCCGCCGGCTCGACGGCCAGCCAGGGAGCGAGCCGCCGCGCCGTCTCGAGATGGGACCGCGCCTCGTGCGCGGCGCCCTTCTTCCGCAGGGCGAGGGCCAGATGGTAGTGGGCCTGCGGCTCGTCCGGGGCGAGGCGCACCGCCTCGCGGAGCCGCTCGAGGGCCGCCTCCGCTTCCCCCCGCGCCAGCATCTCGCGCCCGGCGCTCAGCGCGAACGCCGCGGCCTGCCCGTCCGCCTTCCGCCGGTTGAGACGCTCCGCCTCGGCGAAGGCAGCCGCCGCTCCCGCCGCGTCCCTCTCCTGCCGCAACGCCTGGCCCAGGCTCAGGTGGGCCTCGGCGGAGAGCGAGTCGTGCCGGATCGTCTGGCGGAACTCCGCGATGGCGTCGGCCAGCCGCCCCTGCTGCTTGCGGACCGTGCCGAGCATGTAGTGGGCCTCGGCGTAGCCGGCGCGCGCGCCCAGAGCCCGCCCGAACGCGGCCGCCGCGTCGTCCGCGCGCCCGGTCTGCCACAGGACGACGCCGAGCGTGTAGTGGGCCTCGGGCAGCGCCGGATCGAGCGCCACCGCCCGGCGCAGCGCCGCCTCGGCGGCCGTGAAGTCGTCCTGCTGCTTCAGGGCCAGGCCCAGGTTGTAGAAGGCCTCGGCATGGCCGGGCGCCCGCCGCGTCAGCTCGCGGTAGACGTCCACGGCGCCCGCGAGGTCGCCCTTCTGCATCAGGGCGCTGCCGAGGTTGTGGCGCGCCGAGAGGTGGGCGGGGTCGGCCGCGAGGAGGGCCCGGAACGCGGCCACCGCCTCGTCGGCGCGGCCTTGCTGCACCAGCGCGAGGCCGAGGGCATTGCGCGCGTCGGAGAGGGCGGGGTCGATCTCGACCGCGCGCCGCAGCGCGGCCACGCCCCCCTCGAGGTCGCCCCACTCGCGCAGCGCCACGCCGAGCTGCAGGTGGATCGGGGCGAGGGCGGAACCGAGCCGCGCCGCCTGGCGCAGGTGAGCGACCGCGCCGGGCAGGTCGCCCGCGCGCCGCGTGGCCAACCCCAGGTAGTACCGCGCCTCGGCGTGCGCGGGATCGAGCCGCACCGCCGCGCGCAGCGGGGCCAGCGCGCGCTCCGCCTGGTTCGTCCACCACAGCGTGGCCCCCAGGTGGTACTGCGCGTCGAAGAGCGTCGGGTCGAGGGCCACGGCCTTCTCGAAGCCCGCCAGCGCCTCCTCGGTGCGTCCCAGCTCGCCGCGCACGAAAGCGAGGCGGTCGTGGGCCACCGCCATGGCGGGCGCGTGCCGTACGGCCTCACCATACGAGGCCTCCGCGCCGGCGCGGTCACCCTCGCGCTCGCGCAGCCAGCCGAGCATGTAGTGCGCCTCGGCGGAACGCGGATCGAGCCGGAGCGCCTGCTCGAAGCGCTCGCGCGCTTGTTCCACGCGCTCGGCCTGCAGCAGGCTCATCCCCTCGGCCAGGAGCGAGCGCGCCGTGCGGGACGGCGCGGCCTCGGAGAGCGGGCTCACGCACAGGAGCGTGGCCAGCGCGCCCGAAGCGCCGGCGCGCCGCATCCGAACGCCAGGAGCGGAAGCCATGCGGGAAACGATCAAGGTTAGTGTCTGGTTCCGACCCGGTCAAGCGAACGGGGAGGCGAACGTTGGCCGGCCACTGGACTCGACGCAGGTCGAAATACGGGATCTCGAATGCGTGGACGCGCACCGTTTTGGCAACTGACCGAGGATGGCGCCCGTGATCTAGACGGCCAGCCAGGGCGCGATCAGGTCCCTGACCTTCGCGCCTTCGCGACCGCGACGCAGGCCGCCCAGCACCTCGACCCGGGTGCGGCCGCCCTTGCGGTGCAGGCCGGCCCAATACGGCAGGTACAGGACGCGGCCCAGGTCGTCCACCTCGATGCGCAGGCCGCGCAGCCGGAAGAAGCCCGCGGAATAGACCTGCCGGCGCACGCGCTCCATCACCTCGGCGCGCAGGCGCTCCCCGGGCACCCCTTCGGGCAGCACGCCCGCCGCCGGGTCGGGGGCCCACTGGTCCGCGCCCGGCGGCTCGGGAAAGGCGTAGAGATCGAGGGCGCCGGCGACCGCGTCGATGGCCAGCCACTGCCGCCCGAGCCGTCCCGCGTTGCTCACGCGCACTTCGAACAGGCGATAGGGCACCTGCACGGGCCGCACCTCGCAGAGCGGGCCGTGCCGCCATCCGCGGTACCAGCCGCCGAGGCCGCGGCCGCGAAGGCGGACGAGCGCCTCCTCGCGCGCGCAGGGCCCGCTCGCCGCCGCCGGAGCCCTCAGCGGTAGTAGATCCACAGGCCGATCATGGTCGCGACCAGCACCGCCGCCATCGCCCGGTTGCGGGCGCGCCAGGCGTCGGACTCGGGCGCGAGCGGGAGGGACGCGCTCTGGCCGGCGGCGGCGCCGAGGTCGATCTGCTGGTCGATGGTCGCCCAGGTCAGGCCCGCCACCTTGCGGCGGTCCGGCGCCGGCGTGGCCAGGCTCACGCCGACGAGCACGGCCACGCAGATCACGAACATCACCACCGCGAAGTGCAGGAAGTTCATGCGCACGTACGTCTGCAGCAGGCCGGCCGCCATCTCCTGGCCGGCGTAGGCCAGCTCCAGCAGGAAACGCGCCGCGCCGAGCACGAGGCCGGTGAGCAGCGCGGCCAGGGCGCCCGCGCCCGTGGCCCGCGGCCAGAAGACGCCGATGAGGAACACCGCGGCGATGGGCGGCGAGATGTAGGCCTGCACGCTCTGCAGGTACACGTAGAGCTGGGGGTTGATGTACTTCATGAACGGGATCCAGAGCAGGCCGAGGCCGACCATGATCACGGTGGCCATCCGGCCCACGTTCACCAGCTCGCGCTCCCCCGCCCCCGGCCGCACCTTCCGGTAGAAATCCATGGTGAATATGGTCGAGCTGGAGTTGAAGACCGAGGCCAGGCTCGACATGAGCGCGGCCAGCATGGCCGCCACCATCAGCCCGACCAGGCCGACGGGCATGAGCCGGATGACGAGGAGGGGGAAGGCCGAGTTGGAGTCGGCGCTCATCTCCTCCGGATAGAGGGCGCGCGCGATCATGCCGGGAACGACCAGCATGAACACGGGCAGGATCTTCAGGAAGCCGGCCAGCACGACCCCGGCCTTGGCGTTCCCCTCGTCCTTGGCCGCCAGCACGCGTTGCACGATCACCTGGTCGGTGCACCAGTACCAGATGCCCAGGATGGGCGCCCCGAAGAAGATGCCCGTCCAGGGGAAGTCGGGGTGATCGGGCGGCTTCATCATGTGGAAGAAGCCCTCGGGCACGCCGGCCTCCAGGCCCGCGAAGCCACCCACGCGGCCGAGACCGATGAACATGAGCGCCAGCGCGCCCACGATGAGCACCACCGTCTGCATGACCTCCGTGTAGATGACGGCGGAGAGCCCGCCGGCCACGGTGTAGATGCCGGTGGCCACGACCAGGGCGAGGGCCGAGCGCCACATGTCCCAGCCCAGCACCGCCTGCAACACGAGAGCGCCGGCGAAGATCGCCACCGAGATCTTGGTGAACACGTAGGCCACGAGCGAGATGCCGGCCAGGTAGGTGCGACAGGCCGGGTTGTAACGCCGTTCCAGGAACTCCGGCATGGTGTAGACGTTCGAGCGGAGATAGAACGGCACGAACACCCAGCCGAGCACGAGCAGGATCATGGCGGCCAGCCATTCGAAGTGGCCGACGGCGAGGCCCGAGGCCGCGCCCGAGCCGGCCAGGCCGATGAAGTGCTCGCTCCCGATGTTCGAGGAGAAGAGGGAGGCCCCGATCGCCCACCAGGCCGCGTCCCGGCCGGCCAGGAAGTAGTCGGCCGTGGTCCGCCCCTTCCGGATGAAGTACAGGCCGATGGCGAACACGGCCGCGAAGTAGACGGCGATGATGGCGATGTCGAGCGCCACCAGGTTGGCCGCAGCCGCCTGCAGGGAAACGAGCCTGATCATGGGCCTCCTCCGCTCGTGTGCGTTTCGGCGCGTGGTCGGGGCAAAGGGCCGAAAAACGTGCGGACCGTACGTCAGGCCGGCGGCGAGGTCAAATGGGCTCGCTCAGCGCGTCAGCGCCGCCTGCAGCATGGCTCGGGTGTAGGCGACGTTGTAGATCTCGCCCGCGAACCCGCCGCCGCCGGGGTATTGGTTGCGGACGGGCCCACGCTCGCGGTCCACGTCGAGCAGGCGCGGGTGCTCGGGATAGATCGCGCGGGGATACTTCTGCCGCACCAGCTCCCTCATCACTCCGAACATGTCCACCTGGCCGTCGTCCGGAAACACCTCGGTGTAGTCGACGTACGGCGTCCGCACGACGACGTTGCGGAAGTGGACGTGGTTGACGACGTCACGGTCGCCCAGGTAGCGGCAGACGGCCACCGGGTCCTCCCCCATCTCGCGTGTCACGCCGCAGTCGAAGGTCAGACCGTTGAAGGGACTCTCGACGAGGTTTAGGTACTCCTTCCAGTGCTCGAGGGTGGCCAAGATCTGCTCGGAGCCGCGGCTCCTGGGCACGGGCGGATCGTTCGGGTGGAGGGCCAGGCGCACGTTGGCCCGTTCCGCCTCCGGGACCACGGCCTCGAGGAAACGCTCCGCCCTGTGGAGCTGATCCTTTCGCGTGTGCGTGCCCACCCCCTCGCGCGGCGGCAGGCCTTTCGACATCTCGTAGTCGTAGGCCGTGTACCCGGCGCCGGCTCGGCCCGTCTCCTCCCGGTAACCCTCCACGAGGCGGTGAGCGTAGAAGTTGTACTCGATGACGGGCAGACCGGCCTTGCCCGCGGCACGGATGGACGCGATCACGTCCGCGGTCTGCGCCTCGGCGCCCGCGCGGCCCCAGATGACGTCGTTGAACCCCGAGATCATCATGTTGGAGAGCGTGAGGCCACCGGCCTTGAACTGCTCCCTGCGCGCGCGGACGTCGGCCTCGGTCCAGGGGATGCGCGGTCCGCCCGTGAGCACGTGGTCCACCCCGATCTGCTTGACCCGTCGCAGGCCGGCCTCGTCCACCGTTCCATAGAAGCCGAGGCAGATCTTCGGCGTGTCCTTGCCCTCGGGGGGCATGCGCGAAAACGCCGGCTGGGCCA
>DATKEG010000164.1:0-8518 GCA_035544515.1 Vicinamibacteria bacterium | reverse complement strand
GTATCGTCTGTCGTACCTGGGGCTGCCCGGCGTGACCGACCCCCGGGTCAAGGTGACGGTCGCGCGCCCGGGCGCGACCGCGCGCATCGGTACGCCGCGCACGTGATCCCCATGCGCGCGCGTCCTGTCCTGGCCGCCCTGGTCCTGGCGCTGCCCGCCGCGCTGGCCGCGCAGACGCCTCGCCGGCCGCCCACGTTCGAGGCCGGCATCGAGGTCGTCAACCTCCACGTGACGGTGATGGACGGGCGCAACCGCTACGTCACCGACCTCGGCGAGGGCGACTTCTCCATCTTCGAGGACGGCATCAAGCAGGACCTGACCCTGTTCAACCACGAGGACCTGCCCATCTCGCTCTCGCTCATGCTGGACATGTCGGCGTCCATGGACGAGAAGCTCACCCAGGCCCAGCAGGCCGCCATCCGCTTCGTGAAGACGCTGCGAACCCAGGACGTGGCCTCGATCGTCGCCTTCAACGACCGCATCAACGTCCTGAGCGACTTCTCGGCCGACCACGCCGTCCTGGAGAAGGCGGTCATGCGCACGGAGGCCTCCGGACCCACCGCCTTGCACAACGCGCTCTACGTCACGCTCAAGGAGCTGGGCCGGCAGAAGAAGGCGGGCGAGCTGCGGCGGCGCGCCCTCGTCCTGCTCTCGGACGGAGAGGATACGGCCTCGCTCGTCCAGGACGAGCAGGTGATGGAGCTGGCGCGCAAGCTCGAGATCGCCATCTACGCCATCAGCCTGCGGCCCAACCGCGTGCAGGACCGGAACCGGCTGAGCTTCAGCCAGGCCGCGCACCTCCTGACCGTGCTGAGCCGCGATACCGGCGGCCAGGTCTACTTCCCCAACTCCCTCTCCGAGCTCGACGCGGTGTACGACCGCATCGCCGAGGAGCTGCGCACGCAATACAACCTCGGCTACGTCTCGTCCAACCGGCGGCGAGACGGCAAGTGGCGGCGGATCGTGGTGCGCACGCGCGAGGCGCTGCAGGTGCGCCACAAGATCGGCTACTACGCCCCGCGGGGCGACCGCGTCAGCTCCGCGCGGGACTGACGAGCGGACGGGCGCAAGCGCCGCGCCACGGAGACACGGGGCGGAGCCTCGGTGACCGTGTCGGGTCAGAAACCGATGTGGATGCTCAGGTGCGGCCGGGCGCAGAACGACCGGCCGTGGTAGTGCCCTCGACGCGGGGGCGGGTAGTACCGGTCGTAATAATAGGGATCATAGCCATACGCGCTGTATCCGTACGGCACGTAGACGGGCGGCGAGTACGCGTAGGGCACAGCGTAGGGCACCGGGTAGGGCACGGGGTAGGGGCGGTAGCTGTACGGCCGGTAGGACCGGGAAGAGTAGGGCCGGTAGCTGTGCGGCCGGTAGGACCGGGACGAGTAGCCGCGGTCGTGGCCGCACGACCGCGAATGACGGTGCGCAGCCTCGAGGCCGGCGGGAGCCGATAGGGCGACCGCGCCGCTGATCGCCAGCGCGCCGGCCACGGTGGGGATCCTCATGGGGCCTCCTCTGGGAACGGTGACGTGGCTAGCAAGGCTCGTTCCAGACGCGCCGGCCGCGTTGGCTCAAGGGCTTGCCGCCGCACGCGCGGCGGACCGGTGTCGGCGGGCGAGGACAGGCCGTCACCCGGCCAGGGCAGCCTACTCGACCCAGACCTTCACGAGCGAGTCCTCGTCGTCGATCTCCACCAGCTCCTGCCCGGCCTCGAGCGCCGCCAGGACCTCGGCGACGTCGACCTCGCAGCGCGCCCGCCGCCCCTCGCCACAGGAGAAGTCGATCGGGGGCCAGGCGCCGTCGAGCGCCCGCACGAGCGCGAGCGGCAGGTTGACCGTCACCTTCTTGCGGCTGGTTCCCTTCTCCGTGACCCGAACCTTGAGCCACGTCGGCTCCTTGCCCGGTCGCACGGGACGGGCCGCCGCACCGCGGGTGGCCGTCCGCTCCCCCGGGGGGGCCTCCTCCGCCGCGGGCGCGGTGTTCTGCGCCATCACCGCCTTCTTCACCACCGCGAGGTCGTCTTCCGGCGTCGCCGCCGGACCGGCCGCCCTCGATGCGTCCGCCGCCGCGGTGGCCAGGATGAGCGCGGCCCCGGCCATCCACCCCTGTCGCTTCGTCATCTCACCTCCTACTCGATCCACACCTGGATGCGTTCGCCCTCTTCGTCGCCCTCGACGTCGATGATCTGCGTCGGCCCCAGCTTCACGAGCTCCTCCCAGAAGCGCTCGGGGTCGCCGTAGCCCTTCTTCCGCAGCTCTCGCTTCGCCTCGTCGGGCAGGCTCTTGAAGACGATCTCGGCCAGCGCCAGCGGGACCTCCACCGACACCTTGCGCCGGCCGTGCTCGAAGATGCGGACCTTGAGCATCCGGCCCTTCGCCGCCTCGGTCCGCGGTCTGGGAGCGGTGGACGCGGCCGCGACGTCCGACAAGGCGCTCGGGTCGAGGCGCAGGAGGCACAGCTTCGCGCGCTGCACCAGGTCCTCGTCCGTCTCGGTCTGCACCATCGTCTTGAGGAGCGGCAGCGCCGGCCTTCCCGCCTCGGCTCCCAGGCCGCACGACTGCAGGCCCGCGTAGTAGCGCACGGTCTTGCTCGGGTCGCTCAGCGCGCCGTGCAGCACGGGCAGGTACTCCTTCCGGCCGTCCCGGTAGAGCCGCGCGGCCAGGCCGACGCGGTTCGTGCGCGCCTCCTCGGCCAGCGCGCGGCTCGCGGGCTTGCGCGCCAGGAAGGCCTCGTATTCCTTGAAGGCGCGCTCTCTCTCTTCGAGCTGCTCGCTGGCGCGGGCGATCCAGTAGGCGGCGGTGTCCGCTTCCGCCCCGCGCGCGGCGGCGAGGACCTGCTGCCAGGCGGCCCGCGCCTCGGCGTAGTTGCGGTCGAAGAACAGGGCCTTGGCCGCGCGCAGCCGCTCCGGGTCGGCCTGGGCCAGCAGGGCGCCGGCCGCCCCGAGCACGAACCCGGCCGCCAGCCAGGCGCGCTTCACCCCTGCAGCTCCCGGGTCATGAGGCCGATCTTCAGCAGCAGGCGGCTGCGCTCGACCTGCCGGTTGATCGCCTGCAGGTCGTGCCGGCGCGCGCAGGACTCGAGCGACGCCACCTCCCGGAGCACCTGCTCCACGTCGTCGAGCACCGGGCGGGCGTTGGCCACCGCGGCCTCGTGCACGTCGAGCAGGCTCCGGCGGGCCAGCAGCTCGCGGCTGCGCTGCGCCTCCTCGCCGACGTCCACATGGTCGTGTCCCTTGCGGCAGCGACGGGGCCGGGCCGCCACCGTGACCAGCACGTCGCCGGCCTCGCCCAGGTACCGCGCGGCGTGCTCGCGCGCCACCACGCGCTCGAGATGCCGGATGAAGTCCTCGTCCGGCACCTCGGCCGCCACGGTTGCGGACGGGGGAGAGGCCACGACACCGGGCGCCGGCGCGAGCGGCGCCCGCGGCCACCACACGGCCACGGCGAGAAGGGCCGCGGCCGCCGCGCCGAGCCAGAGACCCGGGGCCCACCGCGGCCGCCGCGGCCGGGACTGGCCGGCCGCCGCGTCGATGCGCGCCAGCACCCTCGCGCGCAGGGCGGACAGCGAAAGCGGCGGCTCGGCGGCGCGCGCGGGATCGCGGGCGAGGAGGTCGATCGTCGACTGCAGGGCCAGCCGTTCCGCCCGGCAGGCGGCGCAGGTCTCGAGGTGCGCCAGCACCGGTGTGCGGAGGGCGTCTTCGGCCAGCGTGCCCGCGGCCAGCGCGAGGACGCGGCGCCGCCAACGCCCGTGCCACAGCCTCATGCCCTGAGCTCCCCCAACCGCTCGCGCAGGCGGTGGACGGCCCGGTGGAGGCTGCTCTTGACCGTGCCCAGGCTGAGCCCGAGCGTCCGCGCGATCTCCTCGAGCGTCATCTCCTCGTAGTGCCGCAAGACGACGATCGCGCGCTGCCGCTCCGGCAGCCCGCGCAGCGCGCCGGCCAGCCGGGCGCCCATCTCGTGCCCCATCACCTGCCGCTCCGGCGAGGGGCCGGAATCGCTCCAGCGGCGGTCGTGGTCGCCCGCGCCGTCCTCGATCGGCTCTTCCGAGGCCCGGCGGCGCCGCACGCGCCGGTAGCGGTCGATGGCCTGGTTGATGCCAATGCGCGTGAGCCAGGAGCCCACCTCCGAGCGGGCGTCCCACCGCGCCGCGTGCTGGAAGGCCTTCACGAAGGTCTCCTGCACGACGTCGAGCGCCTCGTCCGGGTCACGCAGGTAGGACAGGGCCACGCGGTAGATCCTCCGGTAATGGCGCTCCATGAGCAGGGACAAGGCGTCCCGGTCGCCACTCGCCAGGGCCGCCATGAGCTCGCGGTCGGAAGGCTCCATCGGTCGCGGTCACGCATTGGACCACGGAGCCCCTCCCCGGCGCGCCCGCGCTAGCGAAGCCAGACCAGCACCTGCTCGCCGTCCTCCTCCTCCACTTCGGCGAGGATGCCGAGGCCGGCCTTCTCGATGTCCTCCAGGCGGACGTGGCGGCGCACGCGCCAGGCGACCTCGTCCCCCCCCTCGCCCCCGATCTCCTTCTCCCAGTCCACGCGACGCTCGGCGGCCCGCACGATCCACATGGGGACGCTCACTCGCACCAGCTTGCGTTCGCTCTTCTCGAAGACGAGGACGTTGAGCTCGCGAGCCGGTCCCGGCCGCCCCTGATGCCGCGCCGCGTCCCGGCGCGCCTGCGCGAAGACGGGTCCCGGGTCGGACACCCGGGTGATCTGCACGAGGCAGGCGGCCTGGGTGCCCGCGGCCAGGATCACGGCCAGGATGCTCGGTCGGCTCATGCTGTTCCTCCAGGGGCCAGTCGGCCCGAACCGTTAACGCGCGAGGGCCGCCCGAGGTTCCGCCGGACGGGCGCCGCTGGCCGCGGCAGGGGCCGCGGCGCGCGACGGCGCCACGCGCGCATGCGGTATGATCGAACGGAAATAGCTGAGGGACTGTATCTTGCAGCCACGCCGGGACCCCATGCTGGACTTCGCCGTCAAGGATACCTGGCGGATCTTCCGCATCATGGGCGAGTTCGTCGAAGGGTTCGAGACCCTGTCCCAGATCATCCGCGGGGTGACGATCTTCGGCTCCGCGCGCACCCAGCAGGGGACGATGGAGTGGGAGCGCGCGGAGACGCTGGGGCGAGCCCTGGCCAAGGCCGGCTACGCGGTGATCACGGGCGGCGGGCCCGGCGACATGGAGGCCGCGAACAAGGGGGCGCTGGAGGCGGGCGGCGAGTCGGTGGGCCTGGCCATCGAGCTGCCCTACGAGCCCAAGCCGAATCCCTACCTGACGCGCACGCTTTCGTTCCGCTACTTCTTCGTGCGCAAGGTCATGTTCGTGAAGTACAGCCAGGCGTTCGTCATCTTGCCGGGCGGGTTCGGCACCATGGACGAGCTGTTCGAGGCGGTCACCCTCATCCAGACGAAGAAGGTGAAGCCGTTCCCCGTGATCCTGGTCGGGGACGACGGATTCTGGGACGGGCTCTCCGCCTGGATCACGGGCACGCTGGTCCCCCGCGGCAAGGTGCGGCCGGACGAGGTGGAGATCCTCCAGCGCGCGCGCACCACGAAGGACGTGCTGCGCATCCTCAAGCGCCAGGCGCGGCTGCCCCCGAAGGACAGGACCGGCCACGCGGGCGCCGGACGGGAGATCCCCTGACGCCCCATCGCGTGACGCTCATCCCCGGCGACGGCATCGGCCCCGAGGTGGTCGCGGCGGCGGTGCGGGTACTCGGCGCCACCGGCCTCGCCTTCGAATGGGACACCCAGCCGGCGGGGGCCACCGCCATCGGCGAGCACGGCAGCGCGCTGCCGGACCGCACCCTGGAGTCCATTCGGCGCCACAAGGTGGCGCTCAAGGGCCCCACCGAGACGCCGGTGGGCACCGGCCACCGTTCCGTCAACGTCGAGCTGCGCAAGCGGCTCGACCTCTACGCGAACCTGCGCCCGGTCAAGACCCTGCCCGGGGTGAAGAGCCGCTACGACGGCGTCGACCTCGTGGTGGTGCGCGAGAACACCGAGGACCTCTACAGCGGGCTCGAGCACGTGGTCGTGCCCGGCGTGGTGGAGTCGATCAAGATCATCACGGAGAAGGCCTCCACCCGCATCGCGCGGTTCGCCTTCGCCTATGCGCGCGCGAAGGCCCGGCGCCAGGTCGCCGCCGTCCACAAGGCCAACATCATGAAGCTGTCGGACGGCCTCTTCCTGGACTGCTGCCGCGCGATCGCCCGGGAGTACCCCGAGGTGGAGTACAAGGAGATGATCGTCGACAACACCTGCATGCAGCTGGTGCTGGACCCCACGCGGTTCGACGTCCTGCTCCTGGAGAACCTCTACGGCGACATCGTCTCCGACCTCTGCGCGGGCTTCATCGGCGGCCTGGGCATGGCGCCGGGCGCGAACATCGGCCAGGACCTGGCGCTGTTCGAGGCCGTCCACGGCAGCGCGCCGGACATCGCGGGGACGAACATGGCCAACCCGATCGCCATCGTCCTCTCCGGCGCCATGATGCTCGACCACCTCGGCGAGCAGGGCGCGGCGGAGCGCGTCCGCGACGCCGTCCACGCCGTGCTGCGCGAAGGCCGGACGCTCACCCGCGACCTGGGCGGCACCTCCGGGACGACGGAGATCGCGGAGGCCATCGCGACCCGGGTGAGCGCCTCTTAGCACCGGCAGCCCTTGCGGATGGGGGCACCGCCCGCGTCAACTTTGCGCGCCCGAACCGCCTCCCACGCCCAAACCGCGCTCCGGCGCCTGGACCCTCGCTTGCAACCACCGGCCGGTGGGTCGAGAGAGCAGGGAGGTCCCGTGAGCACCAACGTTTCGCCGCACGCGCCGTTCACCAGCGTCAAGTCCTACCTTTCCTGGGACCACGAGCGGCTCGAGCACGCCCTCGACGACGCGCGCGCACACGTGCAGGAGGAGCACATGGCGGAGGCGCGCCACGCGCTCGACCTGTACGTGGGCGGGCTGGAGCGGCACATGCGCATCGAGGAGGAGCTGGTCTTCCCGGTGTTCGAGGCGCGCAGCGGGATGAGCGGCGGCCCCACCACGGTGTTGCGCGACGAGCATCGGACCATCCGCGTCGCCCTCGCCATGATGCGCGAGGGGGTCGCACGCGGCGACGGCGCGGGCTTCCGCGCGGGCCTGCGCTACCTGGAGACGATCCTCCCCGAGCACAACGCCAAGGAGGAGCACGTCCTCTATCCGACCACCGACCGCCTGCTCACCCCCGCCGAGCGCTCCACGCTCACCCGGCGGCTGGTGCGCGAGTAGGCGCGTGCGCACCCGCATCGAGCCGTACCGCATCAAGGCGGTGGAGCCGCTGCCGCTGACGACCAGGCCCGAGCGCGAGCGGGCCCTGGCCGAGGCGAGCTTCAACCTGTTCCGCCTGCCCGCGCGCCTGGTCACCATCGACCTGCTCACGGACAGCGGCATGGCGGCCATGAGCGCCCGGCAATGGGGCGCGCTGCTGCAGGCGGACGAGAGCTACGCCGGCGCCGAGAGCTTCTACCGCTTCGAGGCCACGGTGCGGGACCTCACGGGTTTCCCCGAGGTGATCCCGGCCCACCAGGGCCGCGCCGCGGAGCGCCTGCTGTTCGAGGCGCTGGTCCAGCCCGGGGACATCGTGCCCGGCAACACGCACTTCGACACGACGCGCGCGAACCTCGAACGATTGGGCGCGCAGGCGGTGGACCTGCCCGCTCCCGAGGCGCACGTGCCGGCCGACGACCACCCGTTCAAGGGCAATCTCGACCTGCGGGCCTGGAGGATCTCCTGGCCACGAGCGTGCCGGGGAGCCGGCCCCCGCTGGTGCTGGTGACGATCACATCCAACAGCACCGGCGGCCAGCCGGTGGCGCTGGACAACCTGCGCCAGACCCGCCGCCTCTGCGACCGCTACGGCGTGCGGCTCTTCCTCGACGCGGCACGGTACGCGGAGAACGCCTGGCTCGTCCACGAGCGCGACCCGGAGGTGAGGGGGTGGACGCCGCGGGCGATCGCACGCGCGTTCTTCGACCTCGCCGACGGCTGCGTCATGAGCGCGAAGAAGGACGGCCTGGTCAACATCGGAGGCTTCGTGGCCCTGCGCGACGGGACGCTGGCCGAGCGCATCCGCACGGGCATGGTCGTGGGCGAGGGGTTCCCGACCTACGGCGGCCTGGCCGGGCGCGACCTCGACGCCATGGCCATCGGCCTGCGGGAGGCGCTCGAGCCGGCCTACCTGGAGGACCGCATCGGGCAGGTCCGCTCGCTGGCACGGCAGCTCGAGGCGGCGGGGGTGCCCATCGTGCGCCCGGCAGGCGGACACGGCGTGTACCTGGACAGCCGCGCCTTCGCTCCGCACCTCGATCCGCTCGACCTCCCCGGCCAGGCGATCGCCTGCGAGCTCTACCTGCACGCGGGCGTGCGCACCACGGAGGTGGGCCAGCTCATGCGGGGCCGGCCGGAGCCGGACGGCCGGGAACGGCCCGTCCTCCAGGACCTGGTGCGGCTGGCCATCCCGCGCCGCGTCTACACGTGCTGCCATCTC
>DATKEG010000163.1:0-2505 GCA_035544515.1 Vicinamibacteria bacterium | reverse complement strand
TGTCGCCGCCACCGTCGGGGATCACGAGCGCCGTCTCCTGGTCGAGGCCCTGCTTCACGTCCTCGGCCAGCCGGTGGACCTCGGCGCGCCGCGCGAGGAAGCGCTTCTCGGCCATCTCTCGATGGTACCCTCGGGCGCCTTGAACGCGCCCGCCGCCGACGATCGTCCACGCCTGGCCCGGCTCGCCGAGCGCGGGTTCTTCGCCGCCTCGGCCGCGGCCTGGCTGCTGACGGTGCTCCGCGGCGCGGGCGCTCCCGAGTCCGCGGCGATGGCCGCCGCGGCCGTCGCCATCGCGCTGGGCCTGGCCGCGGTGCTGCGGTCGCCGGCCGGCCGCGTCTGGCTGGACGGCCCCCGCCTCGCCCTCGCCGGGGCCGGCCTCTTCGTCCTCGGCTCCGTGTACCTCGCGGTGGGCGGCGACGGCTACGAGTACTACGCGCTGCTCCGCTCGCCGGTGCTGGACGGCGACCTCGACTTCGTCAACGACTTCGAAGGCCTCGGCTCGCGGCTCGTGCACTCGTCGCGGGGCGAGGTGACGAGCCGCGTGGCCATGGGGGTGTCGCTGTTCTGGGCGCCGCACTTCCTCCTCGCGCACCTGCTGGCCCTGGCCGGCCTCGACCGCGCGGACGGCTTCGGGCCGCTGTACCAGGCCGCGGTCACCACCGCGTCCTACGTCTACGCGTTCGCCGCGCTGGTCCTCATCGAGAGCATGCTGCGCCGGCGCGTGTCGCGGGCGGTGGCGCTTCTGGCCGTCCTCGCCATCTGGCTGGCCACGCCGCTGCATTTCTACATGACCGCCAACCCGTCGATGTCGCACGGCGTGTCGGTGTTCGCGGCCACGGCGATGGTCTGGCTCTGGTTCCGCGCGCGCGGCGACGCCGATCCGCGCCAATGGGCCCTGGTCGGGCTCGCGGGCGGGCTTCTGGCCCTGGTCCGGCCGCAGGACGCGGTGCTGCTCGCCATACCGGCCCTCGACCTGCTGTTCCGCCGGAGGGCGGGGCTTCGCCCCCTGGGCGGCCTCCTCCTGCCCATCGCGCTCCTGGGCCTGGCCCAGATCGGGTTGTGGTTCGCCCTTTACGGGCCGGGATTCACGACCGTGGTCCGCGAGACGAACCTCGTGGCCGGCATCGAGCCCCACGTGCTGGACTTCCTCTTCGCGGCCCGCCACGGGATGCTGACCTGGACGCCGCTCTACGTGGCGGCCCTCGCGGGCTGGATCGTGTGGGCCGCGCGCGAGCGGCGCGTGCCCGCGCTTTTCGCCACCGCCTTTGCGCTCTCGGTGCTGGTGAACAGCACCACCTCCGACTGGTGGGGCTCGGAATCCTTCGGGCAGCGTCGCATGCTCGCTTTCACCCCTCTTTTCGCGCTGGGCCTCGCCGAGATGCTCGACTGGCTCCGCCGCCGCCCCCTGGTCCCGATCGCGGCCGGGCTCGCGCTGCTCGCGCTGTGGAACCTGCAGTTCGAATACATCTACAACTCGGGGCTGGTGGCCGGGAGATCGCAGGCCATCGACCTCGACCGGCTGCTGGCCGCCCAGGTCGACGTCGCCCATCGGCGGCTGGTGCGCTGGCACGGCCGCATCCCCGCCGCGGCCTGGGTGCTCGCCCACGACAACCTGAATGGGGTCTGGATCGACGAGGGGACGCGGTCGCTGGGCCGCGTCATCGATTTCGGCCGCGAGCCCGAGGACCTGCCGCTGGTCGTCGGCCACGGATGGTACGAGCCCGAGCAGGAGGGGGAGGTCGGCCTGCGGCGGTCGAAGGGATGGCGGTCGTGGCTGCGCGTCCCCGTGCGCACGGCGGCCGCGGCGCGGATCACGGTGCGCGCCCGGCGCGGCGTCGGGGAGCTGCCCGTCCGTGTGCGGGTCGAGGTGAACGGCACGGCCGCGGGGGAGTCCGACCTGCCCGCGGAGTGGGCGGACCTCGCGTTCGACGCTCCCAAAGGCGCGGTGCGCCGGGGACTGAACGACGTGGCGTTCATCTTCTCGGCCACGCCCCGGCGGGACATCCCGGGGTATCGGGGGAAGGACGCGGCGGCGGCCGTGGACTTCGTGCGCTGGGAGCGGCGGCCTTGAACGGGACGGGGGAAACTCTAGGCGAACTCGTCCTCGAGCCGCTCGGCCACGAAGGTTTGCAGGAAGGCCCGGTCCGGGTCCGACAGGGCGAGGAACTCGCAGCCGACCCGGAACTCGCCCGCCGACCCTTCGAGGTGCTCGCCGTTGCGCACCACGGCGCGGACCTCCATGTTCCGGTCCGGAAAGCGCAGGGTGAACTTGAACTCCGCCCCCACCGAGGGCAGGAAGTCGAGACGGACCATCATGCCGCTGGTGGACAGGTAGAGCACGTCCGAGGAGCGCGGCACCTCGAGCTGTGCCTGCAGCTGGCCGGCCGGCACGCGAAGCGCGGAACGCCGCTCGGGCCGTGGGGTGTCGTCCGTCATCTCAGTTGAAGTCCTCCTCGAACCCGTCGAGAGCCCCGGGGCCGGTGCGCTTCCCCGTGCCCAGGTGTC
>DATKEG010000162.1:0-15990 GCA_035544515.1 Vicinamibacteria bacterium | reverse complement strand
TCGCGAGCGGCGGGAGCTCCTCCGGCGAGGAGGACGCGTCCGGGCGGGCGCGCGGGCGAGCCGCCGGTCGGTGGACCGGCGCCGGCGGCATCCCCCCCGGCGGAGGACCGGCGCCGGGCGGCCGGGGCGGTCAGGCGACCTCGGCGATGCATGGCTGAGGCGCGACCCCCCGCCGCGCGGAAGGCGGCGGAGGGTCATGCCGGGTTGGGCGGAAGGGCGATCGCGTCAGGCGTTTTGAGCGGCGCGAACGCCCCACGGCCCGAGCCGGGGCTTCTCGGCCTGCTGCCCCGCCGGCCGCCGGCCGCGCGCGGGTGCCGCCGGGTCGGCCTCGAAGTGCACGCGCGGCTGGTTGGTTCGAGTGGCCTCCTCCTCGTGCTCCTGGCAGTCGCGGCACAGGCTGGCGAAGGGCAGCGCGCGCAATCGCGGCTCGCCGATCCTGGTGTCGCACTGGGCGCACACGCCGTAGGTGCCGGCCTGCAGCCGCAGCAGCGCTTCGTCGATCTTCCGCAGTGTCTCGGACTCCATCTGCATCAGAGCGAAGTCCATGCCTCGGACGAAGTCCTCCATGCTCTGCTCCTCGGTGTCCTTCACCTCGGCCACCTCCGCCGGCAGGATCTGCCGCAGCGAGCGCAGCTTGTTCTGTATCTCGGCCTGCCGGTCTCGCAGCATCTGGTTGAGCACGTCATAACGCTTCCGATCGGCCGCGCTCGTCTGCTTGCGTGTCATGATCCTCCCCCTCACTCGTCCGGTGGCTGCCCCTCATAGCAAGCGGCGTGCCGCAAGCCACCTCCCCGTAACGCACTGATTCCGCAATACCTGTTTTGGCCAGCGTGTCGAGCCGTGGGCGGGTACCGCTCCCCGTGCTTGCAGACTTTCCATCGCCAGTGAAAAAGCTGCACGGCCTGGCGCTGCCGGCCTTCGAGACGCGGGGAACAACCGCGGGGCTGGCAGCGTCTGGCTTGATGGCCCCGCAGAGGTCGTTCGGCTCTGGCACGGAGGTTGCTTGTGTGTAGGTACACGCGAACCTCCGGCCGGGTGCCGGGGTGCCCAGGAGGATTTGGACTCATGCTCGCATCATTGCGTTGTTTCCTTCGGAATCGTCACAATCCCGTGCGTCATCCGCTCGGCGGCTTCAAGTGCTCGGACTGCGACAAGGTCGGCGCCGACCTCGAGCAGATGGGCTTCGACAACGGAGGCTACGTGTTGCCTGTGCGGCGGATCTTCTCGCGCGATCGTGGCGAGTTCACCCGCACGATGTCGTGGGAGCCGAGCGCGCGCGGCTGGTAGCTCGTCGCTCTCCCGCCGGTCGAGCGGTCCGCAACGGGCTCTCGGGGCACCACCCCGGAGCCCGTTTGGCTTCTAACGCCTGAGTCGGCGGATGGCGCGCACGCCCGATCGCAGCACGCGAAGGACGCTGGCCGCGGCGGCAACGCGGCCGGCCACGGGCAGCAATCGCTGGAACGCGCTCTGCACCCGCTCGACCTTTTCGACGGTTTCCGTGACCAGGACGTCGAGACGATGCGCCTGGGCGACCATCAGGTCGGACACCTCGGCGGCGTCCCGCGCGGCGCGCGATAGTTCCAGGACCGAGGGCTGGAGCACGCCGCCCAGTCTTCCCGCCATCGCTTCCATGCGCCGCGCGGCGCGGAACGCGCTCCAGGCCGCCCCGAGCAGAACGAGGCCCTGAAGCAACGACAGCGCGGCGATCGTGCCGAGAAGGACGAGGCTCAGCGTGTCGGGTTGCGGGCTCGTGCTCATCGGGGGGTCGGCGGCCTCGTCGTGGGTCCTTGCCACGATTATGTCACGGCCGCCGACCGCCGGGACGTTCTGGCGTCGGCCGTTTGTCGCCAGCGACTCGCGTGAAGCGGTCCGTCATCGTCGTACGTATCTTGACAAAATCTCGCGGTCGAATGTATACTTCAGCGGATAAGTCACTTACAACGACATGGAATCCAACGAGGCCGTCGGCCAGCGAATCGCCAAGGCGAGAGAGTTCCTCGGGCTCACGCAGGCCGTGGTGGCCGAGAAGCTCGGCCTCGCCAGGACGACCCAGGTCGCCATCGAGCAGGGCCGCCGGCCCGTCTCCGTGACCGAGCTGTATCGCTACGCCGAAGTCCTCAGCCGGCCGCTCGACTACTTCCTCGGCCTCGGCGTCTGGGGCAAGGCCGACTTCCGGCCGCACTTCCGGCTCATGGCCGAACGGATCGACGCGGCGGTCACCGGGCCGCCACGGCGGCCCGGGCGACCGCGAGGTCCGGCGGAGCCTTCGCCCGAGAAGCTGCTGTTGATGAGCTTCGAGTCCCTGTGCCGCAACTACCTGGAGCTCGAGGAGGTCAACGGCCTGCCGCGCACCGCCATGCCGGAGCTGCCCGTGCCGCGGCTGTTCTCCGTGCCCGAGGCCGAGCAGCTCGCGGCGACGGTGCGGGCCCACCTCGACATCGGCCCTGACGCCCCCATCCGAGACCTGCGCGTGCGGCTCGAAGACAGCTTCGCCATCCGTGTCTACGTGCTGTCGCAGCGAGGGCTGCTCGCGGCCGCGGGATTCCACCACGCCGCCATCGGCGGGTCCGTCATGCTCGCGGAGCGCAGCGTGCCCCGCATGCGCTTCACGCTGGCCCGCGCGCTGGGCCACCTGCTGGCCAATCGCGACGAGGCCATGGTGGACCTGCAGGACGTGCGCAAGCGGACGCCGGTCGAGAGCTTCGCCAACGCCTTCGCCGCCGCGGTGCTCATGCCGGCGCGCGGGCTGCGCGAGCGCTTCGGGGCCGTGCACAGCGAGGCCGGCGAGGTGAGCGACATCGCCATCCTGTACCTGGCGCGAACGTTCGGCGTGACGCTCAAGGCGCTGCGGACGCGGCTCGAGCAGCTCAAGCTGGTCGCTCCCCTGACCCTCAAGCGCATCGACGAGGCCGTCCGCCAGGCCGGGTCGGGCCCGCGCGCGGACCTCGACGCGGCGCAGGCCGCTCCCGACCAGCCGCAATGGGAGATGCTCCCGGAGCGCTACGTCTTCCTCGCCATGCGGGCCTACCGCAAGGAGCTGGTCAGCAAGAGCCGCCTCGCCGACTGCCTGTGCACGACCGAGAACGACACCGCGCTGCGCCTGCTGCGCTACGTGGCGAGCGTCACCGAGCTGCCACAGGAGGACGCGACGGACGAGGCTTCGCACACCACCTGACGGCGTCCGTCCGCCTGGACGTGGCGCGACGGCGGAGGGTCCGCCGCGATTGCATTACAATCCCCGCGGTGCCCCGCTCAGGACGCGCTCCCCGCACCAGGGCCGGCGGCGCGCGGCGCTCCACCCGCACGGCCGCGGCCGCACCCTCCCGGCGCGTCCTTCGCTTCCGGATGCCGAGCCGCCGCGAGGCGGTGGCGCCCGCCGTCGAGCGCATCGTCCGAGCCACCTCGGGCGCCGGGCTGAGCGCGGAGCAGCGCGACAACCTCGCCGTGGCCTCCGCCGAAGCGCTGTCGAACGCGGCCGTCCACGGCAACCGGCTGGAGCCGGGCCGGGCGGTCCGCGTGATGGTCGTGGTGAAGCGGATGGCCTGCGCGATCGTGGAAGTCGCGGACTCGGGCCCGGGCTTCGACACGGCCGGCCTCATCGACCCCACGGACCCGCGCCACCTGCTCGCGCCCGGGGGCCGCGGGGTGTTCCTGATGCGCCGGCTGGTGGACGGGGTGGAGTACAACCGGCAAGGCAACCGCGTGCGCCTGACTGTCCGCCGGCAGCGCCGCACCCGCGCCGCCGACGGCGCACGTTGACCGTCCCCACCCCGTCCGGTAGGGTGACTCGTATGGCCGCCGGGGCGTGGCCGGCATCCGGGAGCAACGGGGAGGCGTGGGTGAGGAAGCCCGGTCGCACGTCCATCCTGGGCCTGGTGGCCGCGCTTTCGCTCGGGGCCTGCGGAGGCTCCACGCCCGCGGCGCCGGCCCCCGCGCCCACGCCGGTCCCCACCGCGGCTCCGACTCCCACCCCGGCGCCCGAGCCCACGCCGGTTCCCTCGCCCACGCCCGAGGCCTGCGGCGACTGCGAAGAGCCCGTCACCAACACGAACCCGCCGGTGCGGCTCACGCTGCGGCTCTACACGGTCGAGGACGGCTCCGGCCGCTTCATCTCGAACCCCAACCCGGACGACCCCATCCCGGTCGGCTGGTATGCGCGCCTCGACGTCACGGGCAAGGACGAGCAGGGGGACGAGACCAACGGAGGCCGCCCGCCGACCTGGAATTGGACGAACGGCTCGCTGGTCAGTGTGGGCGGCGGCAACACGCATCAGCGGCGGTTGAGGGTCCTCCAGGCGGGCAGCGCCGACTTCTGGGTGCGCCAGCAGGGCATCGACTCCAACCGCATCACGCTGCGCTTCCAGTAGCGTTCGGCGCGCTCGCGGGAGTGAATCCCGCTTCGCGCTTGGCCCGCGCCTACCGCGACGACGGCTGCGGCGGCCGCCTCCACTCGGCGTCATCGAGCAAGGGGGCCGCACACCGCGGCCCCCTTGAACCCCGCGCGCTCGCGGGAGTGAATCCCGCTTCGCGCTTGGCCCGCACCTACCGCGACGACGGCTGCGGCGGCCGCCTCCACTCATCTATGAGGGAAGCCACCAGGGCGGTCCAGCCGGTCTGGTGGGAGGCGCCGAGGCCTTCGCCCGTCTCCGCGTCGAAGTACTCGTGGAAGAGCACGAGGTCGCGCCAGTGCGGGTCGGCGTGGAAGCGCCAGGCGCCGCCGAAGAGCGGCCGCCGCCCGTCCGGCCCGGCGGTGAAGATGCGGATGATCCGGTTGGCCATGTCCTCGGCCACCTCGAAGAGCGTGCGGGGCGGTCCCGCGCCGCCGAAGGCGGGAACGCGCAGGGTGGGGCCGTAGGCGGTGCCCAGCTTGCGCAACGACTCGATCATCAGGAAAGACGTGGGCAGCCACACCGGGCCGCGCCAGTTCGAGTTGCCGCCCTTGATCTTCTCGTCCGACTCCGCGGGCTCGTAGCCGACCGACCGGCCGCCGCAGCGGAAGGGGCTCCCGCGGTGGTAGCGCGACAGGCTGCGCAGGCCCCACTCGGAGAGGAACTCCTCCGGATCGAGGACTCGCCGCAGCATCGCCTTCATCTGCTCCTCGTCCACGATCGCGCAGACGAAGACGCGCTGGTCGTCGCGGTCCACCGGGTGGCACAGGCCCTGGACCACGTGCCGCTTCTTGTTCAGGAACCAGTGGAAGTTGGCGTGGAACTCCGGGAAGGGCTCGATCCAGCGCTCCTCGAGCCTCTCCACCGCGTAGAGCGGGATGAGCCCCACCAGCGAGCGCACGCGGAACTTCTCGAAGCCGCCGTCCGGATAGCGCAGCACGTCGTAGAAGAAACCGTCCTCCTCGTCCCAGAGCTGGAAGTCGCGGCCGCCCATCTTCTTCATGGCCGCGCCCACGTAGATGTAGTGCTGGAAGAACTTGGTGGCCAGGCCCTCGTAGGCGTGGTTCTCGCGCGCGAGCTCCAGGGCGATGCGCATCAGGTTGAGGCAGAACATGCCCATCCAGCCCGAGCCGTCCGACTGCTCGAGCACGCCTCCCTCCGGCAGCCGCTCGCTGCGGTCGAACACGGTGATGTTGTCGAGGCCGAGGAACCCGCCCTCGAAGACGTTGTTCCCCTCGCGATCGACCTTGTTGACCCACCAGGCGAAGTTCATGAGCAGCTTGTGGAAGCACTTCTCCAGGAACTCGCGGTCCGCCACGCCCGCCCGCAGGCGGTCCATGTTGTAGACGCGCCAGACGGCCCAGGCGTGCACGGGGGGGTTGATGTCGGAGAACTCCCACTCGTAGGCCGGGATCTGGCCCGACGGATGCTGGAATTGCTCGAAGAGGAGCAGCCAGAGCTGCTCCTTGGCGAAGGCGGGATCCACCAGGGCCATTGACACGCACTGGAACGCCAGGTCCCAGGCCGCGAACCAGGGGTACTCCCACTTGTCGGGCACGGTCATCACGCGCATGGAGTTGAGATGCCGCCAGTGCGTGTTGCGCAGTCGCAGGCGTGAGGTCGGCGGCGGCCACCGCGGGTCGTCTCCTTCCAGCCAGAGGTTCACGTCGAAGAGGTAGATCTGCTTCGACCAGAGCAGGCCGGCGAAGGCCTGGCGCTGGACACGCTTCTCGTCCGCGCTGGCCTGCGGCGGGTGGATCGCGGCGTAGAAGGCATCCGCCTCCCGCGCCCGCGCGGCCACGATCGCGTCCACCTCCGCGAGCGGGCTCTCCTCCTCCTGGGGCGCGAGCCGGAGCCGCAGCGTCACCGAGCCCTGCGCGGGCACGGTGAAGCGATACCGGACGCAGGCCTTGGTGCCGACCTGTTCCGGGTCGACGGCGGCCGTCTCGCCCTCCACCACGTAGCGATGGAACGCGTCCTTGACGTATGGCCGCCGGCTGCGCGCCCCGGGGCCGTGCACGCGCGGCGCGTTGGTCTCGTTGCCGGTGAACAGCGCCTCGCCGCCCAGCGGGACGTAGAGATGGCGCGGGCCGAGGCGATAGACGAAGGGCAGGCTGCGCGGCGGCTCGGCGGCGCGATCGTCCGCGAAAACGGCCTGGAAGCCGTCGCCGCCGTGGCCCGCGTGCAGGATCGGCTCCGCCGCCGGCTGCCCTCCCCAGGCCCAGGTGTTGCGGAACCAGAGGTGCGGGAGCAGGTGCAGGGCGGCGGCCTCCGGACCGCGGTTGTGCGCGGTGATGCGGATGGCCAGGTCCTCGGGCCCGGCCTTCGCGTACTCGACGAACACGTCGAAGTAGCGGCCGTCGTCGAACACGCCCGTGTCGGGCAGCTCGAACTCGCGTCCCGCGCCCGCGCGCGCGCGGTTCTCCTCGACCAGCCGATCGTACGGGTACGCGCGCTGCGGGTACTTGTAGAGCCACTTCATGTAGGAGTGGGTGGGCGTGTTGTCGAGGTAGAAGTAGCACTCCTTGACGTCCTCGCCGTGGTTGCCCTCGGAGGGCACCAGCCCGAACAGCCGCTCCTTCAGGATCGGGTCGCGCTCGTTCCAGAGGGCGAGGGCGAAGACGAGGACCTGGTAGCGGTCACAAACGCCGGCCAGGCCGTCCTCGCCCCAGCGATAGGCCTTGCTGCGCGCGAGGTCGTGCGGGAGGAAGCTCCACGCGTCCCCCGAGGCGCTGTAGTCCTCGCGGACGGTGGACCACGCGCGCTCGGCGACGTACGGTCCCCACCGGCGCCAGGCGAAGAGGTCGCCGTGGCGTCCGGCCAGGCGCTCGTGCTCGCGCGTGAGAGGGTCGCTACGCATGGCAGCCAGACTCTAAGCCACCGCGGGGCGCCAATCCAAGATTACCATCGCGCATGTTCTCGGCGCGGACGCGGTGGGACCGGACGGTCAACCGCCTGGCCGCCCTCGCGCAGCGCAAACGGGCCGCCGGGCGCCACGTCTTCGACCTCACCGAGACCAACCCCACGCGGGTGGGCCTCCTGGCGCCCCCGGACGCGCTCGCGGGTCTCGCCGGGGAGGGAGCCCTCCGCTATGAGCCCGACCCGCGCGGCCTGGAGGCGGCGCGGCGGGCGGTGAGCGCGGACTACGCCCTTCGCGGCGTGGCCGTGCCCGCGGACCGGATCGCGCTCACCGCCAGCACCAGCGAAGCGTATGCGTTCGTGTTCAAGCTGCTGTGCGACCCCGGCGACGCCGTGCTCGTGCCCCGGCCGAGCTATCCGCTCTTCGAGTACCTGGCCGGTCTGGAGTCGGTCGAGGTCGAGCCCTACCCGCTCCACTACGACGGCGAATGGCGGATCGACCTCCCCGCGCTGCGCGAGGGGGTCGGCGCACGCACGCGCGCCGTGGTCCTGGTGAGCCCGAACAATCCGACGGGCTCGTTCGCGAAAGCCGACGAGGCCGCCGCGGTGCAGGAGATCGCCGCGGAGGCGGGCCTCGCCGTCGTCTCCGACGAGGTCTTCGCCGACTATGCCTGGACGCCGGGGCGCGCCGGACCCAGCCTCGCGCGGGACGGCCCGGCCCTGGCCTTCGCGCTCGGCGGTTTGTCGAAGTCGTGCGGGCTGCCGCAGCTCAAGCTGGGCTGGACGGCCGTGAGCGGCCCCGCCGCCCTGCGCGAGGAGGCGCTCGCCCGGCTGGAGCTGCTCACCGACACCTACCTTTCGGTGGGCACGCCCGTCCAGCACGCGGCCCCGGCGCTGCTCGCGCGGGCCGCGGAGCTGCGGGCGCCGATCGCCGCGCGCGTGGAGGCCAACCTCGACGCGCTCCGCCGGCTCCTCCCGCGCGGCGCCCCCGCGACCCTGCTCGCGGGCGAGGGCGGCTGGTCGGCCGTCCTGCGCATCCCGGCCACCGTCGGCGAGGAGGAGCGCGTCCTCGCCTTGCTCGATACGCACGACGTGCTGGTCCATCCCGGCTACTTCTTCGACTTCCCGCGCGAGGCGTACCTCGTACCGAGCCTGCTGCCCCGGCCGGCCGACTTCGAGGAGGCGGTCTCGCGCATCCTGCGCGTGCTATAACCGCCCGTCGCGAAGGGAGGTCCCCCCTTGTCCAGGCGCATCTCACCGCAGGAAGCGCGGGAGCTGATGGAGGAGCAGGGTTACGTGTACGTGGACGTGCGTTCGATTCCCGAGTTCCAGGCCGGCCACCCGGAGGGCGCCTTCAACGTGCCGCTCCTGCACCTGGGACCGGCCGGCATGACCCCGAACGCCGAATTCCTGGCGGTCATGCAGAGCGCGTTTCCCAGGGAGGCGAAGCTCGTCGTGGCCTGCAAGGCTGGCGGGCGCTCCGCGCGCGCAGCGGCCATGCTCGAGGCGGCCGGCTTCACGAACGTGGTGGACCAGCGCGCGGGCTTCGAGGGAGCGCACGACCCCGCGACGGGACGGATCGCCGAGCCGGGCTGGCGTCCGGCCGGGCTGCCGGTGGCCAGGGACGCGGCCCCCGGCCGCGATTACGAGTCGCTGAAGGCCGGAGGGAAGTGACCCCGCCCCCCGGCTTCGTCGTCTCGGGCGGCGCCGGCGCGCTCGGCCGTGTCGTCGTCCGCGCCCTGCTCGACCGCGGCGCGCGCGTGGCGGTGCCCTATCGCGCCTCGCCGGAGTGGGAGGCTTTCCGCACGTCGGTGCCGGACCCCGGCGCGCTCTGGGGCGCGCCCGCGGACGTGGCCGATCCCACCGTGGCCCAGGCGTTCATGGACGAGGCCGCGGCCTGGCTCACTCGTGTGGACGGGGTGGCCGCCCTGGCCGGCGCCTACTCCGCCTCGGGCACGCTCGAGACGGCGCCCGTGGAGGAGTGGCGCGGGATGATGAGCGCGAACCTCGGCACCGCCTACGGCCTGTGCCGGGCCGCGCTGCCGCACCTGCTGCGCAGCCGCGGCAGCGTCGTCACCGTGGCGTCGCGCCTGGCCGAGCAAGGGGGCGACGGCGCCGCCGCCTACGCCGTCTCCAAGGCCGCCGTTATCGCGCTCACGCGCGTGCTGGCACGGGAGAACCAGGCCCGCGGCGTGCGCTTCAACTGTGTCGTCCCCGGTGTGATCGACACCGCCGCCAATCGCCGCGCCATGGCCGCCGCCGACACCTCCCACTTCGTACCGCCGGAAGCGATCGCCCGCGTCGTCCTGTTCCTGCTCTCGCCCGAGTCCTCGCCGGTGACGGGGGCCGTGATCCCCGTGGACGCCTAGAGTCCACCGGGACGCTGTAGCCACCCGATCACCACCAGGGCCAGCAGGGCGAGCACCAGCGCGGCCACCATGAAGGCGACGGACCGCCAGAGCCGCCCCGCGGCGCCGAGGGCGTCCCGGCGCGGGGGCGCGCCGGGCGGCCGGCCGGCGGAGGCGGCGAGCAGACGAGCCTGGCAGCGCGGGCACGTCGCGACGTGCTGCGCCAGCTCCGCGGGGGCCTGGCCCACGGGAGCGCTCTGCAACGCCGCCATTCCCGCCGGCGTCAGGCAGCCGCGCGCGTCCACGAGCGCGCTCACGAGCCGTCCGACTTCAGCCGGACGGTCGGCGGCACGCCGGGACCCATGCCTTCGGCGCGGCGCAGCTCGGCGTCGCCGTCGGGCGGCCGCGGGACGAACAGCCCCTCGCGCGCCAGCCGCGGGAACACGGACTCGGGCGGATCCACGCGGCGGCGGTACGGCCGTCCCTCGGCGTCCGCGAAGACGGGGCAGCCCGGCCGCTCGCAGCCCGGGCGGACGTAGGCCGGTCGCCGGTCCAGGTCCTTGTGCCCCACGATGTCCGCCGGGCCGAGCCGGCCGTTCGACATCTCGAGCAGCGTGTGCAGCAGCCAGGCCAGGCTGCGCACCTGCGCGTCCGCGAACGCGTCGCGGCTGCGCCCGGAGTGGGCCAGCTCGATGCCCACGCTGTGGGAGTTCGCGCGGTAGACGTGGCCGTACACGCGCGACGCTTCCCGCGCCAACCGCTGCCGGTCCGCGGCGGTGGCGGCGCCAGCGACCTCGGGCCGCCAGGACGGCGGCTCGCCGGGCGCCGGGTGGCGCGGCCACAGCGTGCCGTCCGTCCAGACGATCCAGTGCGCGCCGAAGGCCGGCCGCCAGAGCGCGTGCGTCTGCGGCGGCGGGAAGAACACGAAACGCCGGAGGGGCTCCCGGTACGACGGTCCGCCCAGCGCGTGGACGACCAGCCGTTGCACGCGCGTGGGCAGCGCCGCGGGCGGCGGCGAGGAGGGCGCCATCAGCCAGACTGCCGCCGCCGCCGCGGGCGCGATCATGGGGCCGTATCGTATACTCGCTGTTTCAACTTGCCCGACGGGGACAACACTTGGAACCGACCGCCACGCGTGTGTGGAAGAGGCTGGGCCGGGAGGAGCGCGTGGCCGCGGCCACGCACTTCTGGCGCGAGCCGCCGGAGGACGTGGTGGGTGCCGCGCTCTCGGCCGTGATCAAGGCGCGCCGGCTGCGCCCGCAAGTGGCGCGCGCGCTGCCCCCGGAGGAGCAGGCGCGGGCGCTCGCCGGCGTCCTCGACCCCGGCGAGACGGTGGCCGCGGCCCTGCTCGTCTCGCTGCACCTGGGCGAGCGGCGGGCGCTGCTCGCGACCTTCCTCGACGCCGCCGGCCTCGCGCACGAGGACGGCATCCTGCGCGACGAAGAGGGCGGCGCGCCGCCGCTGGGCGAGGCGGGCGCGCGCCAGGGCGTGCGCGCGCTCTGCGCCGCCTACCCGCGCGAGCAGGTGGAGACCTACCTCAACACCCTCTGGCTGCAGGATCCGGAACGCTGGCGTGTCCTCGAGCAGGCGCCGGACTGCTAGCCGCGGAGCGCGGGACGTCCCGCCTGACCGACCAGCCGTCCCGTGAGCTGCGCGCGGATGCTCTCGGCCGCCGACGGCGGCAGGGTCTCGAGACCGTCGGTCTCTCGCGCGGGCAACAGGAGCCAGTACCGTTCGGCATGGGCACCGCCCACCAGGCGCCTGGCGTAGCGGCTGGCCAGGGGCCCCAGACCGCCGTCCTCGAGCGCCGCGCAGAGCTCGCCCACGCCCGCCAGGTCTCCTGCGTCGGTGGCGTAGACGACCGGCTGCAGCCGGGGTCCCCAGGCCCTCTGCGGGTTCCAGGCGCGCCCCGCTCGCCAGTGCCGGGCGGCGGTGCGGGCACCGCGGAGCCGCTCCCCCCAGCCCGTGACGTCTCCGCGGAAGGCGGGTCCGACGTGGTAGCGGAGAAGGTACGGCACGGCGCGCGCGGGCTCGGCCACGTCGGCCGCGGGCGGCAGCCGCGCGCCCATCTGGGCCAGCCGGATGCGCACGGCGCCGGACACCAGGGCCTCGGGCCGCTCCTCGTACAGGAACACGTTGCGGCCCTCGGCCGGAAACGCCACGCGCGCGGCCTCGTGCGCGAGCTGGTGGTCGATGTGTCCGCCCACGGCCAGCGGCGCGTACACCTGCCTGGCCTTCGTGCGGTGGATGATCTCGGTCAGCAGCTCCGCGGTCTGGCCGGCCCAGGCTTCGTCGCCCAGGTCTCGGGCTTCGAGCAGTCCGGCGTAGGTCGAGTACAGCGCGCTGCGTCGGCCCGCCTCGGGCATCTCGGCCGCGAAGTGCGACACGCCGAGCCGCACCAGGCCGCGCGCGGCCCCCTCCTCGGCCTGCTGGCCGGGGCCGAACGGCCCGTCCAGGCCCGGACCGAAGAGCGTCACCACCAGCAGCTTCAACCCGTTCCGGGATTCGTGCACGAGGCGCCCCGCGCAGGAGAGGGCCAGGTCGCCGGCGTGCGGCGCCACGTACACGCTGTCGCACACGGGGAGGTCTTCGAGTCCATCCCTTGGCATCGTCGGCCGCAGTCTATCCCGGGGGGCGGACACAATGGGGCCGGTGCGACGACGGGTTGCCGTCCGGCGGTCCAGCGGTCATGCTGTCCGCACCATGCCGCCCTGTCGCGCTCTTCTCGCGTCGCTGGCCGCGGGGGTGTGCGCCCTCGCCTGCGGGAAGGAGCTGCCGCCACCCGCGGCCGACCGGGCGGTGCTGCAGCGGCAGCGGGACGGGCTCGCCGCGCTCCTGAAGGAGGCGGAGGCGGGGCCGCTCGTCCCCTTCGACAAGGTGCTCGTGGTGGTGGACCAGGCCCTCGTCCAGGACCTGCTCGTCTCGGCCATGCCCTACGAGCGCGTGATCGCGCGCTACCGCATCCGCGTGACCGGCGCGAGCGTGCGCTTCGAGGACGGCTTCGCCCTCGTCCGCCTGGACGGGCGGGCGAGCCTGGCCGGCCGCTCCGAGGCCGCCGCCTTCGCGGACGTCAGCGTGTTCGGCGGGCTGGACGTGCTGGAAGTGGATCCCGAGTCGGGCCTGCTGCGCGGCGAGGTGCGCGTGATCGCGGTGGACGCGCGCCGCGTGATGGTGATGGGAGTGGGCGCACCCGAGGACGCGGAAGAGCTGATCGAGGAGCTCGGACACGAGCGGCTCGACGCGTTCGGCGCGCTCGCTTCGCGACTGCAGATCCCGGTGCGGCTCGAGCGCGCCGTCACCCTCCCCGCGGTGGGTCCGGAGGGAGGGGTGAGGATCGCGGCGGCGAGCATCCCCTTGCAGATCGCCGTGCGCCAGGTGCGGGCCCTGCGCGGGAAGCTGTGGATCTCGATCGACGCGGCGGTCGGAGGGGACGGGAGCCCACGGCCGTGACGGTCGCGAAGGCCGCCGGCGCCGTGCTGCTCGCGGTCTCCGCGGCCGCCTGCGCCCGCCCGGGCGAGACGCCGGTGCCCGCGGACGTGGCCGCGGCCCGGCGCGCGATCGAGGCCCTGCGGGCCCGCGTGGACGAGCGGATGGCCGGCGAGCCGCACGTGCGGGAGCTGCTCGAGCGCAACGCGCGGAGCGACGTGGTGGTCGGCCTGCGCTCGGCCCTGGTGGAGGACATCGTGCGGGAGGTGGCGCGGCGGTATCTCGACCGCGTGGAGCTGGACCTCGACCTGCAGCGCGAGGTCGAGGAGCGGCGGGAGGTCGAGGTGTCGACGCCGTTCGGACGGGTGAGCGCCGGCGAGTGGAGGCTGCACCTGGTCGTCCATCGCGTGCGGGGCACGCTGAGCTCGCGCACGCCGGAGGTGCGTCCGGCCCGGGGCAATCGGCTCGCCCTGCGGATCCCCGTACGCCTCGAAGGCGCGCAGGGCACCGCCACCGCTCATTTCGTCTGGGACGCCCGCGCGCTGGCGCGGGTCGTCTGCCGCGATTTCGAGATCACGCGCCGCGTGAGCGGCCGCGTGCTGGCCGACGAATACGCGCTGGAGGGGGAGTTCGAGCTGCAGGCCGGGCCGCAGGCCCTGCTGGTGCGCCCCGTGTTCCCGCGCCGGCGCTTCCGCCTGCGCGTGGACCTCGCCGAACACTCCTGGGGCATCGTGCGGAGCGCCCTCGACGAGCAGGACCGGATCCTCAAGTGCGGCCTGGCCCTCGAGCCCGACGAGATCCTTCCGAAGCTGCGGGCGCGGCTGACCGAGGGCTTCGACATCGCGCTGCCCCGCTCGCTCTTCCGCGCCGTCGACCTGCCGGCGGGCGTCCGCCAGTCCGTCTCCGTGGAGGACACGCAGGTGGAGCTCACGGTCCGCACCGACGAACTGCGGGTCGCAGACCAGGCGGTCTGGTACGCGGTGTCGGTGCGGTCGCGCTTGCGGGCGTCTTCAGACGCCCAGTGACGGATACAACGGGGCGCGGGAGGGCAGCGGCCGGCCGGCCAGCCGCGCCACGGTGGCCACCAGCGCGCCCGGATCGACCGGCTTGGTCAGGTGATCGCGGTAACCGGCCTCGAGCGCCCGCTGCCGGTCCTCGCTGGTGGCGTACGCGGTGACGGCGACCGCGGGCAGCGGCCGCGCGTCGGAACCCGCGGTGGCGATCTTGCGGATGAGCGAATAGCCGTCCTCTCCCGGCATCGCGATGTCGCTCAGCAGCACGTCGTACGGCTCGCGGCGCCAGGCGCCCAGCGCCTCCGCGGCCGAGGCGACCGCGGTGACGCGCGCCCCGCAGCGCTCGAGCACCAGGGCCAGCGCGTCGCGCGCGTCGCTCTCGTCGTCCACCACCAGCACGCGCACGCCTTCGAGCGACCGGCCCTGCGCGGGCCAGCCGTCCGACCGCACCGCGGCCGCGGCGGGCACGTCCCCGGCCGCCGACCGCGCCAGCGGCACGGTGACCGCGAACGCGCTGCCTTGCCCTTCACCGGGGCTCGACGCCTCGATCGTCCCCCCGTGCAGCTCGACGAGATGGCGCGAGATGGCCAACCCGAGCCCGAGGCCCTTGTTGCGGCGCGTGCTCGTGGTATCCGCCTGCCGGAACCGCTCGAAGATGAACGGCAGGAACTCCGGGTTGATGCCCATGCCCGTGTCGGCGATCGTGATGCGCGCGTGCGTCGGAGTCGTCTCGAGGGCGACGCGCAGCCGTCCGCCGTCAGGCGTGAACTTGACGGCGTTGGACAGCAGGTTCCCGAGCACCTGCTGCAGGCGCACGGCGTCCCCGCAGACGTTGACGGCGCCCGCGGGCGTCACCAGCTCCAGGCGCAGGCCCTTCGCCTCGACGTCGGGCTGGGCCGCTCCGAGCGCGGCCTCGACCACGGGTCCGAGCTGCACGGCACGGGACTCCAGCGTGAGCTTGCCGGCGATGATCCGCGAGACGTCGAGCAGGTCGTCGATGAGCTTGGCCAGCGTCTTCGTGCTGCGCTCGATCATGCCGAGGGCCCGGGCCATGCCCGCCTCGTCCATCTTCTCGTCGCGCAGCAGCTGCGACCAGATCAGGATGGCGCCCAGAGGCGTGCGCAACTCGTGCGAGATCATGGCCAGGAACTCGTCCTTGGCTCGGTTGGCCGCCTCCGCCTCGTCGCGGGCGGACTCGCCCCTCCTGCGCGCCTGCGCGTCGAGGCCCTGCGCGCGCTTGAGGTCCTCGATGTCGGTCCACGAGCCGAGCCAGCGAAGGGCGCCATCGCCACTGTCCGCGACGGGCCGCGCGCGGGCAAGGTGCCAGCGGTATTGCCCGCCGGCCGTGACCAGCCGGGCCTCCGCCTCGAACGGCCGACCCGTGCGTGTGGCGTCGGCCCAGGCCTCGGCGCACCGGTGCGCGTCGTCGGGATGGAGGCCTTGCTGCCAGCCCAGGCCGAGGCCCTGCTCGGCGCTCAAGCCGGTGTGCTCGGTCCAGCGCGCGTTGACGTAGTCCCACGCCCCGTCCGCGCGGGCCGTCCACACGATCTGGGGAAGATTGTCGGCGAGGTTCGCCAACGACACCGGCCCATTGGAGCGGGTCATGGAATCAACGCTCGACTATGGGGTCCACGCCGCGCCGCTGTCAAGGCGGCGCGGCGGATTCGGCCCCTAACGGGACCGGGACCGGCCCGCCTTCCCCTTCCCCTTCCCCTTCGCCTTCGCCTTTGACCGGGCGCGGCCCGCGGCACGGGTTCGTGACGCCCCGGTGCGCACGCCCCGGCGCGACGAGGTCCCGCGTCCTCCGCGCTTCGCGCGGCCACGCGTGGCCGCCGCCGCACGCCGCGCCCGCCCGGCCGCCCCTTTCGCCCGGCCGCGCACGTTGCGCGCCGTCTTCTTCGCGGCAGCGCCGGCCTTGCCCCGAGCCGTTCGCTTGCGCGCGCGGGCCTTGGCCGG
>DATKEG010000161.1:0-14787 GCA_035544515.1 Vicinamibacteria bacterium | reverse complement strand
GTCGTCCGAGGGACGGCTCAGGGGAGGCTCATGCCACCGCAGTTCATATACACCATGAAGGACCTGCGCAAGGTCACGCCGCAGGGCAAGGAGATCCTGCGCGGGATCTGGCTCTCGTTCTACCCGGACGCGAAGATCGGCGTGCTGGGGGCGAACGGAGCGGGCAAGAGCACCTTGCTGAGGATCATGGCCGGCGAGGACAAGGACTTCGCGGGCGAGGCCTTCGCCGCGGAGGGCACCCGCATCGGCTTCCTGCCCCAGGAGCCGCAGCTCGACCCGAAGAAGAACGTGGTCCAGCACGTCGAGGAGGCGGTGGCGGACAAGCGCGCCGTCCTCCAGCGTTACGAGGAGCTGTCGGCCGACTGGTCGGAGGAGAACGCCGACGAGCTCGGCCGGTTGCAGGACCGCATCGACGCCCAGAACCTCTGGGAGCTGGACCGCCAGGTCGAGATGGCCATGGACGCGTTGCGCCTGCCGCCCCCCGACGCCGACGTGACCACGCTCTCCGGCGGAGAGCGCCGTCGTGTCGCGCTGTGCCGGCTGCTGCTCCAGCCCAACGACATGCTGCTGCTCGACGAGCCGACCAACCACCTCGATGCGGAGTCCGTGGCCTGGCTCGAGCGCTTCCTGGCCGAGTTCAAGGGCTGTGTGGTGGCCGTGACCCACGACCGTTACTTCCTCGACAACGTGGCCGGCTGGATCCTGGAGCTGGACCGCGGCGCCGGCATCCCGTGGCCGGGCAACTACTCGTCGTGGCTGGACCAGAAGCAGACGCGGCTGTCCCAGGAGGAGAAGGAGGAGTCGTCCCGGCGCCGGACGCTGCGGCGCGAGCTGGAGTGGGTACGCATGTCACCGCGGGCGCGCCAGGCCAAGGGGAAGGCCCGCCTGACCCAATACGAGCAGCTCCTGGCCCAGGAGCAGGCCGCGGACAAGCGCGAAGGCACGGCCGAGATCACCATCCCGCCCGGGCCGAGGCTGGGCGACCTCGTCATCGAGGCCAAGGGCCTGCGCAAGGCGTACGGCGACAACCTGCTCATGGACGACGTCAACTTCATCCTCCCCCGGGGCGGGATCGTGGGCGTCATCGGCCCCAACGGAGCGGGGAAGACGACCCTGTTCCGGATGATCGTCGGCCAGGAGAAGCCCGACGCGGGCGCGCTCAGGGTGGGCGAGACCGCGGTCGTCTCCTACGTGGACCAGAGCCGCGACTCGCTCGCCGGCAACCGCACGGTCTGGGAGGAGATCTCGGACGGCGGCAAGGACGTGGTGTTGGTCGGCAAGCGCGAGGTCAACTCGCGCGCCTACGCGGCCTCGTTCAATTTCAGGGGGCCCGACCAGCAGAAGAAGGTGAAGGACCTCTCGGGCGGCGAGCGCAACCGCCTCCACCTGGCCAAGCTGCTCAAGAGCGGCGGCAACCTGCTCCTGCTGGACGAGCCCACCAACGACCTCGACGTGGACACGCTGCGGGCGCTCGAAGAGGCGCTGGTCGATTTCGCCGGCTGCGCCGTGATCATCAGCCACGACCGCTGGTTCCTCGACCGCATCGCCACGCACATGCTCGCCTTCGAGGGCGAGAGCCGTGTGGCGTGGTTCGAGGGGAACTACCAGGACTACGAGGCCGACCGGCACCGCCGCCTGGGGGCCGAGGCCGACCAGCCGCACCGGATCAAGTACCGCAAGCTCGTGAGTTAGGTTACACTCCGCCCCTCCCTCGACCCCTGAAACCGCGCCTCCCGTGAGGAGGGTCACGGCCGGCTCGGGTACCGGAACGTCTTAGGCCTCGACCCGCGGTAGCGACCCCAGCATGAGCGCCCTTCCCGTTCCCGATGCCTCCTTCGTGACGGTGGTCACGGCCGACACGGACGCGCGCCCGGGCCCGGCCGTGGCGCGGCCCGCGCCGGAGCCCGAGGTGCGCGTCCGGATGGAGGCCCTCGTCCGGCAATACGGCAAGCTCATCGGGGCCATGGTGCGCCGGGTGGGCCGCGGCGCCACCAGGGCCGTGCGCGAGGACATCCAGCAGCGCGTGCTGATCTCGCTGTGGAAGCAGCTCCGGAGCGATCACGCGATCGAGCACCCCGCCACCTACATCTACCGGGCGGCGGTGCGGGAGACCGTGCGCGTGATGCGGCAGGAGGCCGCGCGTGCCCAGGACCCGCTCGGCGGCGATGCCCTCGCCGCCTTGCGCGCCGAACGCGGCGATCCCCACGTCGCACTCGACCGCAAGGAGAAGATGGCCCGCATCCGCGCGGCCATCCAGCAGATCGCGCCCGAGCGGCGCCTGGCCGTGCGCGCGCACCTCAGCGGCTTCGACGTCACCGAGATCATGACCCGCTACGGCTGGTCCTACCAGAAGGCGCGCAACCTGGTCGCCCGCGGCATGGCCGACCTCCGGCGCATCCTCCAGGAAAACGGCCTGGGTCCACGCCGCGACTAGGGCACGGGGCGAAGAGCCGAGGGGAACCACCTGGATCGGGCTAACATGGGCGCTCCATGTCTCGCGCTCACGTGATCGCCTCGCTCTTTGCCCTGACCCTGACGCTCGCACGTGCCGGCGCGGCGCCGCCGGAACCCTTCGACGTGGTGATCCATGGAGGGACGGTCTACGACGGCACCGGCGAGGCTCCGCGCCGGGTGGACGTGGGCCTGCGCGGCGACCTCATCGCGGCCGTGGGCGACCTGGCGGCGGCTTCCGCCGGGCTCAGGGTCGACGCCACCGGCCTGGCCGTGGCCCCCGGCTTCATCAACATGCTGTCGTGGTCCACGGACTCCCTGCTCGTGGACGGCCGCTCGCAGGGCGAGGTCCGCCAGGGCGTCACCACGCAGATCATGGGCGAGGGCTCGTCCATGGGCCCCCTCACGCCCGAGATGAAGCGGCGGATGAAGGAGGGGCAGGGCGACCTTCGCTACGACGTCACCTGGACCACGCTCGCCGAGTACCTGGCCACGCTCGAGAGGAGGGGCGTGTCGCAGAACGTGGCGAGCTTCATCGGCTCCGGCACCCTGCGCGAGCACGTCGTGGGCCTGGAGAACCGCCCCTTCACGCCCGCGGAGATGGAGCGGGCCCGCGGGCTCGTCCGCGAGGAGATGGAGCGAGGTGCGCTCGGCATCGGCTCTTCGCTGATCTACGCGCCCGACACCTTCTCCACCACCGAGGAGCTGATCGAGCTGTGCAAGGCCGCCGCGCCCTTCGGCGGCCGCTACATCTCGCACATCCGCAGCGAGGGCGACCGCCTGCTCGAAGCGATCGACGAGCTGGTCCGGATCAGCCGCGCGGCCGGCGTGCCCGCCGAGATCTACCACCTCAAGGCCGCCGGCGAGAAGAACTGGCCGAAGATGGAGCAGGCGATCGCCCGCGTGGAAGAGGCCCGGCGCCAGGGCCTGAGGATCACGGCCGACATGTACACGTACACGGCCGGGTCCACCGGGTTCGACGCCTGCGTGCCGCCCTGGGCGCGCGAAGGCGGCTCGGAGGCGCTGTTCGCGCGCATCCAGGAGCCGGCCACCCGCCGGCGCATCCTCGAGGAGATGCGCCGGCCGGCGGGCTGGGAGAACCTGTGTCTCTCCGCCGGGTCGCCCGAGCGGCTGCTGCTGGTCGAGTTCAAGACGGAGGCGCTCAAGCCGCTCACCGGCCAGCGGCTCTCGGAAGTGGCGCGCGCGCGGGGCACCGATCCCGAGAACACGATCCTCGACCTCATGGCCGCCGACCGCACGCGCGTGGGCGTCGTCTTCTTTTTGATGTCCGAGGACAACGTCCGCCGGCAGATCCGCCTGCCCTGGGTGTCGTTCGGCTCCGATGCCGGGTCGATGGCGCCGGAAGAGCCGTTCATCCGGTCGTCGACGCACCCGCGCGCCTACGGCAACTTCGCGCGGCTGCTCGGCCGGTACGTCCGCGACGAGAAGCTGATCCCGTTGCCGGAAGCCATCCGCCGGCTGACGGACCTGCCGGCCACGAACCTCGGGCTGCGCGGCCGCGGGCGCCTCACGCCCGGCGCGTTCGCCGACGTGGCGGTCTTCGACCCGGCGACGATCGCGGATCGCGCCACGTTCGAGAACCCGCACCGGTACGCGGTCGGGATGCGCCACGTGTTCGTCAACGGCGCGCAGGTGCTGCGAGACGGCGAGCACACGGGGGCCACGCCGGGCCGCGCCCTCCGCGGGCCGGGCGCGAGCGCGCCCTAGGCCGCGGTGGCCGAGCGGCTGGCCGTGACCGGGGCAAACGGGTTCGTCGGCCGGCACGTCACCGCGCTCGCGGCCCGGCGCGGATGGGCGGTGGCCGGCATCGTGCGCTCGGCCGCCGCCGCCACGGCCGTCGCGGATGCGGGCGGCGCACCGGTGGTCGTGCCGGGCCTGGCCGGCGAGCCGCTCGCGCGGGCCCTCGCCGGCGCGCGCGCGGTCGTCCACCTCGCGCACATCGGAGCGGAGAGGGACGGCGCCACCTACGAGGCCGTCAACGTCGCCGGCACGCGCCGGGTGGTCGCGGCCGCGGGCGAGGCGGGCGTCCCCCGCGTCGTCCTGTTCAGCGGCCTCGGCGTCGCGCGCTACGGCCAGGCCCCGCGCGTGACCAACCGGTACTTCCTGTCGAAGCTGTCGGCCGAGCTGGAGCTGTTCCGCTCGGACCGCGAGGCGGTCGTCTTCCGGCCTTCCTATATCGTCGGCCCGGGCGACGGCCTCACGGCCTTCCTGGTCGACGCCCTGGCCCGCGGCGGCGTGGAAGTGCCCGGCGACGGCGCGTACCGGATGCAGCCCGTGTTCGTGGAGGATGCGGTGGAGGCGGTCCTCGTCGCGGCCGGCTCGCCGGGGATGCGGCGGCCGGGCGCACCGCCCCACCGCGTCGTGGACCTGGTCGGTCCCGAGCCGGTGTCCTACCGGGACCTGATCGCGGCCGTGGCGCGCACCGCCCGCGCGCTGGGCCGGACCGCCCACGAGGGCATCCGGCAGGTCGCCCTGGCCGAGGCGGAACGCCGGGCACGGGGGGGTGGATTCCAGGGGCTCGGACCGGACGACTTCGACTGTCTCGTGTGCGACGAGGTCGCCGACCCGGCGCCGCTCGAGGCGCTGCTCGGCCGTGAGCTGACGCCACTGGCCGCCGCGCTCGAGGCGGCGGTGCGCGGCGTCCGTTGAGCCGCCGCCACACGGCGGCCGACGTGGTCGTCCTCGGGTCGGGGCTGACCGCGTGCCTGGTCGCCCTGGAGCTGGCGCGGGCGGGGAAGCGCACGGTCGTGGTGGGCGCCTCCGAGGAGCCGGCGCCGGGTCACGTGCCGTCGGGTCCGCCGCTGGCCTACGTGGACGCCGTCCGGCGGTGGGGCCGTGCCGGCGCGGGCGAGCTGTGGGAGCTGCAACGCAGCGCACACACCGTGCTGCGGGCCGAATGGGGTCAGGCCTGCGACATGGGGCGAGCGGGCGGGTTCACGCTGGCCACGAGCCGGACGGAAGGCCTCGCGCTGGCCGAGAGCGAAGACCTGCTCCGCGACGACGGTTTTGCGGGCGAGTTCCTGGACGGCTTCCTCCTCGAAGCGCGTTTCGCGGTGCGCGGATTCGCCGCCGCGTATTGGGCCGAGGACGAAGCGGAGCTCGACGCGGTTGCCCTCGCGGGCGCGGCAAGGGCGGCGGCGCTCGCGGCCGGCGCCGTGCTCCTCGACGCGGCCGGCGCAGGGCTGGCCGACGTCTCGCCGTCCGGTGTGCGGGCGCCCACGGCCGAGGGCGACGTGAGCGCGCCCGTCGCGGTGCTGGCCACCGCGGAGGCGGCCCGGCTGTCGCCGGACCTGGCCGGAAGCTTCGCGTGGCGAGAGAGTCGCGGGGTCGAGCTGCCCGCCCGCGACGGCGCCCCCGTTCCGTCGCCCGCGCGGGCGTGCGGCGGCGGAGCACGCTGGACGTCGGCGGCGGGCCCCTTGCTGCTCGAGGTCACGGGCGGCGATCCGGCGGCGTTTGCCGCCGAGCACCTGCCCCAGCGGGCCGGCCCTCAGGGAAGGGGCTGGTCGCGCCGCCTGGGCCTCTCGTGCGACGGCCTGCCCTGGATCGGCCCGCTGCCCGGCCGGCCCCTCTTCGCCGCCCTGGCCGGCGCCGCGGACCTGGCCTACGAGCCGCTGCTCTCCCGCTGGGCCGTGTCCGAGCTGCTGACCGGCCGCGACGCCACGCCGGCGCGGCTCCGCGCCGCGCGCGCCGCTTCGGCTATGCTCTAGGGAGTGCGTCTCGGCATCACGGAGTTCATCGACTGCGCGCACTTCCTGCCGGGCCACGCGAAGTGCGGCCAGCTTCACGGCCACACCTACAGGATCGAGGTGATCATCGAGGGCCAGAAGAGCGGGGGCATGGTCGTGGACTTCAACGAGCTGAAGTCGCGCACGCGGGAGGTCCTCCAGCGCTACGACCATCGGAACTGGAACGACGTCCTGGAGTTCCCCTCGGTCGAGAACATCTGCGAGCTGCTCTCCGCCCAGCTCAAGGAGCACCTGGGCTTTCCCTTCGTCGTGCGCGTGTGGGAGGGGCAGGGAAAGTGGGCGGAAGCGTAGCCGCTGGCTAGCCGAGCGGCTCGGCCTCGCGCGCGATCTGCTCCTCGAAGCGCGCGCGCAGGGTGCGGGTCAGATCCCCCGGGCGCCGGCTGCCGATCCAACCCTCGTCGATGCGGACCACGGGCAGGATCCCGCGCGAGGCGCTGGTGATGAAGCTCTCGGCCACCTGCGGCAGCTGCTCCAGCCGCACGCCGGTCCGGGCCAGGGGAAGGACGTGGCGGGCGACCTCCAGCACCAGGGAGCGCGTCACGCCGGCGAGCGCCCGCTCGTGCTCGGTGTGGAGTAAGCCCTCGCGCACGGCGAAGAAGTTGCTGGACAGGCCCTCGAGGATCGTGCCGTCCTCGCCGACCATCAGGCCCTCGTGGCGGCCCGCGGGCAGCGCGCCTTGGGCGGCGCGCGCGGTCTCCAGGAACCGCGTGTCCTTCGCCTGGGGGTTCTCCCGCCGCAGCGGGAGGGTCACGCACGCCACACCCGAGGCGTAGAGAGCGGGCGCGACGGGCTCGAAGCGCTCCACCGCGGCGTACAGCCGCGGGGGGACCCAGGTCAGCCGGAGGCGCGACTCTTCGTGCGCCGCGGCGCGTACCGCGGCGAGAAGGCCCGCCCGGACGCGATCCTCGTCGAGAGCGCCCGGAGTGGCGGCCGACTCCTCGAGCCGGCGCACGTGCTCCCCGAGCCGGACCACGTGATCGCCCCCATACGTGCGCAGCGTCGTGTACGCGCCGTGGGGCAGCCTGGCGGAGGCCTCGGCGAGGCTGTCGGCCGGGTCTCTCTCTCGCGCGGGGCCCTCCGTGACCTCGAACACGCGGACCATCCTCCGATTCTAAGCCCCCGTCACGGGTAGCCGTGGCCCGGCGCAACAGGGTTGACAATCGTACGCTCAACCCGTAACGTTCAGCAGGGAGAGGTTTTGGCGAAGATCATCGGCATCGACCTGGGCACGACCAACTCCGTCGTCGCGGTGATGGAGGGCGACAGCCCGACCGTGATCGCGAACCCGGAAGGCAGCCGGACCACACCGTCGGTGGTGGCGTTCGGCCGGGGGGGCGAGCGGCTCGTGGGCCAGGTGGCGAAGCGGCAGGCGGTCACCAACCCCGAGAACACCCTCTACTCGATCAAGCGCTTCATGGGCCGGAAGGTCTCCGAGGTCTCGCAGGAGACCCGGATGGTCCCCTACGCGGTGGTTCCCGGCGAGAACGGCGAGGCCCGCATCGAGGTCCTCGGCCGGCAGCTCTCGCCGCCCGAGGTCTCGGCCATGGTCCTCCAGAAGATGAAGGACGCGGCCGAGCAGTACCTCGGCCAGCCGGTCTCGCAGGCCGTGATCACCGTCCCCGCCTACTTCAACGACTCGCAGCGCCAGGCCACCAAGGACGCGGGCAAGATCGCCGGCCTCGACGTGCTCCGCATCGTCAACGAGCCTACCGCCGCGGCGCTCGCCTACGGCCTGGACAAGAAGAAGGACGAGACGATCGCCGTCTACGACTTCGGAGGGGGCACGTTCGACATCTCGGTCCTGGAGGTCGGTGAAGGCGTGGTGGAGGTCAAGGCCACGAGCGGCGACACCCACCTCGGCGGCGACGACCTCGACCAGCGCGTCGTCGAGTGGATCGTGTCCGAGTTCATGAAGGAGCAGGGCATCGACCTCGCCCAGGACAAGATGGCGCGGCAGCGCCTCAAGGAAGCCGCGGAGCGCGCGAAGATGGAGCTTTCCACGGCCATGGAGACGGAGATCAACCTCCCCTTCGTGACCGCCGACGCCTCCGGGCCGCGCCACCTCGCCTTGCGCCTGAGCCGCTCGCGGTTCGAGCAGCTCGTGGCCGACCTGCTCGAGCGCACCATGGGCCCGGTGCGCCAGTGCCTGAAGGACGCCGGCCTGCGGGCCGGCGAGGTGGCCGAGGTCGTGCTGGTGGGCGGCAGCACGCGCATCCCCCGCGTGCAGCAGCTCGTGCGGGAGCTGTTCGGCAAGGAACCGCACAAGGGCGTGAACCCCGACGAGGTGGTGGCGGTGGGCGCCGCCGTGCAGGCGGGCGTCCTCGCCGGCGAGGTGAAGGATCTGCTCCTCCTCGACGTGACCCCGCTCTCGCTCGGCATCGAGACGCTCGGGGGCGTGTCCACCCGGCTCATCGAGCGCAACACCACGATCCCCACCCGCAAGAGCGAGGTCTTCTCCACCGCGGCCGACCACCAGCACACGGTGGAGATCCACGTCCTGCAGGGCGAACGCCCGCTCGCGCGCGACAACCGCACGCTCGGGAAGTTCCAGCTCGTGGGCATCCCGCCCGCGCCGCGCGGCATGCCGCAGATCGAGGTCGCCTTCGACATCGACGCCAACGGCATCGTGAACGTCTCGGCCCGGGACCGGGGCACCGGCAAGAGCCAGGCCATCACCCTCACCGCCTCCTCCGGCCTCGCCCGGGAGGACGTGGAGCGCATGGTCGAGGCGGCCCAGGCCCACGCCGACGAGGATCGGCGCGAGCGCGAGAGGATCGAGGCCAGGAACCGCCTCGACGCCGCGATCTACGGCCTGGAGAAGACGCTGGCGGAGAACTCCGACAAGCTGCCCGCCACCGAGACGGCCTCGGCGGAAGCGGCCCTCGCCGCGGCGCGGCAGGTGCCCGAGGAGGACGGCCCGGACCGCCTGGAGCAGGCCGCGCGCGACGTGACGGCCGCTTCCCACCGGATCGCGGAAACGCTCTACAAGCAGACGGCGGCGGCGGTGCCGGACGCCGGTTCCGGGCCCCGCTCCCAGGCGGACGGAGACGCCGGGGACGTCGTGGACGCCGAGGTGACGGACAGGGGGTAGGCGGCGGTGGACTTCTACGAGGTCCTGGGCGTCCGGCGCAACGCCAGCGCGGCGGAGGTCCGCCGCGCCTACCAGAAGCAGGCGCGGCTGCTGCACCCCGACCTGAACCCGGGCGACCCCATCGCGGCCGAGCGCTTCCGCGTCGTCTCGCGCGCCTTCGAGGTGCTCTCCGATCCTCACCGGCGGGCGCAATACGACCGTGGCGAGGCGCCCGCCCCGCCCCCGGCGAGGGCGGAGGTGGGTTTCGCCGGGTTCGACTTCTCCGAAGGGGTGCGGGTGGAGCGCGCCGGGTTCCGCGAGATCTTCCAGGGCGTGCTGCACCCGGCGGAAGCGGCCGCGGCCGGCGAGGACCTCCAGCAGACGACACGCGTGAGCTTCGAGGACTGCCTCCAGGGCACTCGCCGGCGCGTGCACGTGATGCGCTTCGAGGCGTGCTCGGTCTGCGACGGCCGCGGCGTGGTGGCGCTGCGGCCTCGCCCGTGTCCCACCTGCGAGGGACGGGGGGAGCTGCGGGCGAGCCGCGGCCGCATGGTCTTCACGCGCCCGTGCCGGGACTGCGCCGGCAGCGGGGTCCTGGGCCGCCAGCCCTGCGCACCGTGCGGGGGCCAGGGCCGCGTGATGCAGAGCGAGTGGCTCGACGTCCAGGTGCCGCCCGGCGTCGGTGACGACAGCCGGGTGCGCATGCCGGGCTGGGGCAACGCGGGACGGCGGGGCGGGCCTCCCGGCGACTTCGTGCTGGTAGTGGAGGTGGAGCCGCATCCGCTCTTCCGCCGCGAGGGCGACGACCTCCTCTGCGAGGTGCCGATCACCATCACGCAGGCCGCGCTGGGCGCCCACGTGGAGGTGCCCACGCTGGAGGAGCCGGTGACCATCGAGCTGCCGCCCGGCACGCAGACCGGTCAGCGCTTCCGGCTGCGCAAGCGCGGCATGCCGCGCCTGGAGGCGGGCGGCGCGGAGCCCGCGCGCGGCGACCTCTACGCGGAGGTCCGCGTCTGGGTGCCGGCGGTGACCGACGACGAGAGCCGTCGGCTGCTGGAGGAGTTCGCGCGCCGCAGCCCGGAGGCGCCCCGCGCGCAGGCGGCGGCGGACGCGGCCACCGCCGACGGTCCCGGCCGCGCCGCGGCGAAGGCCTGATGCCCCGCGTCCGACGTCCCCGCTCCGACGCCCCTCCCGAGCGCCGTCCCCCGGCGGGCAAGGGCAAGTACTACATGATCAGCGTGGTCGCCAAGAGCTACGGCATCCATCCCCAGACCCTGCGCCTCTACGAGCGCGAGGGCCTGCTCAAGCCGTCCCGCACGGAAGGCAACACGCGGCTGTACTCCGAGGAGGACCTGCGCGAGCTGGAGGTGATCCTGAACCTCACGCGCGACCTCGGCGTGAACCTGGCCGGCGTGGAGATCGTGCTCAACATGCGCCGCAAGATGGAGCAGATGCAGGCGGAGATGAACGAGTTCATCGCCTACGTGCGCGAAGAGCTGCAGCGCTCGAGCCAGGACGGGTGGCAGGAGCGCCTGGAGCGGGCGCTGGTGAGGGTGCCGCCCACGCAGATCGTGAAGGCGCCGCCGGAGAAGGACTGAGCGCGCCCTCGCTTATAATCCATCCTGGCGTCGAAGTGCAGGTGCTCATGCCGGCCAGCAAGAAGTCCCCCCGAAAGGCGAAGAAGCCCGGCGGCGAGGAGCGCCGCGCCCCCGCCGGCGACAGCCTCAACGCCTACATCCGCGAGATCGCGGGCTTCAAGCCCCTGAGCGGCGACGACGAGAAGGCGCTGGGCCGCCGCATCAAGGCGGGCGACCAGCAGGCGCTGCAGCGCCTGGTCGAGGCCAACCTCCGCTTCGTGGTCTCCTACTCGAAGCGCTATCGCGGGCTGGGGCTGTCCTTCCTCGACCTCATCCACGAGGGCAGCCTGGGCCTGATCGAGGCGGCCAAGCGCTTCGACCCCGAGCGCAACGTCAAGTTCATCTCGTATGCGGTCTGGTGGGTGCGCCAGGCCATCTTCCACGCGCTGGCCGATCACAGCCGCGTGTTCCGGCTGCCCCAGAAGCTCTCGGGCCAGGTCTCGAGGGTCGGCAACGCGCGCCAGCAGCTCGCGGCCGAGCTCGAACGCGCGCCCACCACCGAGGAGGTAGCGGAGAAGACCGCGCTCAGCGAGCAGGAGGTGGAGAACCTGCTCCGGGTGGCCGGCGACGACCTCTCGCTCTCCACGGCCGTGGGCGAGGACGGGAAGATGGAGCTGGGCGATACGCTCGAGCAGGACACCGTCCCCTCCGTCGAGCTGGAGCTGATGCGCAGCTCCTTCGAGGACCAGATCCGGGCCATGGTCGGGGAGCTGGAGCCCAAGGAGCGGGAGGTGATCAAGATGCGCTTCGGGCTCGACGGCGAGGAGCCGCGCACGCTGCAGGAGATCGGCGAGGCGCTCGGCCTCTCGCGCGAGCGCATCCGGCAGATCGAGAGCAAGGCCAAGGAGAAGCTGCGCCGCAGCCACCGCGCCTCCGAGCTGCGGGGGGTGCTCAATTGACGGCCTGCGCCCGCTGCGGCGGCACCGGCTTCGAGATCGTGGAGAAGGACAGTCGCGAGTTCGCCCAGCCCTGCTCCTGCCGGGGCGCGTCCGCGGGCGCCCGCGCCGACCTCGTGACCCTGTGCCGGATCCCTCCCCGCTATGAGCAGTGCACCCTGGCCAATTTCTCGCCGTGGACCCGGTCACACGAGGCCGTGCTCGAGAAGGTGGTCCGCTACTGTCACGGCTATCCGTTCCTGGCCTCGGACGAGGGCCTGGGGCTGCTCTTCACCGGCAGCAACGGCGTGGGCAAGACGCACCTCGCGGTGGCCGTCCTGCGCGAGCTGGCGGAGCACAAGAGCGTCCGCGGCCAGTTCTGGGATTTCCACGAGCTGATGCGGGAGATCAAGAACTCCTACGACGCGGAGACGAAGACCAGCGAACTGCAGGTGCTGGCCCCGGTCGTGGAGACGGACATCCTGGTCCTGGACGACCTCGGCGCCTGGCGGATCACGGACTGGATGAACGACACCCTCTTCTACATCCTGAACAGCCGCTACCTGGCCAAGCGCGCCACGATCATCACCACCAACTTCCAGGACGTCACGCCGGAAGAGGCGCTCAAGGCCGACAGCTCGGTCCGCCGGGAGTTCTTCGTGGATCGCATCGGCTCCCGGCTGCGCTCCCGTCTCATGGAGATGTGCCTGTTGATCCGCATGGACGGCACCGACTTCCGTGAGAACCGCCAGCGCGCGAACCGCTCGGCGATCATGGGCACCTCGGGGGGCGTCGACGCGCCGTCGCCACCTCCGCCCGCCCCGCGCCCGCGGTTCGGGGGCTGAGGTGACGCCGGAACGACCGCTGGAGTCTGGCGCGCGCGGCGGAGCAACACCCGGCTACCGGCCCGACGCGTTCGCCGCCCGCGTGCCCGAGCCGCGGTCTCCCCCGGATGACCGCGTCTCGCGCGCCGCCTGACCGCCGCCCAGCGTCAGCAGATACGAACGCATGGCCTCGATCTGCTGGGCCTGGTCGCCGCCCAGGATCTCGGGGAACGCGTTCTCCTGCGGGTCGAGCGGGAAGACGTTGGGCATGCGGGTGCCGGGCTGGACCTTCTGGGGGTCGGCCAGCCAGACGGTGAGCCAGTCCGGCCGCAGGCGCTCGGGCACGTTGGCGAGGTCGGGCGCCATGTTCGCCGGCTCCTGGTTGGGGAGCCGGCCCGCGACCACGTGGCACTTGACGCACTGCCACTGCGTGAACAGGTCGCGGCCGTGCGCCACCATGGCCGGATCGATCGAGACGGGCGGGGTGTACGGGTACGGTACGCCGTCCAGGGAGGCGAAGTAGCGCGTGAGCGTGTTGACCTGCTCCTCGCTGAACTCGAAGGTGGGCATGCGCAGGTCGAACCAGGGCCGGACCTCCTGCGAGGGGTCCTTCAGGAAGTCGTGCAGCCACACCGTGTGGACGCGCGCGCCTTCGCCGATCCTCGACGCCGAGTTGTAGAGCAGGGGCGGCGACAGGCCCAGGGCGTTGATGGGGTCGCCCCCGGAGGCCTCGAGCTGGCTCTCCACCACCTTGCGGATGGCGCCGCCATAGTCGCCCACCTGGTGGCAGCCGCGGCAGTTGTAGTCCCGCACCAGGCGCTGGCCCGCCTGGACGTGGCGGTCGTCGGCGCTGAGCTGGTCCTGGGCCACGAGCGGCACCTGCTCCTTGGTGAACGACATGATGCCGGTGACGATGGTGTCCGCCTCCTCGCCGCTCACCCAGAACTTGGGCATGCGCAGCATCTCCTCCGGGCGCTTGACCTTGCCCCGGTCGAAGATGCGCGGCTCCTCCACCTTGCGCTTGAGCCAGCCGGGAAGCGTGTGGGGGATCTTCCCGTGCTCGTAGGTGAAGTCGAGCCGGTCCACGAGCTTCGAGCCCTGCTCCGTCAGCTCGGCGCCGATGGGCGTCGCCTTCTCGAAACCCTTGATCTCGTGGCAGCCGAAGCAGCCGTAGCGCGCGATCGTCTTCTCCCCCACGAAGAGCGTGCGCTGCCGGTCGTCCATGGAGGCGAGCTGCGCATCCGCCTGCTTGACGGGCACGTTGGCGGCCACCAGGTGCTCGCGGACGATCGTGTCGCGGATGCCGGGGTCCAGCGCGGGACGCGGGCGGGCCAGGAACTCATCGTTGCGGAGGCTCATCAGGTAGGCGGTGAGGTCGGCCGCCTCCTTGTCGCTCAGCCGCAGGTTGGGCATGCGGGTGTCGTGCCAGTAGTCCTTCGGTCGCTTGAGCCAGGAGTAGAGCCAGCCGGGGTCGACCTTGCTCCCGGTGCCGTCGAGGTTCGGGCCGTGCGCGCGGTAGGAAGCGGCCTCGAACGTGTCCACCCCCCGCATGTCGTCGCCGACGCGGTGGCAGCCCAGGCAGCCCACCGCCTCGAACGTGCGCCGGCCCGCGGGCAGGTCGCCCGGCGGCGGCGCCGGGTAGGCTTCGGGCTGCGCGCTCGCGACGATGTAGGCGGCCACCGCGTTGGCCTCCACGTCGTTGCGCCGCTTCATGTCGTCCGTCTCGTCCGGCCGCACGTCCCACACCTGCGGCATGCGTGTGGGCCGGAAGCCCTTGGGCTCCTTGATCCAGCGGTAGATCCACTCCTCGTTGGTCTTGCCCGTGATCTTCGTGAGCGTGGGCCCGACCTTGCGCAGGTCCTCCCAGCCCCTGATCTTGTGGCAGCCATGGCAGCCGTACCGCTCGATGAGCATGATGCCGGTGTTGAGGCGGTCGGCCTTCGGCACCTCGACCACGCCCTGGTGGCACTTCACGCACTGGGCCTCGGTGTGGCCCCGCGCCATCATGGGCAGGTCCCAGTGGTGGAGGCCGTGGTACGTGTCGCCCCCGCCGCTGTATTTCGCCCAGGCCTGCTCCTGCTCCGGCGTCGACGGCGTGTGCGCGGCGTTGACGAAGCTCGTGGCCCGCCCGCGCCCCTGGTGGCAGGCGGTGCACCCGATGCG
>DATKEG010000160.1:0-15059 GCA_035544515.1 Vicinamibacteria bacterium | reverse complement strand
GGGTCGCGCGGTGCGCGCGCGTGCGGTCGTACTCGCGCAGGCGCTCGCGCTCGGGCGCGGGCAGCGCGGCCTGCAGCGCCGCCCGCAGGGCGCGCGCTTCGAGCGCCGCCTCCGCGTCGAGCGAGGGCAGCCCGCGCCGGATCGCCTCGTGCGCGCGGCTGAAGACCTCGGCCGGATCGAGGATCGCGAGGACACCGCTCGCCATGACGCGCTCGATCGTGGGTGCGTCGAGCTGCGGCATATGGGCGGCCGCGGCCTCCAGCGCAGCCTGCCGCTCGCGCTCGCGCTCGGCCTCGGCGCTCGCGGGTGGCCGGGCGCGCTCGGGATGCACTCGGTGGTCGATGGCGGTGAAGAGCGTCACCCCGTGTTCGGTGACCCAGGGGAGCCACACGGACCAGTGTGCGGCCGCCGTGCCCAGGGCGATGAGCAGCACGCCCGCGACCACGAGCCGCTTCGCCCACAACCACACGACGGCGAAAGGACTCTCCTCGCCCTCGACGTCGCCTTCGTAGAGCTCCTGGTCCGGGTCCGGCCCGTCGTCGATCGGCGCGAGCTTCAGCGACGCGGGCTCCGCCGGCGGCCCGCCACCCGTCCCCCGCGCCTGGTTCCCGCCGCTCTCGCGCGCCAGGAACTCCTGCAGCGAATACCACTTCTTGTCGCCGGGCGCCTGGACGGTCGTCTGCGCGTCCACCATGCCCTTGCCCACCCACGTGCGCAGGCCATCCCTGTCCAGCGCGAGGGTGGTGCCGTCGGCGAACCGTAGCTTGTATTTCTGCGCCATGTCGGTCTTCCGCGGAAGTCCCGAGCGCCGATGACTATAACGCCACCCACCGCCCCTCGCTCGGCCGCGCCCGCGGGGCCGTGACGACGGTCACACGGCGACACTCACGTCACGGGTGGGGCGATGAGCCCGGCGCGCGGTCCGGCGCGGGCTGCACGCCCACGCCGTGCACGTACACCAGCTCCCCGCCGAGCCAGCCCGCGACGCCGAGCAAGGCGATGCCGATCGCCGAGAGCAGGACGGGGACGGCGGCGCCGGGCGCCGCGTTGAGCCGCAGCCCGAGGTTCACCGCGAAGAGGACCACCGCGCCGAGGTTGGCGGCCATGTGCGCCACCGCGACCTTCTTCACCTTGCCCGCCGGCAGCGCGAGCAGGTCGATGAACCCCGGCACCGCGGCCAGCAACGCGCCGGCGACGCCCCCGGCGAGCGTATAGAAGGCGACGGAGTCCCAGACCTCGGCTCCCCCGCCGAACCGGTAGACGAGATCGCTCACCAGGGAGAACGTCCACAGTCCGATCGGCAGCGAGACGAGCATGGGATGGACGGGATGGCGCCCGATGCTGGCGGGAGTGTTCATGGTGTCCTCCGCCCCGCGAGATGCGAGATCATTCCAATGTACCAATTTGGACACCCGGAGGGAGGCGTCATGGCCGATCGGGACACGGTGGACGACGGCGAGCTGGACGAGCTTCAGCGGCTGGCCCCGCCCGGCTCCGCGATCTCGTTCCAGCTCGAGCAGGGCCGCGACGGGCGCGCCTGGGTGCGGCCCGACGAGGCCTCGGAGAGGGTGTTCCGCGCGGTGCCGCGCCTGATCGAATCCATCCGCCGCCTCGGCCGCGAGGTCGGAGCCGCGCGAGAGGAGGCCGCCCGGCGCAGCCGGAAGGACACGGCGCCGGCGCCACCTCCCCCGGATCCGGACAGGCAGGGCGCGGCCGAGGCGTTGGGCTCTCTCCTCTCGGCGCCGTTCAGCGTGTCGCCGCGCGCAATCTCCGCCGCCAAGGACGATCCGCTCAAGGCGCTCGCGGTGCAGGTCGCCCGGGCGCTCGGCGAGGGTGCGCCGGACATCGAGCGCGCGCGGCTGATCGCCATGGCCCTCGCGGCCTCCCAGGGCGAGATGGACCGCTTCTGGGAAGCCCGGCGGCAGCGCGCGCCGCGCAAGGCCGCGCCGCGCAGGAAGTAGCCCATGGAAATGCAATTCCGCCTCTTCGGCATCCCGGTCCAGGTCAGCCTCTTCTTCTTCCTGATCGTCGTGCTCCTCCGGCCGGGAGGCGGCGACCACCCGGCCCTGGCCGTCGCCTGGGTCGCCGTGGCGTTCGCCGGCGTGCTCCTGCACGAGCTGGGACACGCGCTCACCGCGAGGGCGTTCGGGCAGGCGCCGCGCATCGCCCTGCACGGGATGGGCGGCGTGACCTTCTGGCGCCAGCGCGGCCCGCTATCTCCCGCGAAGCGCATCGCCACGTCGGCGGCCGGCCCGGGCGTGGGCCTCGCCCTGGGCCTGACGGCCTGGGTCGCCGGGATCGCGACCGGCCTGGGCACCGACACCGGTCCCGCCGGCGTCGTTCTCGGCTACTTCGTCTGGGTGAACCTGGGATGGGGCGTGTTCAACCTGGTCCCGATGCTGCCGCTCGACGGCGGAGCGATCATGGCCGCGGGACTCGAAGGCCTCTTCGGGACGGGCGGCCGGCGCGCCGCCCGCTACCTTTCCATGGTCGTGGCCCTCGGCGTGGCCGCCCTGGCCGTGACGGCCGGCGCCTTCATCGCGGCCGCGCTGTGCGCACTCTTCGTCTACACGAACGTCCAGGGCCTGCGGGCGGAGGGCGCCGGCGAGGCCGCGGTCGCCGCCGCTCCCCCGGATCCTCCGCCTCCCCCGGGCCGCGACCCTCCCTGACGGCTCAGGGAGCGAGCCGGACGTTCCTCGTGCAGCGGCGCGCGCCCGAGGCGTCGCGCTCGGCACGACAGAGCGTCGCGAACGGGCCTTCCGTCACCATCCGCTGCCGCATCGAGGCGGTCAGGAGCGGGTCCTCGTCGAAGCGGACGTCGTCGATCGTCCGCTCGCGGCCGCCGGCGGCGACGCTCATGTGGATGTGCGCGGCCACGGTCTGGCCGGGGTAGGCCGCGGGCCGGATGGTGCTGAACTCGTAGCGGCCGCGATCGTCGGTGCGCATCCACCCGTGGAGCCGCGGGACGCCGGGCCGGCCGTCGTTCGTGTAGAGCCCCCGGGCGTCGGCCTGGTACGCGTACACCACGACACCGGGGACGGGTGTGGTGCCGTCGGCCGCGAAGACGGTGCCCGAGACGACGAGCGCGTCGCCGGGCTCCCCCGGCGGGACGAGCGTCGCTTGCCACGACATCGTGGCCGGACGCTCCGGTCGCGCGCGCTGCGCGACCGCGACGCCCGCCGTCGCCAGCGACAGGACCGCCACCCAGGCGCCGCGGCCACGCCGGCCACCGAACAGAACGTTGGACATGCCTTTCCTCCGTCCCCCCCCACGACAAGACGCTACCCGGGGCCGCCCTGTCAACCCCCCCTGGCCGCGGGTCTGATACGCTCGCCCCCGCCACCGCATGCGACCGCCCCGCACGTCCGTCTTCACCGCGCTGCTCGTGGTCGCCGCGCTCCTCGCCGGCGAGGTGGTGTTCCGCGCGGTCTTCCCGCTCCCGCAGGTGTCCAACCTGAACCGCATGGACTATTCGGAGGTGCCCCCGGAGTTCCGGCTCCGCCGGCCGCAGCTGATGAACGCGTCGTTTCGCTGGGCGTCGGAGCCCGACCGCGCGTCGTTCGTCCACGCCCTGAACCTCTACGGCTTCCGCGACGCGTCCACCTGGTGCGTGCGTCCGCCGGCCCGCGCCGCCCGCGTCATGTTCGTGGGCGACAGCTTCGTGGAGGGCGTCATGGCGCCCGACGACGCCACGATACCGCGGGCGTTCGCCCGCGCGGTGCCGCCCACCCACGCCGTGGAGGCCATGAACCTGGGCATCGGCGGCACCGGCCTGGCGCACCAACTCCGGCTGCTGGCCGCCGCCGTGCCCCTCTTCCGGCCGCGGGCGGTCATCCTCGTCCTTTACGCCAACGATCTTCCGCCGCCGCCCTTCGACGCGCGGTGGCTCCGCGAGCCCTGGCGGCCGGTGTACTTCAAGCGATGGCTGCCTCGGCCGGCCCACGTGGCCCTGCGCGCGTGGCGGGGAGCGGCGGTCCCCCGGCGCTGGCACACCGCGCCGTTTCCCTTCTTCGGGCCCGTCCCCGATCCCACCAACCCGCTCACGGGCCGGGCGGCGGGCTACGAGCCCTTGGTCGAGCCCGCGCTCCTCGATGCCATGCGCCGGGGAGCACTCAACCCGTACCTCGCCGACCACCTCGAGCGGTCGGCGTTGGACCTGCTCGCCGCGGCCGACGCCGCTCCGCACCTGAGGGCGGCGCGCGACCTCGCGCGCGCGCACGGCGCGGCACTGCGCGTCGCCTACCTCCCCCACTCCCTCCAGGTCTCCGACTACTACATGTCCTTCGCGCGGCGCTACGCCGTCATCAAGCCGGCGGAGTCGCTGACCGGGCCCGAGTACCAGCGCCAGGCCGCGGCCCTCGGCGAGGCGTGCCGCGCGCTCGAGGTCCCCTTCCTCGACCTCACGCCGCCGCTACGCCGCGAGGAAGAGGCCGGCCGGCGCCTCTACTGGGATTACGACAACCACATGCGGCCGGAAGGCTACGCCTTCGTGGCGACCCTCCTCGCCGACTGGTGGGCCGGCGCCGCCAGGGAGAGCGGAACCGGCCCGTCCGCGCCGCCGGCCGGCGGGTTATCCTGAATCATGGGTGGCAAGCGCCTCGACGGCCTGCGCGTCCTCCTCGTGGACGACGACGCCGACTCGCTCGACACGATGTGCCTGATCCTGACGCTGCACGGCGCGGAGGCCCGCGGCGTGCGGACGGCGCCGCAGGGACTGGCCCTCGTGCGCGAGTTCCGGCCGCACGTGCTCGTCTCGGACCTCTCGATGCCGGGGGAGGACGGCTACTCGCTCATCGCCCGCGTGCGCGCGCTGCCCGCGGAGGAAGGCCGGCACCTGCCCGCGGTGGCGTTGACGGCGCGCGCCTACGCCGAGGACCGCGACCGCGCGCTCGGCGCCGGCTTCCAGACCTACCTGAGCAAGCCCGTCGAGCCCGACCGCGTGGTGGACGCGGTCGCCCGGCTGGCCGTGCCGGCTCGCTGACGCCGTGTGCGGCCGCACCAGCCTCACCGCCACGCCGGAAGAGCTGGCCGAGGCGTTCGCGCTGGACGAGCCGCCCGCGGTCGTCCCGCGCTACAACATCGCGCCGACCCAGCCCATGCCGGCCGTGCGCGTCCACCCCGCCACCGGCAGGCGCCGCCTGGGCCTGCTGCGCTTCGGACTCGTGCCGCACTGGGCCGCCGACCCGGCCGTCGGTGCGCGGCTGATCAACGCCCGCTCGGAGACGGCGAGGACGCGCGCCGCGTTCCGCGACCCCTTCCGCGAGCGGCGATGCCTCGTCCCCGCCACCGGCTTCTACGAGTGGCGGCGTGCCGGTCGCGGCCGGCAGCCCTACCTGCTGAGGCGGCGCGACGGGAGGCCGATGGGGCTGGCCGCGGTGTGGGACCGCTGGCGGCCGCCCACCGGCGCGGGCGGACCGGACGCCATCGAGTCGTGCGCGATCCTTACCACGCCCGCCAACGAGCTGGTCGCGCGGCTGCACGACCGCATGCCGCTCGTGCTCCCTGCCGCCGACTACTCCCTGTGGCTCGACCCGGCCGTGACCGACCCCGCCCGCTTGCGTGCGCTCCTGCGCCCGTATCCCGCGGAGGAGATGGTGGCGATCCCGGTCTCGCCCCGCGTCAACAGCCCCCACAACGACGACCCGTCGCTGCTCGACCCGGTCGACCTCGACGCACAGCCGCACCAGCGGACGCTGTTCTGACCGGCCGCGCTACGTCTGCCGTGGGCGGCCGCATTCAGTATGCTTGGGCGATGTCCCAGGCCACGCGGCCCGAGCCGCCCAAGACGCCCGAGGCGCGCGTCACGCTCGAGCGGGACCGCCGCCTGTCCGACTCGCTCATCTGGCCCCTGCAGCGCGAGTTCTACCGCCGCCGGGGCACGTCGGCCTGGACCTCGGGGGAGCTGCCCTGGTACGTGACCAGCAACTCGTTCATCGCGCGCGCCTACGCCCGCATGGTGGTGGGCTGGCTGCGTGACCTGCTCGCCGCCGGACAGGTGGACCGTTCCCGTCCCCTCTACGTGCTGGAGCTGGCCGCCGGATCCGGGCACTTCGCGTTCCTGTTCCTGAAGAAGCTACAGGCCCTTCGCGACGAGCTGCCGGCCCTGGGCGAGATCGACCTCCGTTACGTCATGACCGACCTGCCCGAGGCGAACATCGCTGCCTGGCAGGGCAACGAGCGCTTCGCCCCGTTCCTCGAGAGCGGACGGCTCGATTTCGCGCTCTTCGACCTGGAGAGCGACTCCGAGGTCCGGCTCCTGCGCTCGGGCGCCGTGCTCTCGCCCGGAGCGGTGGCGAATCCCCTGGCCGTCCTGGCCAACTACGCGTTCGACTCCACCCGCCAGGACCTCTTCTTCGTGAAGGAGGGCGCGCTCCACGAAGGGCTGGTCACGACCCTCTCCAGCCAGGACGAGCCCGACCTCGCCGACCCGCGCGCGCTGGGGCGGCTCACCACCCGCTACAGCCAGCGCCCGGCCCCGGAGCGCTATTACGGCGAGCCCGCGCTCGACGCGCTGCTCCACGAGTACCGCGACCGCCTGGGCGACACCGCCGTGCTCGTGCCCATCGGGGCGATACGCTGCCTGGACAACCTGGCGCGGCTGTCCGGCGGCCGCCTGCTCCTGGTGAGCGCCGACAAGGGGGTGACCGGCTTCGAGGAGATCGTGCGCCAGGAGGAGCCCCACCGCGTGCGGCACGGCGACTGCTTCTCCATGGACGTCAACTTCCACGCGCTCGGCCGATACGTGGAGGCGCAGGGCGGGCACGCCCTCTTCCCCCTGCGCGACCGCAACCTGAAGACGACGGCCTTCCTGCTCGGCGGACCCGCCGAGGCCTTCGCCGAATCGCGCCTGGCGTTCCGCGAGTCGCTGGCCAGCTTCAGCCCCATCGACTACCACCGGCTCAGCAGCGGGATCCGCAAGGACTACGCCGAGCCGCCCCTGGAGTTCATCCTGTCCCTCCTGAAGCTCGGCGACTGGGACTACCAGTTCCTCGTCCGCTACGCTCCCGTGATCGCGCGGGAGGCGACCAAGGCGGGCGAGGGCGTGAAGTGGGAGCTGCGCCGCGCCCTGGACGCCGTCTGGGACAACTTCTACCCCATGGGCGTGGACGTGGCCTTCGAGATCGGCCGCATCCTCGCCGCCATGCACGTTCCGCTCGACGCGCTGCGCTACTACAAGGAGTCGCTGCGCATCGCGGGGCCGCACCATGCCACCTTCTACAACATGGGCCTCTGCCTGTATTACCTGCAGCAGCCGGCGGAAGCGCTGCGGTTCATGGACCGCAGCCTCGCCCTCAAGCCCGACTACGCGCGCGCCCGCGAGTGGCGCAACCGGCTCCGCGCCGAGACGGGCGGCTGACATAAAACCCGGGGGTCTTGCCGCTCGCGGTCGCCTCCGCTACCTTCACGCCCGTGCGCGCGCGGGGAGACCACGCCCCGCGCCGCCGCCAAGGGGGTGCGATGGGACGCGAGGCGATCAACCTCTTCGTCGACAGTTGGACGATCGGCTGGACGGCCCTCCTGGCCCTGGGCTACCTGGCGGACCTCACGCCCTGGCCGCGCCTGAGCGCGCTGCGGTCGCCCTCCGTGGCCAAGCTCCTGCTGCTCTCCTCGACGGCCGTCGTGCTCGGCTTCACCTTCGCCGCCGCCGACACGGCCACGGCCACCATCGCCACCTGGGCCATCGTCTTCTCGTCGCTCAACTGGCTGTTCCACTACTTCCGGTCGAGCGACTAGCCGCGCCGGCGGCCGCGGCCCCGGAAGGGAGCCGCGCCTGAAGAAGAAGGTCTCCCGCCGCGCGCTCGTGCTCGCGGTGGTGGCCACGGTCCTGGTTACAATCGTGGTCGTGAACTGGGGGCCGGACGAGGAGAGGCTCGAGCAGCCGGTCCGGCCGGACTACGCGGTGGCGGACCCGCAGTTCGTCCGTTCGCTCAGCGCGCTCGTCGGCCCTCCGCTGTTGCCCGGGCACACGGCCACGGAGCTGCTCAACGGCGACCGGATCTTCCCGGCCATGCTGGAAGCCATCGGCGCCGCCCGCCGCAGCATCTGTTTCGAGACGTACATCTACTGGGACGGCGCCATCGGCCGCCGCTTCACGGACGCGCTCGCCGAGCGCGCGCGGGCCGGCATCCGCGTGCACGTCCTGGTGGACTGGATGGGGGCGAAGGTGGACGAGCAGATGGTGGCGGACATGCGCGGGGCGGGCGTGGAGTTCGAGTACTTCCGCCCGCTGCGCTGGTACGACCTCGGGCGGATCAACAACCGCACGCACCGCAAGCTGCTCGTGGTCGACGGCCGCGTCGGCTTCACCGGCGGCGTGGGCGTGGCCGATCACTGGCTGGGCAATGCGCAGGACGCCGAGCACTGGCGCGACAGCCATTTCCGCCTCCAGGGACCGGCGGTCGCGCAGATGCAGGCCGCCTTCATGGACAACTGGACGCGCACGCGCGGCGACCTCTTGCACGGTCCCGACTACTTTCCCGCCCTGGAGCCGGAGGGCGGCGCCCTGGCCCAGGTGGTCAAGAGCTGGCCCGAGGACGGCAGCGAGGCCACGCGGATCATGTACATGATGTCCATCGCCGCGGCCCGGCGCAGCATCTACCTGGCGAACTCGTACTTCGTGCCCGACGACGTGGCGGTGGGCGCCCTGGTGGCCGCGCGCAAGCGGGGCGTGGACGTCCAGGTCATCGTCCCCGGACCCCTGGTGGACACGAAGATCACGCGACGGGCCTCGCGCGCCCGCTGGGGCCCGTTGCTCGAGGCCGGGATCGAGATCTACGAATACGTGCCCACCATGTATCACTGCAAGGTGATGGTGGTCGACGACCTCTGGGTCTCGGTGGGCTCGACGAACTTCGACGAGCGGTCGTTCAAGCTCAACGGCGAGGCCAACGTCAACGTGCTCTCGGAGGAGTTCGCCCGCCGGCAGGTCGAGGTCTTCTTCCAGGACCGCGCCCGCTCGCGGCGTGTGACGCTCGAAGCGTGGCGGAACCGGCGCTGGAGGGAGAAAGCGATGGAACACGCGGCGAACCTGATCGGCTCGCAGCTCTGATTCGGGCCGTTGTCGCTTCTACAAACGGCCGACGCCGTGGCCGCCGTGTCCGCCACGGCGCGGACGAGCCAGACGAGCAGGGCGGCCCCGACAAGCGACACCAGCCACTGCCCCGACGATCCCTGGACCGCGAGGCCCAGGACTCCGGCCAGCCACGCCCCGACCACGGAACCCACGACGCCGACCAGGATGAAGCCCAGCACACTCATCTGGCGACTGGCGGACATGACCAGGCTGGCGAGCCAGCCGACCAGGCCACCCGTCGCCAGCGTCATCACGAGATCCATCGACCCTCCGGTACCACGGGATCGCCCGGCGCCCACCCCCCGGGGGTCCGGCCCGGATCAATGCAACCGGCGTGCCGGGCGCGCGGGCGTTGACATGCGCGGCCGGCGGCGTCAGAGTGGAAGACGCGGACCATGGAGAATCTGTTCCTCGCGATCATCGCCTTCAACGGGCTCCTGAGCGCGGTCATCGTGGGCGGCCTCTTGTACGGCATGCGGGTCGTCAACCGCCGGATCGACGGCCTCGAGGCCGAGGTCGAGAAGGACGTCCTGCCCAGGCTCCAGGAGCTCGCCCAGGTCGCGCGGACCGTCGCCGAGGCCACGGCCGATGCGCGGCGGCGCGTCGGTCGGGCGGACGCCGCGGCTACCGCGCGGGTGGAACAGATCCACAGCCTCCTCGGCGGCACGCTCGACAGCGTCACGGGCGTGGCCGAGCAGGCCGCCGGTTACGTCGGGGAGCTGGAGGCCGAAGCCGAGCCGGACCGGGACGAAGAGCCCCGCGGCGCCGCGCGCTGAAGGCGCCCGCTCAGATCATCGCGCTCCGGCGCACCTCGGCCTTCTTGTCGCGGTAGAACCGCACCAGGCGATCCACGTACGAGGCGAAGGGCGGGCAGCGCACGCCGAGGGGCTCGAGGTCGTGCAGGGCCTGGCTCGGGTCGTGCCGGCAGGGATGGTCGAAGTAGTCCAGCGCCTGCACCGGCATGCCGAAGAAGCTCTGCACGAGGGCGGGCCGGAACGCGGCCGCCGCCACCAGGGCCGGGACCGGAACGTACAGGAAGCGCTTGCCCAGCGCCCCCGCGAGCAGCCGCGCGATCTCGAGCGCGCGGGGCGGCTCAGGGTCGGTCAGGTGGTACGTGCGGCCGCGGCTGGCGCCGATCGTGGCCAGGCGGGCGAGGCCTTCCACCACGAAGTCCACGGGGGCCAGGTCCACGGCGTTGGCTCCCGATCCGATGCGGGGGAAAACGCCCGGCGAGGGCAGACGCTCCATCGCCGAGAGGACGAAGTAGGGCCCGTCGAACTTCGCCGTCTCGCCCGTGCGCGAGTCGCCGACCACGATGCTCGGGCGGTAGACGGTGGCGGGCACGCCGCTTCCGGCCACGTCCACCTCGGCCAGGAACTTCGTCTCCTCGTAGAAGTTCTTGAACGACTGGCCCACGTCGAGGTCGGTCTCGCGGAAGACACCCCGAGCGCGGCCGGAGACGTACGCCGTCGAGACGTAGTGCAGCCGCTCCAGCCGCGGGGCGTCTTGCAGCAGCCGCAGGACGTTGCGCGTGCCGTCCACGTTGATCCGCACGCCGACCTCGCGCGCGACGGCCAGGTCGTAGACGGCGGCCAGGTGGAAGGCCCCCTCGAGCGTCGCGGCCAGCGCGCGCGCCTCCGCGCGCTCCAGCCCCAGGTTCTCGCGCGTGATGTCGCCCACGACCACGGCCAGGCGGCCGCGCGTGTGCGGGTGCTCGCGCGCGATGGCCGCGATGCCCTCGCGCGCTTGGGGCAGGAAGCGGTCCTGCACCAGGCAGCGGAAGCGCCACTCCGGCCGCAGCGCGAGCAGGCGCGGGAGCAGGCGCGCCCCGATGAAGCCGGGAAAGCCGGTGAAAAGGACCTCGGGAGGGCCCGGGCGCGGCACCCGCCGAGTCTATCCCGGGCGCCGGTAGTCCAGGACGGCGGCCGGCGCCGCGATGCCGGGCGCGAGCCGCGGATCGTCCACGGGGGCCTCCGGCCGCTCCGGCCTGAACGTGTGGGTGCCGGTGGCGGAGGAGGCGGCGACGGTCATGCGGCTCGCCTCGGCGGGATGGGCCGTGCGCGCGGGCGAGCGCTATCGCCTGAAGAGCCCGCCCGCCATCCGGGTGACCGTCTCCGCCCTGCCCGAGGCCGAGTCCGAGCGTTTCGCCTCCGACCTCGCGCGCATCCTGAAGCCCATCCGCGGCGTGTCCTCGGCCTGACCCGCGTGGAGGCGCTGTGCTAGCCTCCGGCATGCTCCGAGACCGCGCCCGCGCCGCCGCCGCATCCGCATGCCTGGCCCTGGCTCCCCTCGCGCTCTCCGCCGCCGAGCCGAAGCCGACGCTCGCCCTGGTGGGCGGCCAGGTCGTCGACGGCTACGAGGGCCCTCCCATCCACGACGGGGTCGTCCTCATCGGGGGCGACCGCATCCTCGCCGTCGGCCCGCGCGCGGAGGTCACGGTGCCGCCGGGCACGCCCGTCGTGGACACCGAGGGCATGACCGTGCTGCCCGGCCTCATGGACATGCACGTGCACCTGATGATCCTGGGCCACAGCGACTACGAGCACTGGGACAAGACGTACATGGCGCGCTTCCGCGACGAGGTCATGCCCGTCGCGGCCCGGCAGCTCCTGATGAGCGGCGTGACCACGGTGCGCGACCTGGGCGCTCCGCTCGACGACATCCTGCACGTCCGGCGCCGCATCGAGCGGGGCGAGATCCCCGGGCCGCGGCTGTTCGTGTCCGGGCCGTTCATCCAGCGCCGTCCGTACTTCGATTGGGAGAAGCTCGTGCGCTGGGGCGTGGACGGGCCGGACGACGCGCGGGCCAAGGTCCGCAAGCTCGTGGACGCGGGTGTGGACTTCATCAAGCTCATCGACCAGGACCAGCTCACGGACGAGGAGGTCGCGGCCGTGGTGCAGACGGCGCACCAGGCCGGCAAGCCGGTGGTGGCGCACGCGCACCGCGAGGACGAGATCCGCGTGGGCTTGAAGCACGGCGTCGACTGCTTCGAGCACACCGGTCTGGCCACCGAGCCCGGCTATCCGGAGGACATCCTGGCCGGGCTGCGCAAGCGCAACCAGACACTCTACTGGTGCCCGACCATCGAGGGCCTCTTCCTGGCCGACTACACCGCGCGCACGTTCCCCGAGCGGCTCGACGATCCGGCCTGGCAGAAGGACATCCCGCGCGACATCGCGGCCGACATCCGGCGGTCCCTCCGCAACGTCACCGGGCTCGACTACTTCACGATGACCTTCCGGCGGCTGCCCACCCTTCCCACCAAGTTCCGCCAGCTGCGCGAGACGGGCGTGACCATGCTCGTGGGCACGGACAGCGGGATCCCGGCGAACTTCCACACGGACTCGACCTGGCGCGAGCTGGAGACCTGGGTCCGCCTCGGCATGACGCCCATGCAGGCCATCGCCGGCGCGACGCGCTGGCCCGCCCGGTTCCTGAGGAAGGAGAAGGAGCTGGGAACGCTCGCGCCCGGCCGCCTCGCCGACGTGATCGCCGTGCGCGGGGACGTCCTGACGCACATCGCCCTGCTGCAGCGGGTGGACGTGGTCGTGAAGAACGGCGTCCGCGTGAAGTAGGTGCTCCTCTCGTCCGTCGTCTCGCTGGTCGTCTCGGCCGTGCCGAGCGCGGCCGGCGACTGCCTGCCCCTCCGCGTGGGGAATCCCGAAGGCAACTACATCGTCCCGGGGGTCCGGGGCGCGATCCCCTACCGGCGGGTCGACGGCGTCGAGCTCCTCCTCGACGCCTACGTCCAGCGCGGCGGCGGCGCACGGCCCGCCGTCCTCGTCGTCCACGGCGGGGGTTTCACCGCGGGCAGCCGCGTCGCCTTCGTCGGCCAGATCCTCGAGACCCTGACCCACGCCGGGTTCAACTGGTTCTCGCTCGACTACCGGCTCGGCGGAGCCGAACGCCACCGGCACGCCCTCGACGACGTGCGCGCCGCCCTCGCGTTCGTGCGCTGCCGAGCCGGCGAGTTCAGCGTCGATCCCTCGCGCATCGCCGTGCTGGGCGAAGACGCGGGCGCGCACCTGGCGGCGCTCCTGGCCGCGGAGAAGCCGCCGGGGCTGCGCGCGGTCGCGCTCGTGGGCGGCGTCTACGAGCGGCGTGCGCCCGCGGTCGTTTCGGCCGGAATGCCGCCGGTGCTGGTCGTCCACGGCACCGCCGACACCGAGGTCCCACCCGCCCGGGCCGTGCGGTATTGCGAGGCCGTGCGCGCCGCGGGCGGCGCCTGCGAATACGAGCCGGTCGAGGAGGGCATCCACCGGGCTGAGAACTGGCGGCCGTCGCAGTGGGGCTACAAGGCGCGCCTCACGCGGTGGCTGGCCGATCGTCTCGACCTCGCGCGGGCGGATCACCGGCCGTACCTCGGCCCGCTGCGGAAGGACGTGGTCTACGACGCCGAGCGGGGCTTGCGCCTCGACGCCTACGTGCCTCCCGGGAGCGGCCCCTTCCCCGCCGTGGTCCTCGTCCACGGCGGGGGCTGGGAGGCTGGCGACAAGGTCACGTACGTCACGCCGCTGTTCGAGCCGCTCGCCCGCGCCGGCTTCGCCTGGTTCTCCATCGACTACCGTCTCACGCCCGACGTCCGTCATCCCGAGCAGATGGACGACCTGCGGCGGGCGGTCGCCTTCGTGCGCGGCCACGCCGCGCGCTTCCGCGTGGACCCGGCGCGGCTGGCCGTGGTCGGCGAGTCCGCGAGCGGCCAGATGGCGGCGCTCCTGGCCACGGAAGACGCCGCGCTGGCCGCCGTCGTATCGTTCTATGGGGTGTACGACTTCCCGTCCCTGGTCACGGACGCTTCACCGCGGTCGCTGCTGCGGCGGCTCTTCGGGCGCGAGACGCTCGACGACGAGGCACGGGTCCTTCTCGAGCGGTACTCGCCGCTCTATCACGTAGCCGAAGGCTTGTCGCCGCTCCTGCTCATCCACGGCACGAACGAGCGGCTCTGGGCCCAGGGTGTCGCCCTGCGCGACCGCCTGGCCGCGGCCGGCGCCACTCACGAGCTCGTGGCGCTCGAAGGCGCCCCGCACGGGATGGAGAACTGGGAGGGCCGGCCGGAATGGGCCGGTTACAAGCGCAAGCTCGTGGAATGGCTCGGGCAGAGACTGCGCGAGCGCCCGCGGGCGGTCCGGGAGGCGCCATGAAAGCGATCCGTGTGCACGAGACGGGCGGGCCCGAGGTGCTGCGCTGGGAGGACGTCACGGTCGGCGATCCGGGGCCGGGCGAGGCACGCGTGCGCCACACCGCCGTCGGCCTCAACTTCGTGGACGTCTACTACCGCAGCGGCCTCTACCAGGCGCCCTCGCGCCCGTTCACGCCCGGCTCCGAAGCCGCCGGGGTGGTGGAAGCCGTGGGCGCGGGCGTGACCGACCTCCGTCCCGGCATGCGCGTGACGTACGGGAGCGCGCCGATGGGGTCGTACGCCGAGGCGCGGCTCGTGCCCGCCGACCGCGTGATGCCCATCCCGGACGGCGTCGACGACCGTGTCGCGGCCGCCATGATGCTCAAGGGCATGACGGCCTGGTACCTGCTCCACCGCACGGTGGCGGTCGAGAAAGGCGACGTGATCCTGCTGCACGCGGCCGCGGGCGGGGTCGGCCTCATCGCCGCGCAGTGGGCGGTCGCGCTCGGGGCCACGGTGATCGGGACCGTCAGCAGCGACGCCAAGGCGGAGCTGGCTCGCGCCCACGGATGCCACCACGTGATCGTGTACACGCGCGAGCGCTTCGTGGACCGCGTCAAGGAGATCACCGGCGGCGCGGGCGTGCGCGTCGCCTACGACTCGGTCGGGCGCGACACCTTCCAGGGCTCGCTCGACTGCCTGCGCCCGCTCGGGATGATGGCGCTGTTCGGCCAGGCCTCGGGACCGGTGCCGCCCTTCGATCCTGCCCTCCTCTCACGCGCATCCCTCTTCCTGACCCGGCCGTCGCTGTTCCACTACGTCGCGGCGCGCCAGGACCTGCTCGCGGCCGCGCACGCGCTCTTCGAC
>DATKEG010000159.1:0-3051 GCA_035544515.1 Vicinamibacteria bacterium | reverse complement strand
GCGTGGGCAGCTCGAGATAGAGGGGCGGGTTCTTCGGGTCGGGCGACCACGCCGCAGCGCTGGCGAGCTGGGCGCGGGCGAAGAAGGGGAGGCTGGCCGAATCGGCCGGCGTCTTCACCGCCTCCAGCGCCTTCTCCACGTCCGAGCCGGGAGGGCCGGCCGTCCGTGGCGACAGGCAGCACGGGCTCATGATGTACACGCTGCCGAACACGTCCGCGTGCTTCATGGCGATGCGGGTGGCGCCGTAGCCCCCCATGGAGTGGCCGGCCAGTCCGCGGCTCGCGCGCTGCGGGATCGTGCGGTAGTGGGCGTCGGTGTAGGCCACCAGGTCGCGCGCGACGAACCGCTCGAAGTCGCCGGTCGTGACCGAGGTCGAGTACATCGAGCCGTTGTGCACGGTCTTCGAATCGGGGAGGACGACGATCATCTCCCGGGCGCCCTGCGCGAACGCGCCTTCGAGGGTCTGCGGGACGTGTATCTCCCGGGCCCACTGCTCGGCGCCGATGGAGTAGCCGTGCAGGGCGTAGACGACCGGGTAGCGGCGGGAGGTCTCCTTCGCGTAGCTCGGGGGCAGGAACACGATGGTGTCGCGAGCGACGGCGTTTCCCTCCAGGTTCCCTTCCAGGGCCTCCCCGTGGACCTTGATCCGCTCCATCGTGACCGGCTTCGCGCCGGGAACCGCCGGCGGCACCTCGGTCGGGACCTGCGCCACGAGGGGCACCGCGGTCGCGCTCGCGGCCAGCGTCGCCAGGAGCCGTCTCATCATCGCGTTCCTCCATTCTCCCGCAGAGTGCCGTCGAAGGTGACCGTACTGCCCGCCCGCGTATCGAGCTTCACCGCCCGCTCGCGGTAGCGGACCGTGCCCCGCTCGCCGCGCCGGGAGCGGATCACCGCGCGTTCGAGGACGCCGCGCTTCCAGGCGAGGTCGACCTCGAAGCCGCCGCGCGCACGCAGGCCGGCGACGCTGCCCTCCGGCCACGCGCGCGGCAAGGCGGGGAGCAGGTCCAGCTCGCCGGCGTGGCTCTGCACGAGCATCTCCGCGATGCCGGCGGTGCCTCCGAAGTTGCCGTCGATCTGGAAGGGCGGATGGTTGTCGAACAGGTTCGGGAGGGTGGACTTCGCCAGCAGCAGCGCCAGGTTCTCGTGCGCCTTGTCGCCGTCGCCGAGCCGTGCGAAGAAGTTCACGATCCAGGCGCGGCTCCAGCCCGTGCCGCCGCCGCCGTGGGCCAGGCGCCTCTCCAGCGACACGCGCGCGGCCCGCGCCAGCTCCGGCGTGCCGCGCAAGGTGATCGACCGGCCCGGGTGCAGGCCGAACAGGTGCGACACGTGGCGGTGCCCGGGCTCGGCCTCGTCGAAGTCCCGCAGCCATTCCTGGAGCTGCCCGTGCTTCCCGATCCGGAAGGGAGGCAGCCGGTCGAGCGTGCGCTGCATCCGCCCGCGCAGCTCCGCGTCCGCGTCCAGGATCCGCGCGGCCTCGGAAGTGGCGCCGAGCAGCTCGCGGATGATCCCGAAGTCCATGGTGGCGCCCACGCACAACACGCCCTCGTTGCCCTTCTCGTCGAGGAAGGCGTTCTCCGGCGAATGCGAGGGGTTCGTGACCAGGCGGCCCTCGTCGTCCTCGACCAGGAAGTCGAGGACGAACTCGGAGGCCTCCTTCAGGACCGGGTAGGCCCGGCGCAGGAAGGCGAGGTCGCCACCGAAGGCGTAGTGCTCGAAGAGGTGCGTGGCCAGCCAGGCGGCCCCCAACGGCCAGAGGCCCCATCGGGCGCCGTCGACCGGGGTGGCCACGCGCCAAAGGTCGGTGTTGTGATGAGCGACGAACCCCCGCGCGCCGTGGTGGGCGCGCGCCGTCCGGCGGCCCGCCTCGCGCAGCTCCTCGATCAGGTCGAAGAGCGGCTGGTGGCATTCGGCGAGGTTCGTCACCTCCGCCGGCCAGTAGTTCATCTCGGTGTTGATGTTGATCGTGTACTTGCTGCCCCAGGCGGGCTCGAGGTCGTCGTTCCAGATTCCCTGGAGGTTCGCGGGCTGGGTGCCGGGCCGTGAGCTGGCGATCAGCAGGTAGCGCCCGAACTGGAAATAGGTGGCGGCGAGTCCAGGATCGACCGTCCCCGCGCGCACCGCGGCCAGCCGCTCGTCGGTAGGGAGGGCGCTGCGGTCCGCCGACCCGAGGTCCAGGCGGACGCGCCGGAACAGCGCGCGGTGATCGGCGAGGTGGCGCGCGAGCCGGTCGGCGTAGGGCCGGCGCGCCCGCAACGCCTCCGAGCTGGCGGCCGTGGGGTTTCGTCCCCTGAAGCTCGTGGCCGCGGCCAGGCGGAGCGTGACGGCCACGGCGTCCACCACGCGCATTCCTTTGTCGCCCACCTCGACACGGCCGCCAGTCGCCTCCGCCGCGATCTGTACCGCGAAGGCGAGGCCGTCTCCGTACCAGCGCGCCCGGAGGTTGCGTGAGAGCTGGAGGTGCTCTTCGGGCTTCGCGAGGTCCCCGCGCCAGCGGCCGGTCATACGCAGGCCGTCCGGCGGCAGGGGCTCCAAGGCGAAGGGATGTTTGCTGTCGAGGGTGACCGCGAGGCGGAGCCTGGCCGGCCCATCGGCGGTGAGGCGCAGCACGATCGATTGATCGGGAGCGCTCGAGAAGACCTCGCGCGTGAACGTCGTGCCGGCGACCCGATAACGCACGCGGACGACGGCACGGTCGAGGTCCAGCTCGCGGTAGTAGTCCGTCGGCTGGTCGTGACCGTCCAGCATGAGCCGCAGGTCGCCGAGCGGCTGATAGGCCTGCAGGTGGCGTGGGCGTCCCATGAGCTTGCGGTCGGCCAGCTCCTGCGCCTCCTTGTAGCGGCCCTCCCGCAGGAGCTGCCGCACCTGGGGCAGGTAGGTGAGAGCCTCCTCGTTGATCGGGTCGTAGGGCCCGCCGGACCAGAAGGTGTCCTCGTTGAGCTGGATGCGCTCCGCGGGCGCGCCCCCGAACACCATGGCGCCCAGGCGGCCGTTGCCGATGGGCAGCGCCTCCACCCATTCCTTCGCGGGTTGACGGTAGAAGAGGACGGGGCC
>DATKEG010000158.1:0-9821 GCA_035544515.1 Vicinamibacteria bacterium | reverse complement strand
GTGCCGGGAGCACGGCCTCGGCGTGCTCGCCCGCGTGCCGTTCGACGAGGGCGGGCTCACCGGCACGATCACGCCGGAGACCACGTTCCCGCGGGGCGACTGGCGGGAGGACTACTTCAAGGGAGAGCGCAAGCGTCAGGTTTGGGAGCGGACGGAAGCGCTGAAAAAGCTGCTCGGCCCGGAGGCGAGCACCCTGCCCGAGCTGGCCCTGCGCTTCTGCCTCGCGCACGACGCCGTCTCCACGGTCATCCCGGGCATGCGCCGCCTGGCCAGCGTCGAGGCCAACGTGGCCGTCTCCGACGGCCGGCGGCTCTCTCCCGAGATGCGCGCGGAGCTGAAGCGCCACGCCTGGCCGCGGAGCTTCTACCAGTAATGCGGCCCCTCCGGCTCCGGGTGGTGGCCGCCGGGATGGTCAAGCGGCCGGCGGGCCCGCGTGATGATACCGAAAGCCGGCGGAAATTCCGGCCGACGCGCGCGCGGAGCGGGCGATGCCCGCCTGTCCCGCCCAATACAGGACCATGACGAGGTAGGGCCCGTCGGGCCACGGCGTCAGGAAGCGGTGCAGCGCCAGGAGCGTGTCGCTCGCGCCGAAGAGCACGGCGCCCGCGAGCGCCCACCACTCCTCGCGGCGCGGCGCGCCCGCGCTGCCCACGGTCGCGGCCGCGCGCCACATCATCACGGAAAGGGCGACCGCGTAGACGGCCACCGGCACGACCAGCGCGCCCAGCACCGGTACGAGCGGCGTGTAGACCGCCGCGCCCCACAGCACGAACGGGACGAGCCGCAGCAGGCGCGGCCGCCGCGTCCGGCGCAGGAAGGCGGCCGTGTACAGCAGGTGCGCGGCGAGGAAGACGGCCACGCCGGGCAGGAAGGAGTCCACGGCCAGCAGCACGTCGCCGGCGGCCGAGACGACCAGCCCCGCGGGCACGAGCCGGCGGCTCCCGCCGTCCGCTCCCGGCCGGCACCACGCCGCCAGCGCGAGCACCGGCACCGGCTTGACCAGCGCGAGCAGCCACGGCGGTCCCCACGGCAGCAGCGCGAGGTACGTCGCCGCCGCGACCGCGGCCGCGCCCAGCGCGAGCGAGTCCCGTCTAGAGGTCATGGTCCGGGTCCGTGAGCGCGGTGTCGGGCCGGATGAACGTGTAGCGTTGCGCGTCGCGGTGGATCCGCGCGACCGTGTCCAGGCCGAGATCGCGGGCGACCTGCAGCGTCTCCTTGACCTGGTCGGTGCGCGAGACCGTGGTGTTGTCGCAACAGATGGCCACGGGCACCCCCGCTTCCACGAACGTGAGGAGCGGGTGCCGCGAGCCGCGGCGCACCGCTCCGGACCCGTAATTGCTCGACAGACAGCACTCCACGACGACCCTGTCGCGGGCCAGGCGCCGGACGAGCTCCGGGTCGCCGGCCGCCGCGCAGCCGTGTCCGATGCGCTGCGCGCCCAGCACGTCCACGGCCTCCCACACGTAGGCCGCCGGCGCGTCTTCGCCCGCGTGCACGGTCAGCCCGAGCTTGCCCAGCCGGGCGATGTCGTACGAGCTCTTGAACAGGCGCGGCGGGTTGCCGCGCTCGGGTCCGGCGATGTCGAAGCCCACGACCCCGGTCCGCGCGTGCAGGTGCTGCGCTTCCGCGATGGCCTGGCGGGCCAGGATCTTCGCGATGTGCGGCCCGTGCTGGCGCATGGCGATCACCACCAGCCCGACCTTCATGCCGTGGCGCCGCCCGGCCTTGTTCATGCCGGCGAGGACCGCGCGGATGGACTGGCGCAGGGTCAGGCCCGCGAAGGTGTGGATCACGGGCGAGTAGCGCAGCTCCAGGATGGTCACGCCGGCGGCGGCCGCCGCGTCCACGATCGCCTCCGTGACCTGGGAGACGTTCTCGTAGAACTGCGTGATCCAGAGCGGGTAGTGCATCTTGTCGAGATAGGCGAGCAGGCTGCCCTCCTCCTCGGGCTGCAGCTCCAGCCGCCGGCACATGTCCTCGAACGACTCCACGGGATTGAGGCGGTAGTGGCGCATCAGCTCCCAGGTCACTTCGGGAGGGATGGAGCCGTCCACGTGCTGGTGAAGCTCGACCTTGGGGAGGCCGCGGACCTCTGATTCCAGGTCGGCCATGGGGGATACTACACCGCGAATGATCAGCGATCGGCCGCGCGGCGCGTCGCGAGCAGCAGTCTTGTACCGGACGGTCAGGGCGCTGGACCGGCGCTAGCTCCCACCGCGCGGCCCGTGCCGATCAGGTCCTTTAGCGTGACCAGCTCCAGGTCCTTCTCCCTGGCCGCGCGCAGGATCGCGGGCAGGGCGGCCACGGTGCGTGAGCGGTCGCCCCCGGAATCATGGAGCACGACGATGGTGCCGGGGCGCAGGTTGCGCGCGATCACCCACTCGATGTACCGCGTGGGCGGCCGGTAGGGATCGAAGGCGTAGGACGATCCGAGCACGGTCAGGTAGCCGTGACGGGCGGCGGCCGCCTGCTGCGAGGGCCGCAACCAGATGCCGGGCGGACGGAAGAGCTTCGGCCGCGCGTTCTCCAGGCCCAGCGTCTTCTCGCCCTCGAGCAGCTCCTCCTCGAACCGGGACCTCGGCTGCAGGAGCGTCCGGCCGTGTGTCTCGGTGTGATTGGCCACCTCGTGGCCCTCGGCGCGGATGCGCGCGACGAGGTCCGGGCGTTGCCGCGCGCGCCGCCCGACGAGGAAGAACGTGGCCTTCGCCTGGTGGCGCGCCAGCGCGTCGAGGACCTGCGGGGTGTAGACCGGGTCCGGGCCGTCGTCGAACGTGATCGCCGCGACCGGTCTCGTCGTCTCCACCTTCCACACCACGGCCGAGGCGACGCGGGCGACGACGTCCAGGGCGAACGGGGGCTGGACCGCGAGCACCGCCAGCACTCCGAGGACGGCCAGCGCCGGCAGGCGACGTCGCGGCCGCGACCGCGGCGCCTTGTCCCCCATGCGCTACTCGCCCTTGAGCCCGGCGATCCGCTCGAGGAGCGGCCGCGGCCCCTCGAGGGCGACCCGCTGGAGATAGAAATACAGGCCGCGCACGCCGCCGAGCTCTTCGCCTCCGCCCGCGCGGCCGGGCCCGCCGTGGACGAGCTGGGGGAGCACCGTGCCGGGACCGGGCGACGCCTCGGCGATCTTCGCGCTGCCGATGAAGACGCGGCCGTGGTACGGTGCGACGCCGAGCACGACCCCGGTCGTGAAGGCGGGATCCTCGGAATACACGGAGCAGACCAGCCCGCCGTTGCCGCGGCCGACGATCTCGGCGGCCTCGTCGGCGGCGCCCGCGTAGGGGACGATCGTGGCCACCGGCCCGAACACTTCCCGCGAGTGCACCGACGGCGCCTCCGCGCCGGGCTCCACCTCCACGAGCACGGGGGAGACGAAGAAGCCCTTGCCCGACTCCACCCCGACCGCCTTCACCTCTGCGGTGCCGTACACCAGGCGGCCGTCACGCGCGAGCAGGTCCACACCCTCGCGCACGTCCTGGCGCTGCGCCGCCGTGGCCAGCGGTCCCATGCGCACGCCTTCCCGGGCCGGGTTGCCGATGGTGACGGCCCGGAGCCGGTCGGCCAGGTCGTCGCGGAGGCGGTCCGCGACCCCGGCCGGCACGAGCACGCGCCGGATGGCCGTGCACTTCTGGCCGGCCTTCTGGGTCATGTCCCGCAGGACGTCCTTCAGGTAGAAGTCGTAGGTCTCGGTCCCCGGCGACGCGTCCGGGCCCAGCACGGCGGCGTTGAGGCTGTCGGCCTCCACGTTGACCCGGACGGAGTCGCGCACGAGGTTCGGCCGCGAACGGATGCGCGCGCCCGTGTCGCCCGAGCCGGTGAAGGCGACGACGTCCTGCGCGCCCACGTGCGCGAGCAGGTCGCCCACTCCGCCCACGAGCAGGGAGAGCGCGCCCTCGGGGAGCACCGCGCGCTCGCGCAGGATCTCCACGATGCGGTGGGCGACCACGGCCGAGCTGGTGGCCGGCTTGGTCAACACGGGGACGCCGGCCAGGAGCGCGGCGGCGGCCTTCTCCGCCAGCCCCCAGGCCGGGAAGTTGAAGGCGTTGATGTGCACGGCCACGCCGTGGCGTGGCACCGCGACGTGCTGGCCGTGGAAGCGGGGGTTGCGGGCCAGGCTCACGCCCTCGCCGTCCACCAGGAACCGGGCGCCGCCCAGGCTGCGGCCCAGCTCGGCGTAGGTGGACAGGGTGTAGGTGGCGCCGTCCACGTCGAACTTGGCGTCGCTGCGCGTGTTGCCGCCGTTGGCCACGGCCAGGTCCAGGAGCTCGTCGCGATGCGCGACGAGCGCGCCGCTCATGGCCTCGAGCAGCGCCCCGCGCTCGGCGAAGGTCAGGCGGCGCAGCGCGGGCCCGCCCACGCGCCGCGCGTAGTCGAGGGCGGCGGGAAGGTCCACGCCGCCGCTTCCCGCCCGCGCCAGCGGCTCCTCCGTGGCCGGGTTGACCAGCACCTGGAGCGAGTCCGGCGAGCCCTCCACCCAGCGGCCGGACAGGTAACTGGCCAGCGTGATCACGACGGCACACAGGTCTGAAAACCGCCACTGGCGGCGCGCGAAGCGGGATTCACTCCCGCGAGCGCGCGGGGGGTTCCGGAGGGCGCGGCGCCGCACCCCCCGCTCGAGAGGATCAACGCTCGAGACCGAGCTGGGTGAGGACGAACGCGTAATCGAAGGCGACCTCACGGAGGTAGTCGTAGCGGCCGGAGGCGCCGCCGTGTCCGGCGGCCATGTTGGTCTTGAGCAGCAGGAGGTTCCCGTCCGTCTTCAGCGTGCGCAGCCGGGCCACGTACTTCGCCGGCTCCCAGTACATCACCTGGCTGTCGTTGAACGACGTCTTCACCAGCATGGTCGGGTAGGCGCGCGGCGCCAGGTTCGTGTAGGGGCAATACGCCCTGATGCAGTCGTACTCCTCCCGCCGGTTCGGGTTGCCCCACTCCTCGTATTCGCCGACGGTGAGCGGCAGGCTTTCGTCGAGCATGGTGTTCAGCACGTCCACGAACGGCACCTTCGAGATGGCCAGGCGGATCAGCTCCGGCCGCATGTTGACGACCGCGCCCACCAGGAGCCCGCCCGCGCTGCCGCCCTCGATGGCCAGCCGGTCGCTCGAAGTGTACCGCTCGGCGACGAGGTGCTCGGCCGCCGCGATGAAGTCCGTGAACGTGTTTCTCTTCTTCAGCATGCGGCCGTCGTCGTGCCAGGCCTTGCCCATCTCCCCGCCTCCACGCACGTGCGCGATGGCCACGGCCATGCCGCGGTCGAGCAGGCTCAGCCGATTGGACGAGAAGCCGACGGGCAGCGGATACCCGTAGGAGCCGTATCCGTGGAGGTGGAGGGGCGCGGTTCCGTCCCGCGGCGCGCCCTTCCGGTACACGATCGAGATCGGCACCCGGGTGCCGTCGGGTGCCGTGGCCTCCAGCCGCTCGGACACGTACCGCGTGCGATCGTAGCCGCCGAGCACGGGTTGCTCCTTGAGCAGCGTCGAGGTGCGGGCCTCCATGTCGTGGTCGAACACGGAAGACGGCGTCACCAGCGACTGGTACGAGTAGCGGAACAGGTTGGTCTCGAACTCTGGGTTCTGGCTCGGGAACGCCGCATAGGCCGGCTCGGGGAACTCGACGCGGTGCCAGGCGCCCGTGCGCAGGTCCGTGACGCGCAGGACCTGCAGGCCCCGCTCGCGCTCGAGCAGCACGGAGTGGTCCCGGAAGAACTCCGCGCCCTCGAGCATCACCTCCGGCCGGTGGGCGACGACTTCCTGCCAGCGTTCGGGACGCGGATCGTCGGCGGGCGCCCACACCAGCCGGAAATTGCGGCCCCGGTCGTTCGTGCGGATGTAGAACCGGTCGCCGTGATGGTCGACGTCGTACTCGTGCTCGTGCCGCCGTGGAGCGACCAGACGCCACTCGCCCACGGGCGCCCCCGCCGGCCGGTAGCGCACCTCGGTCGTGGTGTGGCTGGCCGACCCGAGCAGGAGGTAGGCCTTGCTCCGGGTGCGTCCGACCCACACGCGGAACAGCTCGTCCGTCTCCTCGTAGACCAGCTCGTCGGGAGCCGCGGGGCCGAGATGGTGGCGGTACACGCGATGCGGACGTTTGGCCTGGTCTTCGACGGCGTAGAAGAGCGTCTGGCCGTCCCCTGCCCAGGCCACGGCGCCCGTCTTCTCGATGCGCTCGGGCCGCCGCTCGCCCGTCCGGAGGTCCTTGACGTACAGCGTGTACTCGCGGAACCCCGTGGTGTCGATCGAGTAGGCGAGCAGCGCGCCGTCGTCGCTCACCGCGTAGGCGCCGATGGAGAGGAAGGAATGGCCGGCGGCCAGCTCGTTGAGGTCGAGCGTGACCTCTTCGCGCGCGTCGGGGCCGTCCTTCCTCCGGCAGTAGATCGGGTACTGCTTGCCCTCCTCCGTGCGCGAGTAATAGAAGTAACCGCCCTCCCGGTACGGCACGGAGAGGTCGGTCTCCTTGATCCGGCCGAGCATCTCGCGGTAGAGCCTCTCCTGCAGGGCGGCCGTCGGCGCCATCACGGCGTCGGCGTAGGCGTTCTCCGCCTCCAGGTAGGCGGCCACGTCGGGACTGGTCTTCTCCCGCAGCCAGAAGTAATCGTCGTCGAGCGTCTCGTCGTGGACGGCGATGGGGCGGGGGATCCGCGGCGCCGAGGGCGGGGCGTGGCCGCCCGGAAGCGCCTCGACCTCCGCCGTGCCGGCCAGCTTCTTGGAGACGACGGGATGGGTCATACGCGATAGTCGTCCGGCGACGTGGAAGAGCGCCTCGCGAGGACCTTCGCCCGAGGCTCGTGACATCATACCCGGAATGCGGCGCGCTCCGCTTCGCGCGCCGATGGCCAGGCTAGTAGCGGGGCGGCGGCCGGCGGTAATGCCTTCGGACGACCAGCTCCGCCGGCTTTCCCTCCAGCTCGAAGTCGTTGCTGCCCGGGCCGCTGTGCCCGGGATGTGAGAACCACTTCCACCAGTAGACGCCGCCGAACCAGGGCTGGGGCCAGACGGCCAGGAAGAACGCCTCGTAGGCCTCGGCCTGGGCCCACAGGTCCACCGGCGCCGTGTCCTCGATCTCCCAGTGCCGCCACGCGCCCTGGCGAGCGCTGCGATAGCCCAGCTCCGTGAAGACGACCTTGCGGCGCTGGGAGGCGGAGAGCCGGGCCAGGCGGGCGACGATCGGCCCCCAGGCCTCGGCCAGCGCGGAGCGCCCCGGCGACGGCTCGGCCACGAGCGGGTAGTAGGCGCTGACGCCGATGAAGTCGAGCGCGTCCCAGAACGGCACGCGGAACACCTCCTCGGCCTCCGCGCCGTAGGTGAGCGGCCCCGCGTATTCCCGGCGCACCGCCGCGATCACTCGACGCCACTCCGCCTCGCGCGCCGTCGTCTTCGCCAGCTCGTTGCCGACACAGAAGGCGTCGAGCCCGGCCTCCCGTGCCAGGCGCGCGTAGTGGACGGCGAACGCCTCGTACGTCGCGAACCACGCGGTCCAGTCCGCCTCGGACCGGGGCTCGATGGAGCCGGGCCAGAGCGGAGGGCGCAGCCAGATGTGCGGCTTGAGCATGACCTTGAGGCCCAGGGCGTGGGCCTGGCGCGTGACGGCTTCGAGGCGCTCGTCCGTCTCGCCGGCCCCGCGCGATTCGCCGGCCAGCCAGCGGAACGAGCGCGCGGCGGCGTCGCGCTGGAAGCCGAACGGCGTGATCGAGATCCACTCCACGCCGAGGCCCCGGAGCGCGCGGAGGGAGCGCTCGGAGTGCTCGGATCCGTAGCCGCGGCCGCCACGCATCGCGTGCGCGTAGGACATGCCCCGGTGCGGGCCGCCGGTGAAGCACGCCCCTCCCGCGGGCACGCCCGCGCGTTCAGCGTCCCCGGCGGCGCACGCCGCCACGACGAGGAGCGCGCCCAGGCGCGGCCACATGCGCGGATTACTTCCGGGGCTTGAGCGCGGCCATCATCTCCTTGGCCGCCGCGCGATCGAGGTGGGCCAGGCCCGCGAACTGCTGTCCCGAGAAGAGCGCCTCCGCGCCGTCGATGGTGACGAGGTCGCCGGTCTGGTAAGGACTCGCGTCGCTGAGCAGGTAGGCGATCAGGTTCGTCAGCTCGTAGTGCTCGCCGAAGCGCCGCAGGGGGATGCGTCGCAGCGCCTGCCGCTCGAGATCGGAGCCGGGCAGGAGCCGGCTGAACGCGCCCTCGGTGGGAAACGGCCCCGGCGCGACCGCGTTCAGCCGGATGCCGTAGGCGGCCCACTCCACGGCGAGCGACCTCATCATCGCCAGCACCCCGGCCTTGGCCGCGGCGGAAGGGAGGACGAAGGCCGAGCCGTGCTGGGCGTACGTGGTCGCGATCGACAGCACCTCGCCGCGCTGCTTCCGGTCGATGAGCCGGCGGCCCAGCTCGCGCGTGCAGTAGAAGGTGCCGTAGAGGACGATCTGCACCACCGAGTTGAAGGCGCCGTCCGACAGGTCCTCGGACGCGCTGAGGAAGTTCCCGGCGGCGTTGTTCACCAGCTGGTTCACCGGGCCCAGCTCCTTCTCGACCGCGTCGAAGGCGGCGCGCACGGCCGCGGAGTCCCGCACGTCGCAGGGCACGGCGGCGGCGCGGCCGCCGGCCTTGCGGATCTCGAGGGCGGTCTCCCGCAAGGGGTCGGGCCGCCGGCCGAGCAGGCCGACGTCGGCGCCGAGGGTAGCCAGGCGGAGGGCGGTGGAGCGGCCCAGGCCCGTGCCGCCGCCCGTGATCACCGTGGTCTTGCCCCGCAGAAGATCGGGTCGGAAGGGGTCCATGGCGGCCTCCTGCGCGCCAGCATAATCTATGATCGAGACAGGGCCGCGTCGCGGCCCGGCCATGTCACCTCCTTCACGGCTCGAGCGTTACGGGTTCGCAGTGGTCGCGGTGGGAGCCGCGCTGCTGCACAAGCTCCTGCTCGTGCCGGTCCTCGACCAGCCGGCGCCCTTCCTGCTCTTCTCGCTCGCGATCCTGGCCTCCGCCTGGCGCGGCGGGCTGGGACCCGGGCTGCTGGCCGCGATCCTCGCCATCCTGTCCGCCGACTACTTCTTCCTCGAGCCGCGCTTCGCGCTGGGTCCGATGGAGGCCGGGCAGGCGGTCCGCCTGGCCTTGTTCGCGACGGAGTCGCTCGCCGTCGGCTTGATCGCGGCGCGAGGCTACCGCGCCCTGCGCGCGGCGAGCGATCCGGAGCGGGAGCGGGCCGCCCGCGAGGCGCGGGTGCGCGCCGACCGCGGCCGGCGCCTGCTCGACGCGGGGCCGGCGGCCGTGGTGGGGATGGACGAGCACGGCGCGGTCACCTTCTGGAACGCGCGGGCCTCGCGCCTGTTCGGGTGGACCGAGGACGACGTCATGGGCCGCGAGCTGGCCGGGCTGATCCTGCCCGCGGCCGAGCGCGACGCCTGGCGCGCCGAGCGTGAACGGTTCCTGAAGAGCGGGGAAGGAGCGCCGTCGGGCCGCCGAGACATGCGCGTGCTGCACCGCGATCGCACCGACGTGCTCGTGGACGCCTCCGTGGTCGCCGCGCGCGTGGACGGCGCGTGGGAGTTCGCCCTGTTCCTCACCGACGTGACGGACAAGGCCCGCGCCGAGGAGGCGCTGCGCCGCGAGGCCGCTTTTGCCGCCTCCCTGGCCAACAGCGTCGCGGCGGGAGTGGCCGCGGTGGACGGGGACGGTCACGTGACCTTCCTGAACCCGGCGGCTCAGCGGCTGCTCGGGGTGAGGGGCGACGAGGCGCGTGGCCTTTCGCTCGACGAGGTCGTGCACGGCGCGGCCGCGCACGGCGGCGCTCTTCCCGCCGCGTGCGCCCTGGCGCGCGCCCTGCGGGCGGACGCGCCC
>DATKEG010000157.1:0-2759 GCA_035544515.1 Vicinamibacteria bacterium | reverse complement strand
CGTCGCGTCGGCCCCCGCCCCGCCCGCGGCCGTCGCGGCGCCGTCCGCCGGCGCGAAGCCGACACGGTTCGTGCTTCGCGAGCCGCTCGGCCAGGGTCCGCTCGGCGCCGCGCACCGCGGCGAGGACCGCGTGGACGGCCGGAGCGTCTGCCTGCGCATCCTCACCCCGGCGCTGCTGGCCGGAGACGGCATCCTGCACGGCCTGGCGGCCGACCTCAAGGCCGCGGCCCAGGTGTCCCACCCCAACCTGGCCAAGGTCATCGGCTTCGTCGACATCGAGGGGAAGCGCTGCGTCGTCAGCGAGCTGGTATCCGGCCGCAACTTCGGCCAGGCCCTGCAAGGCGGCAAGAAGATGCCGGTGCCGCAGGTCCACAGCCTGGGCCGCCTGCTCGCGCAGCTCCTGGCCGGCCTGCACGGCAAGGGCCTGGTCCACGGCTCGCTGCAGCCGTCCAACATCATGGTCGCGAGCGGCGTGGTGAAGGTCACCGACCTCGGCCTCGCGCGGCTGGCCCGCCCGCTCGCCGTGTCGCCGAGCTACCGCGCGCCCGAGGACCGGCCCGACGCGGAGGGCGACCTCTACGCGCTGGCCACCATGCTGTACCAGATGCTCACGGGCGTGCACCCCCGCTCGCAGGCGCAGGGCGTGGCGCTGCCCCTGCCCAGCACGCTCGCCACGGGCGTGCCCGAGGCGCTCGACAAGCTGCTCATCCGCTGCCTGCACCCGCGGCGCGAGCTGCGCTACGCGTCGGCGGAGGAGGTCGGCCGCGAACTGAAGGATATGGTCCGTCTGGCCTGAGCGTCGCCTCTCTCCAGCACCTCACCCGGCCCGCCGCGCGGCGGCCAGCGCGCGAGGGCGAATGACCAGGACCGGACGCCTCCTCGTGGGCGCGCTCGTGCTGGCGGGCGCGCCCGTGCGCGCGCAGGTCCCCGATCCCCACGCGGCGCATGCCGGCGCGGCTCCGGCCGCGGCCGCGCCCGCGCTCCTCGACTCCGACATGGCGACCATGGCCGGCATGACGCCGCGCGACGCGATGGCGGCCCCCGACCGGCCGGGATGGCAGTGGATGGGCCTGGCCTGTTCGGCCACGCGCACGCGACCGGACCGGTGGAGGAGCGGCAGGAGGTCGACATCCAGGCGCTGACGCTCGGGTACTTCAAGGGCCTCGGTACGCTCCGCTCGGTGTCGGCCGGCCTGGGCGCCGACCTCACGCTCTACCGGTTCCCCGACTTCCTCCGGCCGACCTACGGCGACACGCCCGGCTCCGTGCACGTGTTCCTGAGGCTCCGCTGGATGACCGGCCACGGCCAGGGGGGACACGACGCGCACGCCGCTCCTTGACCGCGTGGACGCTTCGGCGAGTGGCCAGCGCGCGCGCCTCGTACACGCTCTCGCACGCCCGGGACGACGCCGGCAACGCCTTCTTCTTCCTTCTTCTCGCCCCAGGACAGCTCGGCCTGCGGGCGAGCTTCTGAGCGGCATGAGGGTTACGCGGCGGGGACGATCCGGAACAGCTCGCCTTCGTAGTCGAGGACGTAGATCTCGCCTTCCGCGTCCACGCCGAACGCGCTGACGTTGCCGATGCCGCGGCCCACGGTGCCCGAGAGGTCCCGCTGCTCCGTGGCCTGGCCGTTCTGGTGGCGGAAGGAGCGGATGGTGCCGCTCACGAAGTCGCCGTAGAAATACGTCCCGTGATAGCCGGGCATGCGGCAGCCGCGGTACACGTAGCCGCCGGTGACCGAGCCGCCCACGCCGCGGCCGTAGTCGAGCACGGGCAGCGTGAGGCCGGCCGTGGGGCAGCCGCTCGGGGGACGGAAGCAGGCCGTGCCCTCCATGACGTTCCAGCCGTAGTTGACGCCGCCGCGGTTCGCGGCGACGACGTTGATCTCCTCGCGGGAGCTCTGTCCCACGTCGGCGATGTACAGCTCGCCGGTCCCGCGGTCGAAGGAAAAGCGCCAGGGGTTGCGCAGGCCGAGGGCCCAGATCTCGGGCAGGGCGCCGGCGGTGGATCGGAACGGGTTGTCGGCCGGGATCGCGTAGGGCATGCCGCCGTCCACGTCGATGCGCAGCATCTTGCCCAGATGTGTACCAAGATCCTGACCGTTCTCTTGCGGGTCTCCGCCCCCACCGCCGTCACCCAACCCGATGTAGAGCCGGCCGTCGGGCCCGAAGGCCAGCCCGCCGCCGTTGTGGTTCGAAAAGGGCTGGGCCACGAAGAGCAGCACCCGCTCGCTGCCGGGATCGGCCACGTCCGCGTTCGAGGTGACCCGGAACTCGGAGACGTGGGTGTGGCCCTGCGGGTTCGTGTAGTTGACGTAGAAGCGGCCGTTCTGGGCGTAGCCGGGATGGAAGGCCAGCCCGAGCAGGCCGCGCTCGCCGCAGCAGCCCAGGCCCGACGAGATGTCGAGGAAGGGTGTGGCCACCACGGTGGAGCCCCGGACGATGCGGATGCGGCCGCGCTGCTCGACCACGAACAGGCGCGTCGGGTCGCCCGGCGCGGACTGCACGTCGAGCGGCATCGTTAACCCGCCCGCGACCAGCGTGCTCGCCAGCGCGGGCGTGCCCGCGACGGGCGCGCCCGTGGCGCAGGCGCCCGCGCTCGGAGACGGCGCCGGGCCGGGCGAGGCCGGCCCCTCGCTGCCGCAGCCGGCCAGCAGTCCCACGGCCGCGCCGGCCCCCAGGATGAGCGCGCGGCCACCGGCCATCACGCCCTCCCGCTCACCTTGGCCAGGATCCAGAGCGGGCCCACGAGCAGGTGGGC
>DATKEG010000156.1:0-41000 GCA_035544515.1 Vicinamibacteria bacterium | reverse complement strand
GTGACCTTCTGGCTCTGGGCCTGGGGGATCGTGGGGGCGCTGCTCGCGGTGCCGATGCTGGCCGCCCTCAAGATCTTCAGCCAGCACATCGACGCCCTGCCGCCGCTGGCGGAGTTCCTGGACGAGCAGCAAGGCGACGATGCCCGGTCCGAGGAGGCGGGCTGAACCGGGATCGGGCCGTACCCCTCAGTCCTCGGGGTTCTCCAGGATCTCCCTCAACCGGGCGGCCAGATCGGGCGGCAGTCGCTCCGGCCAGGAGGCGTCGATCAGTCCGACTTCGACGAGGTCGCGGAGGTGGACCCTGTCCCTGTCGCGGAACGACGTCAGCTTCATCCGTACGAGGGCGTCCAGTCTCACGAGGCGGAAGGACGGGGTGCGCTCGGCCTCGGTGACGTCCGGCGCCGGCACCGAATACTGCGGCCGTACCTTCTCGCCGGCGAACACGACGTGAACGGCGTCACGAGCCTTTCCCCCGGGGCCGTCCAGGAAGAGATCGACGCCCGCGGCGTGACGCTGGACGAATCCGGCGGAGGCCAGCGCGACGGCGGCTGCAGCGAGATCTTCCCGGCGCACGAGGAGGTCCACGTCACGCGTGTTGCGCACCGCCGCCTCGTCGACACGTGAGACCCAGGCCGCGACGGCGTTGCCTCCGATCACGGCGTGGGGGACGTTGGCCGCCTCGAGGGCAGCGGTTGCCCGCAAGAGCCTTGCCCGCACCTTCTCCACGGCTCCGACCATCCTTTCCCACGAGACGTCGCCGTAGAGGGTTCCCGGCATCGACATGTGCGTTGCCCCTCCCTTCATAGCACCACCAGGTCCTCCGTGTCTCCGTCGCGTCGTCACCTGCCCCCGTCGAGCAGCTGGCGGATGCGGGGGGCGTCGCGGTCGGACGGGTCGAGCTCCAGCGCGCGGCGCAGGTGGGGCTCGCCTTCCGCGCGCCGGCCCAGCACCTCGAAGAGCACCACGCCGAGCGCCTTGTGCGACGCCGCGCGCGTGGGGTCCTCCTCGAGGGCGCGCCGCAGGGCATGCACCGCCTCTTCCGGCAGCCCGGCCTGGAGCGCCGTGACGCCCCACTTGTGCTGGTACGCGGCGTTGCGCCCGGCATAGCGGGCGGCCAGCCGGTACTCCTCGAGTGCGCCCTTCCCCCTGCCCTCCTGCTCGAGGACGGCGCCGAGCTCGTGGTGGGCGCGCGCGTCGCGGGGCTGGATGCGCAGCACGCGGCGGAACGCCTCCCCCGCCGCGGCCGCGTCGCCGCGGGCGGAGAGCGCGAGGCCGAGGTTGCCCAGGGCGGTCAGGTCGTGGGGCCGCGTGGCGAGCAGCTCGCGCAGGGGCGGCAGCGCCTGCCCCACCCGGCCCGTGGCCAGGTGCGCTTCGCCCATGACGAGGAGGGGCTCGCGCCGGCCGGGATCGAGGCGGTGGGCGGCGGCGGCCTCGGCCAGCGCCGTGGGCCAGTCGGCGCGGCGCTCCGCCCGCGCCATGCGCAGGGCGTGGCGGTCGGCGACGAGCCAGCGGCCATGCGACCACGCGGCGAGGGCGAGGAGCGCGGCCACCACGGCCACGGCCAGGGGCGGCACGAGCCGCCGGGGGCCCGCGGACGCGTGGAAGATCCGCCAAACGCCCGCCGCCCAGCCGAACCGGGTGAGCAGGGCGGACAGCACGCCCAGGTAGGCCATGAGGAGGAGCGGAGGGAGCGCCTGCTGCAGCGGGAAGCTGAAGGCGGCATCTACGAGCAGCCCCACGATGCCCAGGCCCGCGCCGAGGACGAGCGCGCGGTGGTCGGCGGCCGCCTCGCGCAGCCACAGGCGCCGGAGCGTGCGCCCGAGCGCCACGAGCAGCCAGGCGGACAGGCCCGCGCCGACCACACCCAGCTCCGTGAGCGTCTGCAGGTAGTCGTTGTGGGCGAAGTCGAGCTGGCTCCGCTCGCCGAAGATGCGGTCGGGCGCGGCCGACCAGGCATAGGCCGGGTACACGACGTCGTGGTTGCCGAGGCCCACGCCCAGGAGCGGGGCGTCGCGCGCCATGGCCAGCGTGTTGAGCCAGATGGCGCGGCGGTGCTGGACGCTCGTGTAGGGCACGCCCTCCACGTCCGGGTCGAGCGACCCCCGGTCGGCGCCGAACGCGCGCCACACCTCCGCCACGCGTTCCCAGGCCGCGGCCGTGCCCTTCGGGCCCAGCACGGCGAACGTCACGGTGGAGGCGACGACGATGGCGAGGGTCAGGGCCGTCGCCATCACGCGGCGCGGGGCCGGCCAGCGGATGCGCAGGTCGCGGTCGCGCGCGAGCAGCACCGCGAAGAGGGCGGCCTGCACCGCCAGCGCCAGCCAGGCCGAGCGCGTGAAGGTCACCACCACGAACGAGACCATGACCGCGGTGGCGGCCACGTATTGGATCAGCAGCTTCGAGCGCGGGCGGTGCAGGAGCAGCGTGGGACCGAGCGGCACGGTCATGACCACGAAGGCGGCGGCGACGTTCTTGTGCACGAACGTGGCCGCGGGCGGCTCCGCCTGCGGCAGCAGCGTCAGCCCGTAGGCGTGCTGGACCAGGCCCAGGAGCGAGATGAGCACGCCCGAGACGAACAGCGCCTGGAGCAGCCGGCGGGCGTCCGACTCGTCGCGCAGGGCCGCCGCGATCATCCAGAACACCAGCGCGCATGCGCTCCAGTGCATCCAGGCGAGCACGGCCTCGTACCGGTTCACCGACCAGAAGAGCGACGCTCCGGAGAAGAGGAGGAGGGCCACGATCGGCGCGTCGAAAGGCGTGGAGAGCGCGGCCAGCCGGCGCTGGCGCACGGGCCCGGCGAGCACGGCCAGGAACAGGGCCAGCGCGCCCGTATGGACGAACGCGGCCTGCGGGCGATGCGACGCGTCGAGGTTGCCCGGAAGGATCACCCAGGGGGCGAGAGCCAGGAAGACACACAGCGCCCGGAAGAGCCCCTCGCCGCCGGCCGAGGCGGCGCGTGCCGGCGAAGCCTCGGCCGATGCCACGCGGGAAGTTTAGCCTCCCGCGCTACTCCCCGCCGCTCCCCTGCTTGCGCAGGAAGGCGGGCACGTCGAGGTCCATCCGGCTCCCGCCGCCCGCGGCCTTGGCGTTGGGCGTCTTGCGGTAGAAGCCGGCGCCCTCCGCCGCGGGGGCATGGGGGGCCTGGGCGGCGCCCGATCCGACGTAGTTCGAGAGGTCCACGGGCGTCGACGGGACCTTGCGCTGGCCCTTGGTGAAACCGGTGGCGATCACCGTCACCTTGACCGCCTGGCCCATGGACTCGTCGGTGACGATGCCGTAGATGACGTTGGCCTCGGGGTCGGCCACCTTCGTGATGAGCGAGGTGGCCTCCGCCGCCTCGGACAGGGCGAGGTCGGGGCCGCCCGTGATGTTGACGATGATCCCCCGCGCGCCCTCGATCGAGCTGTCCTCGAGCAGGGGATTGGAGACGGCGCGCTGCGCCGCTTCCACCGCCCGGTTGTCGCCCTCTCCGATGCCCGTGCCCATCACCGCCTGGCCCATGCCCTTCATCACCGCGCGCACGTCCGCGAAGTCGAGGTTGATCTGGCCGGGCACGGTGATGATGTCGCTGATGCCCTGGACCGCCTGGCGCAGCACGTCGTCGGCCACCCGGAAGGCCTCGGACACGGGCGTGTTGCGCGCGACGGTCTGCAGCAGCCGGTCGTTGGGGATGGCGATCACCGAGTCCACGCACTCCTTGAGCTGGGCGAGGCCGTCGAGGGCCTGGCCCATCCGTCGCTTGCCTTCCAGGCTGAAGGGCAGGGTCACCACCGCCACCGTGAGCACGCCGCCGCTCTCCCCGCCCAGCTGTCCCGCGATGGAGGCGACCACGGGCGCGGCGCCCGTGCCCGTGCCCCCGCCGAGGCCGGTGGTGATGAAGACCATGTCCGCGCCCTCGAGGGCGTCGCAGATCTTCTCCGTGTCCTCCACCGCGGCCTGCCGCCCGATGTCGGGGTTGGCGCCGGCGCCGAGGCCCTTGGTGAGCTTGCCGCCGATCTGGATCTTCACCGGCGCCCGGTTCATGCGCAGCGCCTGCATGTCGGTGTTGACCGCGATGAACTCGATGCCCTGGAGCCCGGCCGCGATCATGCGGCTGAGCGCGTTGCCGCCCCCGCCGCCCACGCCGACCACCTTGATCCGCGCGCCGCGCGTCTCGTCGTCGATGAAAGTGATGCGGTTCTTGTCGATGGTCATCGACCCTCCTGGGCCACGGCGATTGGCCGACGCGGGCGCCCGGCCGTCACGGTGATGCGGCCGGGACCGTCCTTCTCTCTTGCCACTCTAGATACCCTCCGAGCATCCGGTCATGAAGCCGCACCGGAGACAGATACGCTTGCAGTGCGCCGCGATAACGGACGCGCCGCACATCTCGCAGGGAGGCTCGGCGGGCAGGGGAACGGGACCCCGGCGCGCGGCCTCCTGCAGGCGCGGGCGGACGATAGGCAGGGGCGGGAACGCCGGGCCTTCCTGCTTGCTCTCCATAGCGGCCTCCTTCATCTCAGGGGGGATCGCTCGGGCCGCCGAACAACTTCGGCCGCGATGGCCCTCGCGCTCCCCCCTGAACCCCCCTGCGCCTAGAAGAAATCCGACAGCCAGCCCATCAGGCGCCCGGTGACCTTGCCGAAGGTCCCTGTCGCCATCGCCCGGGACGTGCCGAGCGCGAGGGAGGCCCGGTTGCGCGACCCGTAGAGCACCAGTCCCACCGCCGTCGAATAGACGGGGCTGGCCACCACGTCCACCAGGCCGCCGATGCCCGAGGGCGTCCCCCGCCGGACGGGCATGTCGAAGATCTGCTCCGCGATCTCGGGCATGCCCTCCAGGATGGAGCCGCCGCCGGTGAGCACCACGCCGCTGTTGAGCGAGCGGTCGAAACCGGCCCGCCGGATCTCGGTGAGCGCCATCTGGCACACCTCCTCCGCCCGGGCCTGCACCACGTCGCCCAGCACCTGCCGGGCCATGATCCGCGGCTTGCGGCCGCCCACGCTCGGCACCTCGATCGAGTCCTCCTCCGGCACCATGGACGTCAAGGCGCAGCCGTGCTTCTTCTTGATCTTCTCCGCCTCGCCCACCGGGGTGCGCAAGGCCACCGCCACGTCGTTCGTGAAGTGCTCGCCGCCTACCTGTAACACGGCGGTGTGCCATAACGCGCCCTTTTCGAAGATGGCCAGGTCGGTGGTGCCGCCGCCGAGGTCCACCAGGGCCACCCCCAGCTCCTTCTCGTCGGGGGTGACGCAGGCCTCCGCGGCCGCGAGCTGGGTCAGGACCGTGTCCAGGACGGCCAGGCCGGCCCGGTTCACGCAGGTGATGGCGTTCTGGGCGGCCGTGGACGAGCAGGTGATGACGTGTACGTTGACCTCCAGGCGCGTGCCCGTCATGCCGGTGGGGTCGCCGATGCCGTCCTGGTCGTCCACCACGAACTCCTGGGGCAGGACGTGGAGGATGTCGCGGTCCAGGGGGATGGAGACGGCCTTGGCCGCCTCGATGGCCCGCCGCACGTCCTCGCGCTCGATGGTGCGGTTCTTGCCGGAGACCGCGATCACGCCCCGCGAGTTGAAGCCGCGGATGTGCGTGCCGGCCAGGCCCACGTAGGCGCTGCCGATCTCCACCCCGGCCATCAGCTCCGCCTCCTCGACCACGCGCTTGATCGAGTCCACGGTCGCCTCGAGGTTGATGACGACGCCCTTGCGCAGGCCCTTGCTCTCGGCCTGGCCGATCCCGATGACGTCGAGACGGCCCTCCTCGGTGATCTCCGCCACGATGGCGCAGACCTTGTGCGTCCCGATGTCGAGGCCGACGATGTACCGTTCCTTCTTCTTGGCCAATGGCTACCTCTCCCCGCCGACCGGCGCGGGCTCGTCCGTACCCATGCCTTCCCCCGGTCGCGACACCGCGGCGGCGGCCGCGACCTTCCGCCCCGTCCCCGGCGGGGCGGTCCCGTGCTTCACGAAGATGCGGTCGTTGAAGCGGAGGTCGAAGTACTCCGCGTCCGGACACCGGCGGGCCAACTCCGCGCGCAGGCCCAGGAACGTCAGCAGGCGCGGCCGGAAGGGCGGTGGGCCCATCCGCAGCAGCTCGCCCTGGCCGCGCAGGACGACCTTGAGGTCGCCCGTGGCCTCGACCTCGACCTCCGAGATCTCCGCGGCCAGGTCGCCCAGGTCGCGCAGCAGGGCGCCCGCCTTCTCGGCGCGGTCGCGGCGCTCCTCGCCGGACGCGCGCACGAGGCCGCGGACGATGGGCAGGTCGAAGCCGGCGGTGCGCGGACCGTAGAGGTCGATGACCGTGCCCTGGCCGTCCATGAGGTAGAGGCGTTCGAGCTCGGCCAGGGCCAGGGGCTCCCGCTCGCGGATGTCCACGCGCAGGGTGTCGGGCAGCGTCCGCGATACGGTGGCATCCGCCACCCAGGGCGAAGCCTGCAGGCGCTCCTTGAGCGATTCGATGTCGAGGCCCAGGATGTTCTCCCCGACCGCCGGGCCGAGCAGCTCCCGCACCTCCCCCTCGGACAGGAAACGGCTGCCCCGCACCTCCACGCGGTCCACCTCGAGGCGCTCGCTCGCCATCACGCTCGCGTAGGCGCTCCACGCGAGATAGGCCGCCACCAGGCAGCCCCCGGCGATCTCCACGGCCACGACCGCGCGCCAGGTGGCGCCGCGCCGCGCCCGCCGCGCTCGCATCCGGCGTTCCGGCCGGAGGAACGGCGTCTCGCCCGGGTCGTCCAGCGCGGGCGAGGGCGGAGGCCCGAGCGGGAGTCGCCGTTCGGCCGCCGGCCGCCGCTCCTTCACCCGTTCCGTCTCCGCAAGAGCTCCTCGCCCGCCGCAAAAACGCTGCCCGCGCCGAGCGTGAGCACCACGTCGCCCTCGCGGACGGTGTCGCAGAGCCGGTCGGCGGCCGCGCGCAGGTCGCCCGCGTGGACGACCTGGCGGTGTCCGCGCGTGGCGATCGCGTCCACCAGGGCCTGGGTGGTGACGCCCGGGATCGCGTCCTCGCCCGCGGGGTAGATGTCGGCGACGAGGAGCACGTCGGCCTGGTGGAAGGCGCGGCAGAACTCGTCCCACAGGTGCTGCGTCCGGGTGTAGCGGTGCGGCTGGAAGAGCACCACCGTGCGCCGGGACCCGGCGCGGTGGCGCAGGGCCTCGAGCGTGGCCTTGATCTCGGTCGGGTGGTGGCCGTAGTCGTCCACCACCAGCACGCCGCCCTTCTCGCCCTTCACCTGGAAGCGCCGGTCCACGCCGGTGAACGAGGAGAGCCCGGCCTGGATGCTCTCGAAGGCCACGCCCAGGTCCAGGCCCACCGCCACGGCCGCGAGCGAGTTGAGCGCGTTGTGCGTGCCCGGGATCCGGACCTCGACGCGGCCCAGCTCCGTGCCGGCTTGCGTCGCCGTGTACTGCGAGCCCGCGGGCGAGAGGATGACGTCGCGCGCCGACACCTCCGCCTGCGGGGAGAGGCCGTAGGTCACCACCCGGCGCTCGACCCGCGGCAGCACGTCCTGCACGGGCGGGTCGTCCAGGCACAACACGGCCGACCCGTAGAACGGCACCTTGTTGACGAAGCCCACGAAGGCGTCCTGGACGTCGCGGAGGTCGCGGTAGGTGTCGAGGTGCTCGCGGTCGATGTTGGTCACCACCGCGACCGTGGGCGACAGCTTCAGGAACGAGCGGTCGGACTCGTCGGCCTCCACGACCATGAAGTCGCCCTTGCCCAGGCGCGCCCCGGAGCCCAGCACGCCCAGGCGGCCGCCCACCACCACCGTGGGATCGAGGCCGCCGCGGTCCAGCACCAGCGCCACCATGGACGTGGTGGTCGTCTTGCCGTGGCTGCCCGCCACGGCCACGCCGTACTTCAGGCGCATCAGCTCGGCCAGCATCTCCGCGCGCGGGATCACGGGCACGCCTTGGCGCCGCGCCTCCACGACCTCGGGGTTCTCGGGCCGCACCGCGGTGGAGACCACCACCACGTGCGCGCCCGCCACGTGCTCGCCCTGATGGCCCTCGAAGATGCGGGCGCCGAGGGCGACGAGCCGGTCCGTGGTCGCGGAGCGCTTGAGGTCGGACCCCGACACCGCGTAGCCGAGGTTGATCAGCACCTCCGCGATGCCGCTCATCCCGGAGCCCCCGATCCCCACGAAGTGCACGTGCCGGTACTTCCTAAACACGACGTTCTCCCGGAACGAACGGAAGGAACGGAAGAAACGGAAGAAACGCGGAGAACGCAGAGGTCCGCAGAGAACGCAAAGGAATCCAGGGAACAGCGCGCGCCAACGCCCTCACCGCCTTCGCCGTAGCCCTGCTCCTTTCCGTTCTCTCCGTTCTCTCCGTTCTCTCCGTTCTCTCTGTTTTCTGCGGTCTCAGCGCTTCTCTGCGTTCTCTGCGTTGAAGAGCCCGTCGTTCTGCCGGCGTCATGCGGACTCCAGGAGGTCCGCCACGCGGGCGGCGGCGTCCGCCTGGCCCAGCGCGCGCGCGGCGTCCTCCATCGCGCGCAACCGGCCGGCGTCCGCGAGGCAGTCCGTGACCACCGCGGCCAGGCGCTCGCCGGTGAGGTCCTTCTCCTCGACCATGCGCGCCGCCCCCGCACTCTCCAGGGCGCGGGCGTTCGCGCGCTGGTGGTCGTCGGCCGCCTGCGCGAAGGGAACGAGCACGGCCGCCTTGCCGGCCGCGGTCAGCTCCGCGCAGGTGGTCGCGCCGCTGCGCGAGACCACGAGGTCCGCCTCCGCGAAGCGCGCCTCCATGTCTTCGAGGAAGGGCAGCACCTCCGCCTGGCGGCCCGCGGCCGCGTAGGCGGAGGCCACCTCCTCGCGCATGGCGTCGCCGGTCTGGTGGACGATGCGCAGGCGCGCGTCTCCGGCCAGGAGCGGCAACGCCGCGACCACCGCTCGGTTGAGGATGCGGGAGCCCTGGCTGCCGCCGAACACGAGCAGCGTGTAGGGCTCGCGGTGGTCCTTGCGGGGCAGGCCGGCGAACCCGCCGCGCACGGGGTTGCCGGTGACCACGCCCTTGGCGCCGAAGGCGCGCGCGGCCTCCTCGTACGAGCAGGCGCAGCGGCGCACGAAGGGCCGCAGCACGCGGTTGGTGAAGCCGGGCTTCGCGTTCGGTTCCAGGATCACGGTCGGCACCCGCTGCAGGGCCGCGGCGAGCACGACGGGGCCGCCGGCATATCCGCCCACGCCCAGCACCGCGCGGGGGCGATGCCGGCGCACGAGGGCCGCGGCCTGCCACAGGGCGCGCGGAAGGGCGAGAAGGCCCTGGGCCGTGCGCGCGAGCGAGATCCCCTTGAGCGGCAGGATGGGCAGCAGGACCAGCTCGTAGCCCGCGCGGGGGACGATGCGCGATTCCAGGCCGCGCGGCGTGCCCGCGAAGACGACCCGGGTCCGCGGATCGCGCCGGCGCAGCTCGTCGGCCACGGCGATCCCGGGGTAGAGATGCCCGCCGGTGCCGCCCGCCGCGATGAGCACGGTTCCTGCCATGGCTCAGTCCGCATGCTGCGAGACGTTCAAGACGACGCCAAGGCTCAGCAGGCTCAGGACGAGCGACGTCCCGCCCGCGCTGATGAACGGCAGGGGGATCCCCTTGGCGGGCAGGAGCCCCAGCACGACGCTCAGGTTGATGAAGGCCTGCAGCACGATGGCCAGGGTGAGCCCGGCGGCCAGGTACATCCCGAAGTCGTCCGGCGCGCGCCGGGCCGCCCGGATGCCGCGCCACAGGAAGAGCACGAAGCCGGCGACCACGGCCGCGGCGCCGATCAGTCCCAGCTCCTCGCCGATCACGGCGAAGATGAAGTCGCTGTACGGGTAGGGCAGGTAGAAGAGCTTCTGCCGGCCCTCCATCAGCCCGGCCCCCGTGACGCCCCCGGTGCCCACCGCGATCAGGCTCTGGATGATCTGGTAGCCGCTGCCGCGCGGGTCGGAGTAGGGGTTGAGGAAGGCCTCGATGCGGTCGCGGCGGTAGGCGGCGACCATCACGGCCTGGTACAGGACGGCGAGCCCGGGCACGGCGAGGGCCGCGAAGTAGCGCAGGCGCACGCCGGCCAGGAAGAGCATCACGCAGCCGATGAGGGCCAGCGTGGCCGCCGTGCCGAGGTCGGGCTGGATGTAGATCAGGAAGGCGAACCAGCCCAGGAGCAGGAAGGCCGGGAAGAGGGAGGGCAGGAACTCGTTGACGCGGTCGCCGCGCCGCTCGAGATGGTAGGCCAGGAAGAGGATGATGGCCGGCTTGGCCAGCTCCGAGGGCTGGAAGGAGAGCGCGCCGAGGCGGATCCAGCGGTGCGTGTCGTTCACCGGCGACATGAACAGCGCCAGGATCAGGAGCAGCGTGGTGCCGACGACCATGGCGTAGACGACGGCCGGCTGCCGCAGCTTCCGGTAGTCCAGGCGCATGGCGGCCGCCATCCCCACCAGGCCGAGCACGGCCCAGACGATCTGCCGCACGAGGAAGTGGTAGGCGTTGCCGTGGGCCTCGCGGGCCAGGGCGGACGACGCGCTCCACACCACGACCAGGCCGAGGCCCATGAGCATCACGCTCACGGCGAAGAGCACGGAATCGGAGGCGAGCTTCTTAGCCACGGCTGCTCCCCGGCCCCGCCTCGTCGAGCAGGCGGCGGACCTCGTCCTTGAAGGCGCGGCCGCGCTCCGCGTAGTCGCGGAACATGTCGAAGGAGGAGCAGGCGGGGGCCAGGAGCACGGTGTCCCCGGGCCGCGCGTGCGCCCGCGCGCCGCGGACGGCGGCGCGCAGGCTGTCGCAGGAGACGACGGGCACGGTGGCGGAGAGGGCGCGCGCCAGGAGCTCGCGCGTCTCCCCGATGGCCATTACCGCCCGGCCGCGGCGGGCCAGCGCCGGGGCCAGGTCCGCGAAGTCGCCGCCCTTGTAGCGGCCGCCCAGGATGACGACCAGGGGCGTGTCGAAGCTCTCCAGGCTCTTGAGCGCGGCGTCCACGTTGGTGGCCTTCGAGTCGTTGAAGAAGGCGACGCCGCCGACGTCGGCCACGTGCTCGAGCACGTGCTCGACGCCGCGGAAGGCGCGCACCGCCCGGGCGATGGCCTCCCCGGGCGCGCCCAGGAGCCGCGCCGCGGCGGCGGCCGCGAGCAGGTCCACGGCCAGGTGGGCGCCGGGCAGGCGCACCTCGTCGCTCCGGAAGAGCGTCTCGACCTGCCCATCGCGTCTGAGGCGCGCCTCGCCGCCGGCGAAGAAGGCCCCGTCGCCGGGCACGCCCGTGGGCGAGAAGAGGAGCCGGCGGGCCCGGGCCCGCGCGGCCAGCGCGAGCACCCCGGGGTCGTCGGCGTTGACCACCGCCCAGTCGCCCGGCTCCTGCCGCGCGAAGACGCGCGCCTTGGCCCGCGCGTACTCCTCGAAGCCGGCATGGCGGTCGAGATGGTCGGCGGAGAGGTTGAGGAACACGGCCACCCGCGGGTGGAAGGCGTCGCTCGCCTCGAGCTGGAAACTCGAGACCTCCAGCACGAACGTGGTCGCGTCGGTCGAGCCTTCCACCAGGCCGGTGACGGCGGTCCCGATGTTTCCGCCCACGCGCACGTCCCCGCCCGCCGCGCGGAGCATGGCCCCCAGCGCGGCCGTGGTCGTCGACTTCCCCTTCGTGCCCGTGACCGCCACCACCGTCCCCTTCAGGAAGCGATATCCCAGCTCCAGCTCGCCCATCACCGGCACGCCGGCGTCCCGTGCCGCCTCGAGCTCCGGGGCGTTCCACGGGACCCCCGGGGACACCACGACCAGGTCGGCCTGCCGGAAGGTGGCCGCCTGGTGGCCGCCCGCCTCCAGCCGCATGCCCTTCTCGCGCAGGCTCAGCGCTTCTTGCGGCAGCTCGCCCTCCGGCTTACGGTCCGTGGCCACCACGAGCGCTCCGCGCCCGGCCAGGAACTCCGCCGCCGCGACCCCCGACCGCGCCAGCCCGACGACCACGACGGTCTTCCCCGCCAGCTCCATGGGGACCTCATCCCATCCGATCCGACGAGCGTTCCGTTTTCATCGGAGCTTCAGGGTGGTCACGCTGAAGAGGGCGAAGACGAAGGCCACGATCAGGAAGCGGATGATGATCTGCGGCTCGGCCCAGCCGATCAGCTCGAAGTGGTGGTGCAGGGGGGCCATGCGGAAGATGCGCTTCCTCCGCAGCTTGAAGGAGGCCACCTGCAGGATCACGGAGAGGGCCTCCAGCACGAAGACGCCGCCGATGGTCACGAGCAGCAGCTCGTGCTTGATGAGGATGGCCACCGTGCCCAGGGCCCCGCCCAGGCTCAGGCTGCCCACGTCGCCCATGAAGATCTGCGCCGGGTAGCAGTTCCACCACAGGAACCCCATGGAAGCGCCCACCATCGCCCCGCAGAACACCGTCACCTCGCCCGCGCGCGGCAGGAAGAGCACGTCGAGGTAGTCGGAGAAGACGCGGTGCCCGGTGACGTAGGCGAGCGCGGTGAAGGCGGCGGCGGCGATGAGCGTGCACCCGATGGCCAGGCCGTCGAGGCCGTCCGTCATGTTCACGGCGTTGCTGGCCGCCACCAGCACGAGCATGGCGAACAGGATGTAGAGCAGGCCCAGGTCGGGCATCACGGTCTTGAAGAACGGGATCACGAGGCGGGTGGCGGTGTGCGTGGGATCGCCGAGGGACGACCACCACACCGACCCGCCCACGAGCAGCCCGACCGCGATCTGGCCCGTGATCTTGTAGCGGCCCTGGAGCCCGAGGTTCCGCTTCTTGACCACCTTCAGGTAGTCGTCCGCGAACCCGATCGCGCCGAAGGCGAGGGTGGAGAGGATGCAGGTCCAGACGAAGCGGTTCTTCAGGTCGCCCCAGAGCAGCGTGGGCACCACGATGCCGGTGAGGATGAGCAGCCCGCCCATGGTGGGCGTGCCCGCCTTGGTGCGGTGGGCCTGGGGGCCCTCCTCGCGGATGTATTGGGCGACCTGCAGGCGCCGCAGCCGCTCGATCATCCACGGCCCGAGCAGGAGCACGAGGAAGAGCGCCGTGAGGCTGGCCACCGCGGTGCGGAAGGTGATGTAGCGGACCACGTTGAGGCCCGACATCTCGTAGCGCAGCGCATGGAAGAGGTGATAGAGCACCTCAGGCCCCGGCCGTCCCGAAGGCGGCGACGAGCGCGTCCACGATCTGCTCCATGCGCACGCCGCGCGACCCCTTCACGAGCACGGCGTCGCCCCCGCGCACGAGGGACGGCACGGCGGCGGCTGCGGCGGGCGAATCGGCGCAGGCGGTGAGGGCGCCCGCGGGCAGCCCGGCCTCGCGCGCGCCCTCCAGGAAGTGCGCGCCGAGCGGCCCCACGCCCACGAGCGCGTCGAGCTGGCCCGCCACGGCCCGGCCGGTGGCGCGGTGCAGCTCCGGCCCGCCGGGCCCCAGCTCGAGCATGTCGCCCAGGATGGCCACGCGCCGGCCGCGGGCCGACATGTCGAGGGCGGCCACCGCGGCCTCCACCGCCGCCGGGTTCGAGTTGTAGCAGTCGTCGAGCACGGTCACGCCCTGGCCCAGGCGCAGGACCTCTCCGCGGTGGCTGGCCGCCCTCATCGAAGGTGCTGTCTCCGCGATCTCCTCGGGGGTCACGCCCAGGTGATGGGCGGCCGCGGCCGCGGCCAGGAAGTTCGACAGGAAGTGGGGGCCGGGGAGCGGCAGCGCCACGTCGAGCGTCCGGCCCCCGAGCCGCAGGTCGAAGCGCATGCCGTGGACGGTGCCGCGCCAGTTCTCCGCGGAGGCCGCGTACGCGCGGTCGCGGCCGAACCAGGCCACCTGGCCCCCGCGCGCGCGGAAGGCCTCGCCCACGCGGCGCACGCGGGGGTCGTCCGCGTTGAGCACGGCCAGGCCGCCCGGACCCAGTCCTTCCAGGATCTCCGCCTTGGCCGCGGCGATGGCGTCCACCGACGCGAAGAACTCGAGGTGCACGGGCGCCACCATGGTGATGATGGCCACGTCCGGACGGGCGAGAACCGAGAGCGCGCGCAGCTCGCCCGCCGCCGACATGCCCAGCTCCAGCACCGCGTGAGAGTGCTCGGGAGAGAGGCGCAGCAAGGTGAGGGGCAGGCCGTATTGGTTGTTGAGGTTGCCCTCCGTCTTGAGGACGGGCCCGCGGCGCGCGAGGAGCGCGGCCGCCATCTCCTTGGTCGTGGTCTTCCCCGCGGATCCCGTGACCGCCACCACCGGGATCGCCGCCTGCCCGCGGCGATGGCTGGCCAGGGCGGCCAGCGCGCCGGTCGTGTCCGCGACCTGCACCAGGGCCAGGCCCCCGGGCGCCGGCGCGGCGCGGTGCACGAGGGCGGCGCGCGCGCCCCTTTCGGCCGCCGCCGCCAGGAAGTCGTGCCCGTCGAAGCGCGGGCCCTTGATGGCCACGAACAGCTCGCCGGGCGCGACCGTGCGCGAGTCGATGGACACCCCGGACAGGCGCAGGGGACGGGCCCCCGCGGGCGCGAAGAGGCGCCCGCCGGTGGCGGAGACGACGTCGTCGAGGTCCAGGGTTTTTTCGAGCATGGCGAGGACCGCCCCCCTCACGCCTTCCCGCTCCGCGCCAGGCGCGTGAGGAACTCGCGCGCGATCTGCCGGTCGTCGAAGGGGACGGTGCGGTCGCGCAGCACCTGGTAGGGCTCGTGTCCCTTGCCGGCGATGACCACGGCGTCGCCGGGGCCGGCCATCTCCAGCGCGCGGACGATGGCCTCTCGACGATCCACGATGACGTGCCGCTCGGCGCGGCGGCCGCCGTTCATCCCCCTCTGGATCTCCTCCAGTATCGCCTCGGGGGGCTCGCTGCGGGGGTTGTCCGAGGTCAGCACGACCACGTCGGAGAGGCGCGCGGCCACCGCTCCCATCAGGGGACGCTTGGTCCGGTCGCGGTCGCCGCCGCAGCCGAAGACGGTGATGAGCCGCCGCGGCCGCAGCTCCCGCACGGTCTCGAGCAGGTTCTTGAGCGCGTCGTCGGTGTGGGCGTAGTCCACCACCACCGTGAAGTCCTGGCCGGCCAGCACGCGCTCGAGCCGGCCGGGCACGCCGGTCACGGACTCGATGCCGCGCAGGGCCGTGTCCGCGGGAAGTCCCAGGGCCAGCGCGGCGCCCAGGGCGGCCAGCACGTTCTCCACGTTGAAGCGGCCGAGGAGCGGCGTGCGGACCTCGAAATCGCCCGCCGGCGTCCGGGCGCGGAAACGGGTGGCCTCGAGCGAGAGGCGGATGTCCGAGGCCTGCAGGTCGGCGGGTCCGCCGTTGAGCGAATACGTCCACACCCGCCCCCGCGAGGCCGCGATCAGCTCGGGCGCGCGGTCGTCGTCCAGGTTGACGAGGGCGTGCCCGTCCGGCCGCAGGTACGTGTCGAACAGGCGGCGCTTGGCCAGGAAGTAGCCTTCCATGTCGCCGTGGAAGTCGAGGTGGTCCCGGGTCAGGTTGGTGAACACGGCCACCTCGAAGAGGCAGCCGTGCACGCGCTTGAGGTCGAGCGAGTGGGACGACACCTCGAGCACCGCGTGGGAGCAGCCCTCGTCCACCATCTGCCGGAGCAGGGCCTGGAGGTCCGAGGACTCGGGCGTGGTGCGGGAGGCTTCGGCGAGGCGCGCGCCGATGCGGTACTCCACCGTGCCGAGCAATCCCGTCTTCTTCCCGGCGGCGTGCAGGGCCGCGTCGATGAGGTAGGTCGTGGTCGTCTTGCCGTTCGTGCCCGTGACGCCGACCAGGGTCAAGGCGTCGGCGGGACGGCCCAGCACCTCGGCGGAGAGGAGGGCCAGCGCCGCGCGCGCGTCGCTCACGCGTAGCCAGGGTCCCCCGGGCCGGGGCTCCGCCTCGGAGGCCACCGCCGCCGCGCCCTTCTTGCGCGCCGCCTCCACGAACTGGTTGCCGTCCGTGCTCGTCCCGCGCACGGCCACGAAGAGCGTGCCCGGTCCCGCCTTGCGCGAGTCGTGCGTCACCGCGGTCACGGACACGCCGGCGTCGCCCGAGACCTCGGCTCCGGGCAGGCGCGCGGCCAGCTCGCGCAGCGTCACGGCGCGGGCGCCGGAGCGGGCATCTCCCGCTCCGGCCTCCTCAGGGTGAGCACGCACGTGCGGCCGGCCTCGAGCGCGCTGCCCGGCGCGGGCTGCTGCGCGTAGACCTGCCCCGAGCCGCGCAGCTCCACGATGAGGCCGCGTCGCGCGGCCTCCGTCGCCGCCTCGCGCGCGGAGCGGCCGCGCAGGTCGGGCATCAGCGCCGGATCCGCGCTGGGGGCGGCGGGCGCGGGCCCGCCCACGGTCCGCACGCGCGCGGCCTCCCCGCGCCAGGCCGCGGGAACGGCCACCGGCGGGTGGTAGGCGGCCATGCGCAGGGCGCGCTCGGGATCGTCCGGCGGGACGGCCAGGTGCCGCAGCGCCTGCTCGGCGATGCGCGCGAAGAGCGGCGCGGCCACGTCCCCGCCCTGGTTGCGCTCGCCGCGGGGCGTGTCGAGCGAGACCAGGATGACCAGGGCCGGCTGCGAGGCGGGCACGAAGCCGACGAACGAGGCCACGTGGTCGATCATCGAGTAGCCGCCGCCGGGGCTCACCTTCTGCGCGGTGCCCGTCTTGCCCGCCACCACGTAGCCGGGCACCGCCGCGCGGTGGCCGGTGCCGTTCCGCACCACGCCCTCGAGCAGGTCGGTGATCGTGTCCACGGTCGCGGGCTCGAGCACGTGGCGCACGGCCACCGGCCGCGCCACCCGGACCACGCGCCCGGCGCTGTCCTCGACCTGCCGCACGATGAGCGGCTTCATCAGGTAGCCGCCGTTGGCCACCGCGCCCACCGCCGCGGTCATCTGCAGGGCGGTAACGCCGATCTCCTGGCCGAACGACATGGAGGCCAGGGAGAGCGCGCTCCAGCGCGAGGTCGGGCGCAGCAGCCCGGCCGACTCGCCGGGCAGCTCGACGCCGGTGGGCGAGCCGAACCCGAACTCGCGCAGGTAGCGGTTGAAGCCCTCCCGCCCCACGCGCTGGGCCACGCGGATGGTGCCCACGTTGGAGGACCTGGCCAGCACCTCGCGGAACGTGAGGCGGTCGAAGACGCGATGGTCGTGGATGCGGCGGCCCGCGATCTCGATCCCGCCCTGCCCGCAGTCGATGACCTCGTCGGGGTCCACCACGTTCTCCTGGAGGGCGGCGGCGGCCGTGAAGATCTTGAACACGCTCCCGGGCTCGAGCACGTCCGTGACCGCCCGGTTGCGCCAGCGCGAGCTGGGGAAGGCGCCGAAGCGGTTCGGGTTGAAGGTGGGCCGGTGCGCGAGGGCCAGCACCTCGCCCGTGCGCGGCGCCATCACCACGGCCAGGCCCGACTGGGCGCCCGTCTCCGCCACCGCCTTCTCCAGCTCCCGCTCGGCCAGGTACTGGATGCGCTCGTCGATGGTCAGCACCACGGTGTGCCCGTCGGTCGAGGGACGGTCGATGGAGCCCAGCGGGCGGCGGCGCGCGTCGATGTGCACGGTCACCTTGGCCGCCTTGCCGCGGATCAGGTCCTCGAAGGCGTACTCGATGCCGCTCATGCCCGTGTTGTCGAGGCCGACGTAGCCCATCACCTGCGAGGCCAGCTCGCGGCGCGGGTAGTAGCGCCGGTTCTCGGTGAGGAAGCCGATGCCGTCGAGCTGCAGGTCGCGCACCGCCCGCGCCTTGACCGGGTCCACCTTGCGGCGGACCCACACGAAGGCGCGGTTCCTCTGCAGCTGCGCCAGGAGCTCCTTGCGCGCCGCCGCGTCGAGCTCGAGCGCGCGCGCGAGCTGGGCCGCGGTGCGCGCGGGGTGGCGGACCTCCTGGGGGACGGCGTAGATGCTGTCCGCGTCCACGGAGACGGCCATCTGCTTGCGCTGGCGGTCGAGGATGGGCCCGCGGCGCGGGTCGAGGTTGATGGTGCGCTCGCTCTGCCGGGCGGCCTGGCGCGCGAAGGCCTCGCGGCCGAAGACCTGGAGCTGCACCAGCCGCAGCAGCACGACCACGGCCCAGAGGCAGATGGAGAGGGCGACCAGCATCAGGCGCAGGCGGACGCGCCGCTGGCGCGGCGACGGCGCGGCCGCGGGCGAGAGGTGCGGCCGCTCCATCAGTTCTGCGCCTCCCCGCCCTCGCCCTGGCTGGCCAGGCGTGCCGGGGGCGGCGGCGGCGCCGGCCTCTCGACCACGATCACCCTCTCCGCGGGCGGCACGGCCAGCCCCAGCTCGCGCGTGGCGATGGCCTCCACCCGCCGCAGGTTCTCCAGGGTCGAGCGCTCGAGCTTGAGCTTGCGGTTCTCCTCGACGAGGCGCTCGCGTTCCCGCTCCATGCGCGCGCGCGCCTGGCCGGCCTGGCGCAGCTCGAGGCTGGGCCAGGCATACAGGACGAAGCTGGCCACGAGCACCGCCACCACGGCCAGCAGCAGCCACAGCTCGCGGCCGGCGCGCGGGTCGTGCTCGCGCACCACCTTCGAGTTGTCGATGGCCTTGGGCAGGGCGGCCAGCCCTTCGAGCAGGGGCGGCGCCTCGGCGCGCGCCCTCATGCCACCCGCTCCAGCCCGCGCAGCCGCGCGCTGCGCGCGCGGGGGTTTCTCGCCACTTCCTCCGGGGAAGGCCGCGCGGGCTTCTTCGTGAGCAGCGAGAAGCCCTCGCGCGCGAGGTCGCGGAAGGCGTTCTTGACCTCGCGGTCCTCCAGGCTGTGGAAGGCGATCACGGCCAGCCGGCCCCCGGGCGCGAGGCGGTGCGCCACGGCCCGGAGCGCGGAGCCCAGGCCTTCCAGCTCGCGGTTCACGTAGATGCGCAGGGCCTGGAAGGTCAACGTGGCCGGGTCGAGGGCGCGCGCGCGCGGCCGGCCCGCCGCGCTCCGCACCACGGCGGCCAGCTCGCCCGTGGTGCGCAGGTGGGCCTTCTGCCGCGCCCTCACCAGGGCGCGCGCGATGCGGCGCGACGCGCGCTCCTCGCCGTAGCGGTAGATGAGGTCGGCCAGCTCGTCCTCGGGCAGGCGGTTCACCACGTCGGCGGCGGTGGGTCCGGCGCTGCGGTCCATGCGCATGTCGAGCGGGCCGTCGCTCCGGAAGCTGAACCCGCGCTCGGCCGTGTCGAGCTGCGCGGAGCTGACGCCCAGGTCGAGCAACACGCCCTGCGGGCGCTCCTCGCCGAGCAAGGTGGGCAGGTCCCGCCAGTCGGCATGCACGAGCCGGACGCGGCCGCCGAACTCGGCCAGGCGCTCCCCCGCGCGCGCCAGCGTCTCCGCGTCGCGATCGACGCCGAGGAGCCGGCCCCCGGGCGCGCTTCTCCACAGCAGCTCGCACGCATGGCCGCCGAGGCCCACGGTGCCGTCCACGTAGAAGCCGCCCGGCTTCACGTCGAGCAGCTCCAGCGCGGGCTCCAGCAGCACGGGCAGATGGCCGTGTCCCACGTCAAATCCCGAACTCCGAAAGGACCTTTCCGTCCTCGTCGGTGAAGGGCTCCTTCTTGAACAGCCGGTCCTGCAGCCGCTTCTGGTTCCACACCGCGAGGTGGTTCTGCAGGCCGAGCACGCTGACCTCGCCGGCCATGGCCGCGCTCTCCCTCAGGATCTGCGGGAGCACCACGCGGCCCTGCTTGTCCATCTCCACCGTCTGTCCGAAGAAGCTCACGCGGTCGAGGAAGCGCTGCTTCGACGGGTTCGCGGACGGGACCTGCGCGAGCCGGCGCTCCACCTCGAGCCACACGGCCATCGGGTACAGGCGCACGTATTCGCCGGTCACGCTGGTGACGAACAGCTCCGGGCCGTATTGCGACTGCACGAGCTGGCGGAACCCGTTGGGGATCTTGATCCTCCCCTTGTCGTCGATCCGCGCCGGGTGGTTACCGCGAAGAGTCATGGTGTCGCCCGCGAGCGACCGGCCTCCCTGTCGCGCGCCGCGCATTGCCGCCCTCGTCCGCGAGAGCGCCTCGGTCACGGTCCGTGACCCGACGTGGGCACTTCGGACCACTTTTTTCCACAAAAGTCCACCAGGAGTCTAGGAGGGCCACCCCATGGTGTCAAGGGGAAAATGAACTACCGGTTGGGTTTCCCCTGTGGACGCGGCGGCGTGACGGGGCTCACCCGCGGCCACTGAACGTCCAGCGAGACGTCGTCGAGCAGGCGCTCCGACTCCTCGAGGAAGCCGGACCAGGCCTCGGGCGCCCACAGCTCGAACCGGTTGAGCACGCCCGCGACCACCACCTCCCGCCCCAGGCGCGCGGACGCACGCAACGGGCCGGGCAGCAGGATGCGGCCCTGCACGTCCAGCCGGCAATCCGCCGCGCGGCTGGTGAGCCGGCGCGTGAGCGCCTTCACGGGCGCGCTGAAGGCCGGAAGGGCCCGAAGCTGTGACTCGAGCAGCTCCCACTCGCGAGGCGGGTATGCGGCCAGGCACTGGTCGAGGAGCGTGACCACGAGCCACCCTCCCTCCTCGGGCGGCAGCGCGCGCCGAAAGCTCGCCGGCACCGGGACGCGCCCCTTGGGATCGATCCGGTGGCGATAAGTCCCTTTGAACACAGCGGGCTAGCAGTCTTCCACACTTTCTTCCACTTTTCCACACCTAACGGTCCGGAGGCGAGCGGACCACGACCGGTCGGTCGTGTCCGTGGACGGTCGATCGTCAGCTCTGGTGGGGAACCTTGGCGTCGAACAGGTCGAGCAGGCGCATGTCCCACATGCCCGCCGAGGCTTCCTCGCGCATGATGCGCAGGGCGGCGTCGCGCGGCATCGCCTTGCGGTACGCGCGCTGGGAGGTGAGGGCGTCGTAGACGTCGGCGATGCTCAGGCAGCGCAGGGGCACCGAAATGGCCTCGTCGCGCAGCTCGTCGGGGTACCCGCGGCCGTCGAGCCTCTCGTGGTGGCCGCGGATGAGGCCGAGCAGCGGGGCCATCGTGCGCAGGGGCTTGCAGATCTCGTAGCCCACCACGGGGTGCAGCTTGACCTGCTCGTACTCCTCGGTCGTGAGCTTGCCCGGCTTGTTGAGGTACTCGAGTGCGGTGCCGATCTTGCCGATGTCGTGGAGCAGCCCCGCGCGCCTCAGGTCGCGGCGCTCCAGGCGGCCGAGCCCCACCGCGCCGCCCAGCGCCTCGGCGTACGTCGCCACGCGTTCGGAGTGGCCGCGCGTGTAGTTGTCCTTGGCGTCGAGCGCGTTGGCCAGGCTGACGAGCACGTTCTCGGCCCGCTCCAGCTCGTCCACCAGCGACTTGGTGCGCAGCAGGCTGCGCGTCCGCGCGATGAGCTGCTCGCTGTCCACGGGCTTGGTGAGAAAGTCGTCGCAGCCCACGGCGATGCCCGCGATGCGGTCCTCGCGCGCGACCAGGCCGGTGACGAGCACGATCGGCACCAGGTGCGTCCGCTCGTCGGCCTTGAGCCGCCGGCACGCCTCGAACCCGTCGAGGCGCGGCATGGAGACGTCCATGAGGATGAGGTCCGGCGGATCGGCCAGCGCGCGATCGACGGCCTCCTGACCGTCGCGGGCGGTGGCCACGGCGTAACCCTCGGGCTCGAGCAGCCCCTCGAGGATGTCCCGGTTCTCGGCCCGATCGTCCACGATCAGCACCTGCGGCTGCCTGGCCATGTTTGCCCCTCCCAGGTGCGGCGCCCTATTGTATGCACGCAGGGGCGCAGGCGGTTCGCGCCTGCGCCAAAAATGCGCCTTTCCGAGCCATCGGCCGAGTCGTACCTGGAGGCGCGCGCCCGGCTGGGCATCAAGTTCGGCCTGCAGACCATGCGCGCGCTCGTCGAGGCGCTGGGCCACCCGGAGCGGGCGTTCACGGCGCTGACCGTGGCGGGAACGAACGGCAAGGGCTCGGTGGCCGCGTACGCGGACTCGGTGCTGCGCGCGGCCGGCCTGGCCACGGGCCGCTACACCTCCCCCCACCTCGTGCGGGTGCACGAGCGGATCACGGCGGACGGCCGCGAGATCGGCGGCGAGGACCTGGAAGAGGCGGTCGGCGCCGTTCGCCGCGCCGCCGAGCGGCTCGTGGCGGCGGGCGGCCTGCACGACCAGCCGACCTACTTCGAGGCGCTGACCGCGGCCGCCCTCGATCACTTCCGCCGGAAGGGCGTGCGGACGGCGGTGCTGGAGGTCGGCCTGGGCGGACGCCTCGACGCCACCAACGTCTGCGACCCCGTGGCCAGCGCGATCGTGAGCCTGGACTTCGACCACCAGGTGTACCTGGGCACGAGCCTGGCCGCCATCGCGGGCGAGAAGGCCGGCGTGCTGCGCCAGGGTCGCGTGACCGTGCTCGGGCCGATGGCGAAGGAGGCGCGTGAGGCCATCGGCGTGCAGGCCAGGGCGGTGGGGGCGCGCCTGGTCGACGCCGAGGACGGCGCGCGCCTCGAGGACGGTCCGGGCGGCCTCGACGTTCACACCCCCGCGGGCGTCTACCGCGCCTTGCGGCCGCTGCCCGGCGCTCATCAGAGAGCCAACCTGCTCGTGGCGCTCCGCCTGCTCGAGGAGGCGCGCGCGGCCGGGGTGCCGGTCGACCTCGCGGCCGTCCGCGACGGCGTGGCCGCGACGCGCTGGCCGGGCCGCCTCCAGGACGTGGCGGGCGACCCGCCCGTGCTCCTCGACGGCGCCCACAACGCGGCCGGAGCGCGGGCCCTCGCCGGGCACCTCGTGGGCCGCGGCCCGCTCGTCCTCCTGTTCGGCGCCATGGCCGACAAGGACGTGGAGGACATGGCGGGCACGCTCTTCCCGCTGGCCCGGCGGGTCGTGCTCACGCGCGTCGCCATGGAGCGCGCCGCCTTTCCCGAGGAGCTGGCCCTGCGCGCGGGCGATCACGGGCGAGAGGCGGAGTGGGAGGGGGACCTCGCGCGCGCCTTCGCCCGGGCGCGGGCGCTGGCCCGGCCCGACGCCACCCTCGTGGTCGCGGGCAGCCTTTACCTCGTGGGCGCGGTGGTGGCCCTGCTCGAGGCGGAGGGGACGTCGGTTCTGTAGTGTCTTCTTCCCGTGGCCCGTCCACATGGGTTAATCTCGAGCCGAGCGCGGAGGGCGCCGCCGTGTCCGCGGAAAGGGCCGAGCCCACCTTCGTCGGCTGTCGCAGCCATCGTTCGTAGCGACCTCTTTCCGCCCGTGACGCGGACGCCGGGCACGATGTGAAGGAGGTCGTCATGCCCAGGCCGATCGGCGTCCGCGGTTCCTCCCGCGCGCTTCCCGTGCGGGCCAGTCTCGAGAACCTCAGGAAACAAGCCAAGGACCTGCTCGCCGCCTACCGCGCCGGCGAACCCGGCGCGGTCGCGGAGGTCGGACGACACGAGCACTCGCCCGATCCGAAGCGCTTCGCGCTGCACGACGCGCAGCGCGTGCTCGCCCGGTCGTACGGCCTGGCGAGCTGGTCGCAGCTCAAGAAGCACCTCGAGCGTCCCCGGGTGCGGATGATCCGGCCGCCGGACATCCGGCCCGACCTCTGGGAGACCATCCTGGCCGCCGCCACCGGCGATGCGGAAGGACTGAGCACCCTGGTCGCGCGCGATCCCACCCTCGCGTCGGAAGCGTATTGGTATACGCCGCCGCTGCACTTCGCGGTGCGCGAAGGCCACCTGGCGGCGGTGCGGGTTCTTCTCGACGCCGGCGCGGATCCCGCGGGCGAAGGGATCCTCGGAGACGATCTGTTCACCACCGCTCGGGATCGGGGGCACGACGAGATCGCCCGCGTGCTCGAGGCGGCCGCCGGGCGCCGAGCGCGCACCGCACCGGCGGGCGCGGTGGCGCCCGATCCCCCGATCCATCTCGCGGCGGCGGCAGACGACGTGGACGGCGTGCGAAGGCTGCTGGATGCGCAGCCGGACCTCGTGCACCTTGGGGACCGTAAAGGAGGCACGCCGCTCCATCGAGCGGTCGCCGCTTCGGCTCGCCGCGCCATCGAGCTGCTCCTGGACCGCGGCGCGGACGTCCACGCGCTTCACGGCCGCGGTGTGGGCGATGCCGCGGGCTACGCGCCGGCCGACTTCCAGCCGATCGACGTGGCCCTGTGGAAGCGCGGCGACCTCGAGACCGCGCGGCTGCTGGTCGCCCGGGGCGCGGCCTGCGACCTGGCGGTGGCGGCGGCGCTCGGCGATCGTGTGCGGGTCACGGCGCTGCTCGACGAGGATCCCGGCCGGATCCGGCAGGCGCGCCCCGGCGGGACGCGGGCGCTTTCGGCCGCGGTCCGTTTCGGCCATGAGGAGATCGTGCGGCTGCTCCTGCTCCGCGGCGCCGATCCGACCTGGCCGGAAGACGGCGCGCCTCGGGGCGCCGCGCTGTACTTTGCGGCGCGAGCCGGCCATCGGGCGATGGTGGAGCTGCTGTTGGATCACGGCGCCGACCCGAGCGCCCACCTCGAGTCGTCGGGCAACGCCACGTACATCGCCCGGACGCGGGAGCTGCGCGCCCTGCTGATGGCACGCGGAGGAATTCTCGATCCCTACGACCTCGTCTTCCTGGACGAGGACGAAGAGGTGATGCGCCGTGTTCGCGCCGACCCGGCCTCGGCGCACGCGGGATGCGGGGGCGTGCTCGCGGCGGCGTGCACGCGGGGAAAGCGCGATCTCGTCGTTCGCCTGCTGGACGCCGGCGTGCGCGTGCCCAACGTGCTGACGGCCTGCCGCGGGTACCTGCTCGGCGATCCGGAGACGTTGCGCCTGCTGCTCGCGAGCGGCATGGATCCGAACCTGCCGAACTGGCAGCACGCGACGCCGCTCCACGATCTCTGCGGCCGCGACGGCCGGGGGCGAGCGAACGCCAACCGCGCGGAGTGCGCCCTGATCCTGCTCGCGGCGGGGGCCGACATTTCCGCCAGGGACGAGGACTATCGTTCGACACCTCTGGCCTGGGCGGCCCGCAGCGACCTTCCGGACATGGTGGACCTGCTCCTGTCGCGCGGCGCGCCCACGAACCTTGCCGACGACGAGCCGTGGGCGACGCCCCTGGCCTGGGCTGGCCGGCGCGGACATGCGCGCATCGTCGAGATCCTGCGGCGGGCCGGAGCCATGGCGTAGGGCCCGGCCCGGCTCGAGCCGGAGGGGACCTCCGTTCCGTGGGCACGGTTACAATCCCCTGATGCCCCACATCTCCGACGACGTGCGCGCGCTGGAGAACGAGCTCGTCGCGCTGCGCCGCGACCTGCACCAGCACCCGGAGCTGTCCTGGCAGGAGAAGCGCACGCCGCAACGCGTGGCCGAGTACCTCGAGGGCAGCGGCCTCGCGCTGCGGCCGGTCGCGCGCACCGGCCTCGTGGCCTCGCTCCCCGGTCCGGCCGGCCGGACCGTCCTCCTGCGCGCGGACATGGACGCGCTCCCGCTGCAGGAGCAGAGCACGGCGCCCTACGCCTCGAAGGTGCCGAACGTCATGCACGCGTGCGGCCACGACGGCCACGTGGCGATCGCGGCCACCGCGGCGCGCCTGGCCGGCGCGCGGGGGCTGCCGGGGTCCGCGCGCTTCCTGTTCCAGCCCGCCGAGGAGGGCGAGGGCGGCGCGCAGGCCGTGATCGCGGACGGCGCGCTCGAGGGCGTGGACTGCGTAATGGGCCTCCACATCTGGAACGAGCTGCCGGTGGGCACCATCGGGGTGAAGGCGGGCCCGCTCATGGCCGCGGTGGACCGGCTCAAGATCGTGGTCCACGGCCGCGGCGGCCACGGCGGCCAGCCGCAGCGCGCGGCCGACCCGGTGGTGGCCGCGGCCCACGTGGTGACCGCGCTGCAGGCCGTGGTCGCGCGCGAGGTCTCCCCGCTGCAGTCGGCGGTGGTGACCATCGGCGCCATCCACGGCGGCGAGGCCTTCAACGTGATCCCCGACGAGGTGACGCTCACGGGCACGATCCGCACGTTCGACGCGGACCTGCGGCGCGCCCTGCCCGAGCGCATCCGGCGCATCGCGGAAGGGGTGGCGGGCGGCCTGCAATGCCGCGCGGAGGTGGAGGTGCGCGCGGGCAACCCGCCCGTGGTCAACGACGGCCGGGTGGCCGAGCTGGCGCGGCGCGCGGCGGCGCGCGTGGTGGGCGAGGAGGGTGTGGTGGTCCCCGAGCCGACCATGGGCGGCGAGGACATGGCGCTCTACTTCGAGAAGGTGCCGGGCTGCTTCGTGTTCGTGGGCGGCGCCAACCCCGCGCGCGGTTTCGACCAGCCGCACCACAGCCCGCGCTTCGACTTCGACGAGCAGGCGCTCACCATCGGCTGCGAGTTCCTGCTCCGGGCGGCGGAGGAAGCGCTGCGGGCCTAGCCGCCCGCCTTCCCCGCCGAGTGACCTCTCACTCGTTCCTGAGTATGGCCGCGGGCTGCAGGCTCGCCGCCCGTCGCGCGGGCACGAAGCAGGCGACCAGCGCCACCGCGAGCAGGAAGAGGCTCACGGCCAGGAAGGTGGCGGCATCGGCCGCGCCGACGTTGAACAGGAGGCTCGACAGCAACCGGGTCGACGCGAACGCGGCCAGCAGGCCGGCCACGACGCCCCCCAGGACCACGGTCATGCTCCGACCGATGACCAGCCACAACACGCGCGCCGAGCTGCCGCCGAGCGCCACCCGGATGCTGATGTCTTTCGCGTGCTGCTGGACGTAGTAGGCCATCACCCCGTAGATGCCCACGACCGAGAGCACGAGCGCGACCAGGGCCAGACCGGCGACGAGCGCCGACAGCGAGCGGGGCGCCTCCAGCGACTGCGCGACGAGCTCGTCGATCGTCGCCACGCTGGTCAGGGGCACGGTGGGATCGAGCTCACGGGCGAGCCGCCGAACGGACGGCAACATGGTCAGCGGGTCGCCCTTCGTCCTGAGCACGACGAACCTCGACAACTGACCCGCCAGGGGGGCGTAGACCGTTCCCTGGTCGGGTTGATCCAGACCGACGTATTTGACGTCGCCGACCACGCCGACCACCGTCGTCCACGGACACTCCGTGCATCCGCCTTCCTTGAAACGCTTGCCCAGGGCGCTCCGGCCGGGGAAGAAGCGTTCCGCCCACGCGCGATCCACCACCACCGATTCGAGCGCCGGGCGCTGGCCATCGCGCTCGTCGAGGAATCGTCCTTCCAGGAGCGGGAGACCGAGCACACGGAAGTACTCCGGCGTGACCGCGACCCAGGGCGTGGCCGGTTGAGACCCTCCCGCGGCCGTGGGCAGGTCCTCCAGGTCGAAATTGTTGATGTTGAACGCGCTGCTCGGCGGGCGGCTGTCGGCGAACGCCACACCGGACACGCCCGGCAGCGCCTCGAGACGGTGGGTGAGCTCGACCCAATAGGTGGTCACGCGCGCCGGCGTCTCATAGAGCGCGGCCGGCAGCCGGAGGGAGCCCGTGATCATGTTGCGGCCGTCGAAGCCGAGGTCCACTTCCCGCAGCTCGGCGAGGCTGACCAGGAGCAGCCCGGCCACGACCAGGAGCGGAGTCGCGATGGCGAACTGGCCGCCGACGAGCACCTGGCGGAAGCGCCGGACGGAGAGGCTGCCCGTCGCCGATCGTCCGCCCGAGCGCAAGGACTCGTCGATGGCGCCACCGGTGCCGTAGAGCGCGGGAACGAGGCCGAAGATCGAGCCGCTGACCAGGGTGGCGGCGGCCAGCACCCAGAGGACCGGGCCATCGAAGCGGATCTCCTGGGTACGCGGGAAGTAGCTCGCGCCGGCGCCTTGCATGAGCTCGATTCCGATCGAGGCGAACGCCCACCCGATGACCGCCGCGCCGACCGCGAGCAGGCCGCTCTCGACGAGGAGATGCCGGACCACGCGGCCGCGCGACGCGCCGAGGGCGGCACGGACCGCCAGCTCGGACCGCCGGCTGGTGACGCGCGCCACGAGCAGGTTCGATGCATTGGCACAGGCGATGAGCCATACGAGGGCCACCGCCGCCAGGGCGAGTCCGGCCGTCGTGTGGACGTCTCCCACCAGGCGCGCCTTGAGATCCATCAGGCTCCAGGTCGCCTTTTCGTCCTGATACGAGGCCCTCCAGATCGGGAAGAGACGCCGGTTGATGGCGCGCAGCTCGCTCGCGGCCGCCGAGGGATCGACACCCGGCCGCAGGCGTCCGAGCACCCAGTACGGAAACGGTCCGCGCCGCGGCGGCGTGCCGAGCTGCGCCACGATGAAGAAGGCCTGCCCCCGCTCCAACGGGCCCACGGTCGGGGGAAGCACACCCACGAGCGTGTAGTCCGCGCCATCGAGCCGGATGGGCCCTCCGATCGCGTCGCGGCGTCCGCCGAGCCGCTGCTGCCAGAATCCATGGCTGACCATGACGGTTGGAGGGCGGCCGGGCTGGCCATCCATCTCGGTGAAGTCGCGGCCGAGCGCCGGCCTGACGCCCAGGAGGCCGAGGTACGTCCAGGACACGACACGCCCGCTCAACAGCTCGGCGGCGTCACCGTCGCTGAAGGCCATGGTGCGATTCGTGAATCCCGCAACCCGGTCGAACTGCGTCTGCTGCGCCTCGAGGGCGAGGTAATCGGCCACCGAGAAGCGGAACTCGAACGGCGGCGAGTCGGTGTAGATCCAGACCAGCCGATCCGGTTCGGCGTAGGGCAGCGGCCGGAGCAGCGCCGCGTTGATCGCGCTGAAGACGACGGTCGTGGCGCCGATGCCCAGACCCACGGTGATCAGGACCGTCAGCGTCAGCACCGGCACGCGCAGGAGGCTGCGCAGCGAAATCCGGACGTCCTGCCCCAGGTCCTGGAGCATCAGCCCGCGGCGCATGTCGGTCTCCTTCCGCTCATCCTGACCCCGGCAGTACCGGCGGGTGGCTTCGAGGTCTCCGAACCTGCGCAGCGCTTCGCGGCGCGCCTCGGCGAGAGGCAGCCCTTCCGCCCGCAGCTCCTCGGCGCGCATCTCCAGGTGGACGCGGATCTCCTCGTCGACGTCGTCACGGACGGTCCGAGGCCCGCGGCCGAGATACCAGAAGGGCTTCCGGCCCGTGTGTCGACTCATGGGTGTCGCCTGGCCTCAGGCACCCTCCAGGACGGCCTCGATCGCGCGCGCGTACCGCCGCCAGTGGGCGGTCTGCTCGCGCAGGCGCTTCCGTCCCGCGGGCGTGAGGGTGTAGTACCGGGCGCGGCGGTTGTTGTCCGACGGCCGCCATTCCGCTTCGATAAGGCCCTGGCGATCGAGACGATGCAGCGCCTGGTAGAGCGCGGCATCTTCGATGGCCAGGTCGCCATCCGTCCACCGGCCCACCCGCGTGGCGACTCCATAGCCGTGCTCGGGCCCGGAGGCCAGGGTACGGAGCACCAGCAGGTCGAGCGTGCCTTGCATGAGCGGCAGCGGCGAGAGCGGCATATCTCCCCTTAGACGATGTGGGGAGAGACTACTGCGCGCGGACACCGCCGGTCAAGGGGGTGGGCGGCTAGTCCCGCCGCCACTCCTCGCGCGCGAGCGTCGCCTTCTCCACGCGCTCCCACACGATCCGGTGGCCGATGCCCGGGCCCTCGGGCACCGCGATGAAGCCGCCGGGCGAAACCGTGACCGGCGGGTCGACGAGGTCCTCCGCGAAGTAGCGCGCGCTGGCCGACGTGTCGCCGGGCAGGGTGAAGCCGGGCAGGGTCTGCAGGTGCACGTTGGCCAGGCGGCCGATGCCGGACTCGAGCATGCCGCCGCACCAGACGGGCGCGTCGCGCGCGCGGCACAGGTCGTGGATGGCCAGGCTCGCGGCGAACCCGCCCACGCGGCCGGCCTTGATGTTGACCACGCGGCAGGCGCCGAGGTCGAGCGCCTTGCGCGCGTCCGCGGGCGAGCGGATGGACTCGTCCAGGCAGACGGGCGTGCGGATCTGCCGCTGGAGCGTGGCGTGGTCCACGATGTCGTCCCAGCCGAGCGGCTGCTCGACCATGGTCAAGGCGTGGGCGTCCAGCGCGCGGAAGAGGGGAATGTCGGCCAGGGTGTAGGCCGCGTTGGCGTCGGCCATGAGCGGCACCTCCGGGAAGCGCGCGCGCACGGCCTCGACCAGCGAGAGGTCCTGGCCGGGCTTGATCTTGATCTTGATGCGCCGATACCCGGCCGCCACCTCCCCGGCCACCTCGTCCACCAGCGCGCCGGCGTCCTTCTGCAGGCCGACGGAGACGCCGGCCGCGACCTCTCCGCCGCGGCCGCCGAGCAGCCGGTAGAGGGGAACGCCGTCCCGCCGCGCGAACAGCTCCCACACCGCCATCTCCAGGCCGGCCTTGGCCATCTCGTGCCCGCGCACGCGGGCGAGTGCGGGAGCGAGCTCGCGGGGATGGCGCAGCTCCGCGGCGAAGGCCAGGGGCGCCAGGAACTCCCGCAGCACGTGGCGGACGGTGCCGAGCGTCTCCGGCAGGTAGAAGGGATCGGTGTCGGCCACGCACTCGCCGTGGCCGGTCACGCCTCCGGCGGTCACCGAGACGAGCAGGAACTCCTTGACCGTGGTCCGTCCGAAGGACGTCTCGAACGGGTGCCGCAGGGGCAGCCGGACGTGCCTGGCCTCGATGCGGTCGAGCCTCAGCGGCGCGCTTCGGCGCGCGGCGGCCGCGCGGCGCAGGCCCGGCACCGGCCGAAGATCTGGTGGCGGTGTCCCTCGATCTCGAATCCGAGGCCGCTCGCGATCTCGTCCTGGATGCGCTCGATCTCCGGGCTCTCGAACTCGATGATGTCGCCGCAGTGCTGGCAGATGAAGTGGTCGTGGTGGGCGCGGTTGTGCTCGCGCTCGAAGCGCGACTCGCCGCGCAGCTCCAGCTCCTGGGCCAGCCCCGCCGCCTGCAGCAGCTTCAGCGTGCGGTACACGGTGGTGCGGCCGACGTCGGCCCGCCGCTTCTGCACCAGGTGCAGGAGGTCGTCCACCGAGAGGTGGCTCTGCGAGCGCAGGAAGGTGTCGACGATCGCCTCGCGCTGCTCGCTGCGCTTGAGGCGGTTCTTGGCGAGGTAGGCGGCGAAGATCTCCTTCTCCTCCCGCCCCACGTTCTTCACGGTACGGCCAGCCTAACGCGCCCTCGCGAGAGCTGTCAACGGTGAACGCGGGGCGCGGGAAACGCTCATCCGGCCGCGGCGCGGGGGCGGCGCAGGGCCCGGAGCGCCGTGCGCGAGAAGCATTCCGCGAGCTGGAAGGGCAGGCGGGGCATGGCGTTGATCGGCCCGCCCAGCCCGATCGTGGCCTCGATCGGGTTGGGCCAAGCACCCGGCGGGGGCGGTGGGGGCGCGGGTTTGGCCGCGGCGGGTGCGCGCGGGAGCCGGGGCCCGGCGCTCGGGAGCGACCATTGCCGCAGCACGCAGCGGGTGAGCCAGTGGGGCAGCGCGCGGGAGGTCACCTGCGGCGGCGCCCCCGCGAGGTCCGCCTCGATCAGGTCGCGGGCGAGGACGAGCGCGCAGCAGCTCCAATCGGTCCGCCGCCGGTCGCCGCTCAGGAAGCGGTCCCAGTCGAAGGCGCCACGCGTGGTCTCGACGACCGCCGCGAGGTCGCAGAGCCAGAGCGGGCGGTAGGCGCCGCGCCGGAGCATCTGGAGCGCGAGGAGCCGCAGGTGGTCCTCCGCGCCGAGCACGCGGACCTGGCCGCCGGCGAGGTGTACCGACTGCGCCCGCTCCTCGACCTGGCTCCACGTCCGGTCGTTCAGATCCGCGCATCCCACGTGGAGGACGACCGGCGATTCCTCCTTCTCCAGCGCCCGGCGCGCGGCCTCGTGTTGCCCCGCGGCCACGTAGACCTCGAAGTCGCGGTAGGGACGCAGGCCCGCCTCCGGGTAGTGCCTCGCGGCGGCCCAGCCCCGTCCGAGCAGCGCTTGGACGCCCGCGGCACGCAGCCGCGCCAGGACGCGGGTCAGTTGCCGCTCGTGGAGCAGCGCCCGGACGGCGTGCCGCCGGTACGACTGCTGCAGCTCGAACCCGGCCGGCGAGCGCGCGGCTTCGCTCGGGCGCAGCCGCCGCCATCCGAGCGCGCCCGTGCCCGATTCGATCAGCAGCGGCTTCAACGCCTCGAGCTCCACGTGCGTGGGCGCCCAGGCGGGGGGGGAGACCCGCCAGGAGCCCGCCAGGGCTTTTGCGACTTGACCGCCTCGAAATGGCATGGCGCGCCTGAGAGGTGCGGCAAACCCCCCGATCCGGCAGGTCCAGTGGCTGCTCCGGGGAGACTGCCAGCATCTCACGCCGGCCTCTCGCGTAAAGCGATCTAGCGCACTCCCCGATCGATGGCCCGGCACGACCCGTGCATCCCGGCCCGGGCGGCAGGAGCGCCGTCAACCCACTCTGCCCCTTTGACTTCCGGGAAAAGGGACGCTAAGGTGGATGGACGCTGCGGCGACCCGTCGCCGCCGGGAGAGGACGATGAGAACGCTGAAGATGGCCGGCCTGCTCGCCATCGTGGCGGCGGCCGTGATGGTCCCTCTCTACGGCGAGGTCGGCCGGGCGCCCGTCACCCATCCCGAGTGGGCGCGGATGGTGCTCCGCGCGCTCGAGCTCGAGGACGACCTGCCCGCCGACGCGACGGCGCGCTTCGTGTTCTCGACGCTCTCCTGGAAGCGGAGCCTGACGTATCCCGCCGACCGGTACCTGCGTGCGCGCGGCGTGGACGTGGTGGGGCCCCCGGGCGCGCGCGAGCTGGTGGCGGCGAACGGCGCCGGGGAGGTCGCCTATCCCCTCACCGTGGTGCGGGCGGGCGACTATCGCCTGCGCGTGGAGATGGCGGGCGACCCGGCGCGGCCCGGCACGGCCGACATCACGCCCCTGGGCGACGTGCGGCCCCTGCGGGAGTTCGCGTTGGCGCCGCCGGCGGTGCCGGGGTGGGTGGAGGTGGGGACCGCGCACCTCGACCCCGGCGGCTACAGCGCGGCGTTGACGCTGCCGGCCGGCAGCGCGCTCCAGCGCGTGGAGGTCGCGCCCCGCTGCCTGGCCGCGATCGAGCCCGCGGGCGGCTGGCGGGACGAGGCCGTGGCCAGCTCCGAGGACGTCGCGGTCACGGCGTTGCAGGCGCTCGACCTCGTGTGGGAGCTGCCGCCGGCCGCGGCCGCGATCGAGTTCGTGGCCACCGATTTCCGCGTCACCTCCGACTCGCCCACGCTGGGCACGGTCGCCGCCGAGTCCGGCCAGGACGGCCTCTGGCTGCAGGCCGGCCCGCGCGGCGTGCAGGCGCTCCTGGTCGTGGACCTGCCGGAGGCGGGGCTCTACACGCTGTCCACGTTCGGCCCGGCCCACACCGCGCAGGGATGGCTGGTCGATTCGTGCCAGAAGGCCATCCTCTGCCCGCAGGTGGCGGCGCCGGCCGGCCCGGCCTGGCGGCCCGTCACGACCGCCGCGTTCACCGCGGGCCGGCACTCGTTCATGGTGACGCTCCCGCCGGGCGCGGCGCTGGGACGCGTGCGGCTCGAGCGGAAGAAGGACGCGGCCGCCGACCACGTCGCCACGCTGCGCCGTCTCGGGCTGGACCCGGGGCCGCCCGGACCGGTCGCGCGCGACCGCGCCGCCGCGGCCATGGAGTTCCTCCGCGACCGGCGCCGCCCGCTCGAGCAGACCGCCTGCGGCGACCTGCCGCCGCCCCAGGCGCTCGAGGCGGGCCTGGCCGAGCCCGCGGTTCCGGAGGGGCCGGGACAGCCGATCGTGGCGGGACAGCCGCCCGGTGGCGTGGGCGTCCCGCTGCCCGGCCCGGCGGACCCGGCCGGGCCGCCGGTCACGGTGCCCCCGGTCACGGTCCCACCGGTCACGACTCCGCCCGGACCGCCGCCCACGGTACCGCCCGCCCCACCGCCCACGACGCCGCCGGGACCGCCGCCCACGATACCGCCGCAGCCGCCGGGCAGCCCGGTGACGCCGACGCCCCCGCCGGGAGACTGAAGCCGTCTACTTCCGGGCGGCGACCGGGGTGGGGCCCCTGGGCTTGGCGGCCGCCGCGCTCCTGGCCGGCGTGCCCGTGTCCTGCTGGTAGTAATAGTAGTAGTAGCCCTTCGCCTTGATGTCCACGGCGTTGAGCACCGCGCCGAGCAGGTTGGGCGTGGCCCGGCGCAGGGCGGCGACGCTGCGCTTGGCGAGCCGCTTGTCGATCTTGTTGTGGTGGACGACGTAGACCGCCATGTCCGCGTGCCGCGCCACGAGCAGCGCGTCCGTCACCGACGCCAGCGGCGGCGAGTCCACCAGCACCCACTCGAAGTGGCGGCGCAGGTGGTCGAACAGGTCGGCCACCGCGCGCCGCGCCAGCAGCGCGGGCGGGTTCGGCGGCAGCGGGCCGGCGGTGAGCGCGAAGAGGTTGGGCACGCGGGTGGGCCGGATGAGCGTGTCGAGGTCCTCGTGCTTCACGAAGAAGCCCGTGACTCCCGGCTCGCGGGTGAGGCCGAGCCGGCTGTGGAGCTGGGCCCGCCGCAGGTCGAAGTCCACCACCAGCGTCTTCTCGCCGGAGGAGGCCAGCAGCTTGGCGATGTTCACCAGCGTGGTGGTCTTGCCCTCCTGCGGCGCCGTGCTCGTGACCAGCACGACCTGGCCCGTCTCCTCCTTGCGCGCGAAGATGAGCGCGGTGCGCAGGTTCTGGTAGGCCTCGGTGACGAGGTGCACGGTGGACTCGTCGTAGCGGGGCACCGCGGCCAGGAGGTCGAGGTGGAGGTAGCGCTCCATCTCCTCCGGGTCCTTCACCGTGTTGTCGAAGAAGTCGCGGCCGAGGACCAGCCCCACCCCGAGCACCAGGCCCAGGACCAGGGCCAGGCCCGCGATCTTCTTCTTCTCCGGCCGCACCGGGTGGAGGGGAGGGGAGGCGCGCTCCACCATGCTCACGTTGTCGTTGCGCATGGAGGCCGCGATGTCCGTCTCGTTGAGCTTCTGGAGCAGGACCTCGTAGAGGTTCTTGGAGGAGTCGGACTCCTTGCGCAGGGCGTCGAGCTCGGCCCCCTTGCGGCTCTGGGTGGCGGCCTGCGCCTTCTGGGCGTCGATGGCCACCCGCAGCTCGGCCTCGCGCCGCTGGAGCTGCGCGTACTCGGCGCGCAGCCCGGCCACGATCTGCGCCGCGCGGTCGTCCTTGGCCTTGCGGATCTGGTCGACCTGGGCCTGGACCTTCTGCACCTCCGGATGCCCGGCGAGGTACTTCTCCTTGAGGCGCGACAGGTCGAGGTTCAGCGTCGCGAGCTGGCTGTTGAGGCTGCCCACGAGGTCGTCCACCGCCACCTGGGGCACCGCGTCGAGGCTCTGGCCTCGCGCGCGCATCTGGTCGGCCTGCTTGAGCGCGGCCTCGAGCGAGATGCGGCGGGCCTGGGCCTCGATGTAGTCGTCGTTGAGCCTGGTGATGGACGCGCTCACCGCGGAGATGCTGCCGTCCGGCACGAACAGGTCCTGCGTCTGGTAGCTCTTGAACAGCTCGTCCTGCGCGTCGCGCATCGACTGCTGCGTGACGGCCAGGCGCTCCTGCAGCCAGTCGTAGGCCTTGCGCGCCGACTCCACCCGCTTGCCCACGCTGTACTCGAGGTACACGTCGGCCAGGGTGTTGGCCCAGAGCGCGGCCTCCTTGGGGTCCTGGTGCGTCACCTGGAGGAGCACGAGCCGGCTCTCGGGCACGGGGTCGATCGTGACGTGGCCCATGAACAGGCCGCCCGCGTCGGGGGCGTCCTTGAACGGCGCGCGGTCCGCGAGCTTCAGCGCCAAAACCGCCCTCTCGCCCATCCCCTTGGAGCGGAGGACCTTGAACTCCGTGTTGTAGAAGTCGGCGTGCTGCCAGTAGTTGCCTCCGCCCACCAGCGCGTCCGTGACGCTCAGGAAGGTCGGCGTGGGCGGCTCGATCTGCAACATGGCGGCGGCGCGGTACTCGGGGGTCTGCAGGTAGGCGACGAGCAGGCCCACGGCCAGGCCGACCACGGCCGCGGTCGCGATGAGGGCGCGGCCGCGCCAGAGCAGGTGGGCGTAGAAGCGCACGTCCACGCTGCTCTCGGCGGGGGCGGGCGGCGCGGGCGGCACGAGGCTGGTCATGGCGCCGCCTAGAAGAAGCGCCGCGACACCGAGACGACGTCGTTGGGCTGGAGCGGGGGATCGACCACCTTGCCCCGGCGCACGTCCTTGAGGTCCACCTCGAAGATCGTGGTCTGCCCGGTCTGCGCGTCGATGCGACGCACCTTCACGTTCTCGCGCCCGAAGCGCGTGAGTCCCCCGGCCGACGTGACGGCCCCGCTGACCGTCAGGTCGCCCTCGAGCGCGTAGCGGTTCGGGCGCATGACCTCACCCTCGACCGTAACATAGTGCTTGGGCGAAGCGGTGATGATGTCGCCGCTCAGCAGCGGGATCTCCAGGTTCACCTGGTCCTGCGGGGTGAGGGCCGCGGAGCCCAGGCGCATCCTGAGCGTCGTCACCCCGCCCGCGAACGTGCCCTCCACGCGCGTGATCACGATCTCGCCGGAGGCGCGCGGCGTGAAGCCGCCCGCCTCCACCAGCGCGTCGATCAGCCGCGTCCGCCCCCGCAGCGGCCTCCGGCCGGGGCTGTTGACCTCCCCGATCAGGGTGACGAACTGGCTCTGGAACTCCACGACCTTGACGTCCACCTGCGGGTTGACCAGGAAGTCGCGCGCCAGGAGCGACACCAGCTTGGTCTTGATCTCGGACAAGGTGAGCCCGGCCACGTTGACGTCCCCGAGGAGCGCGAGCGAGATGGTGCCGCCGGTCTGAACGCTGGTGCTGCGCGAGAGGTCGTCGTTGCCGAAGACCACGACCTCGAGCACGTCGCCGGGGCCCACGCGATATTCCGGTGGCGCCGGCGGCGCGGGGGCCTCGGAGGGGGCCGCGGCGGGGGGGGCCTTCGGGGGCGCCCCCTTCGCCGGCGCGTCGTCCGCGACCGCCGCCGCACCGGCCAGCGCGAGCAGGCACGCGGCCAGCGCCGTCCCGCGTCTCCTCACGGCCCCACCCGCGGCCGGTAGAGGCGCACGCCCACCTGCACGGAGAGCGCGTGCGAGTCGGTGTCGAACTGGTCGAGGTTGGATTCCCGGCGCTCGTACCGGTAGTCGGCGCGGGCGAACGCCCAGTCGGTGAGGGAGCGGCCGAGGCCGCCGGCCCAGCTCGTGATGCGGTCCTGCCGCGGCCGGCCGATCTGGGCCGAGGGCACCCGGTAGTCGTTGCGGTGGTAGCCGGCGGCGGCGTGGGCGAGGAACGACAAGGGCAGGGCCAGGTTCAGCTCGCCCAGGACGGAGCGGGCCACCAGGAACCCGTTCCCCTCGAAGCCCGAGGGCGACGTGCCGTGGCCGGCCGTGACCGCCAGCGTGGTGGAGCGGCTGAACTCCTTCAGCACGCGCGCGCTCGCGTGGAGGCCCGTGTACCGCGTGCCTCCCTCGCCGGCGCCGGGGTTGCGCTGGTCGCGGTAGCCGGCGGTGACGAAGCCGGTCACCAGCGGCAGGATCTCGCCCTGCAGGCTGATCGAGCCGGCATGCGCCTGCATGCGGGCTTCGGCGCGTTCCGTCCCCGCGCCCGGGATCTCCTCGTAGCCATAGCCGAGGACGGCGCGGACGCGCGGGCCGATCTCCACCCCGACACCGGCGGACGCCGTCCGGATCTCGTGGTCGAAGAAGCCCGCGTCCTCGGCCACGTCCACGCGGTAGAGGCCGCCCGCGAGGTCCAGGTCCAGCCGGCCGCCGGTCCGGACGCGCAGGCCGCCGGACACGTCGTACCGCGTGTAGCGGCCGAGGCGAAAGAAGTACTCGCGGCCGGGATCGACCTCGGTCGTTTCCAGCAGCCCGCGCGCGAAGTGCCCGCCGCCGCGCGCGACGATGCTGGGCCCGAGCGGAAGCTCGAGGCTGGCGTTGGCGATGTGGGTCGTGGTGTCCTCGACGAGCGCGAAGCTCGAGCCCCGGCGCATCCGCGCCTCGTAGTCGGCCTGCAGCCGGCCCGTGCGGACCGGCAGCTCGCCGGCCAGGCGCGGCCGGATCTCGTAGTAACGGTTCGGCAGCGGCTCCGCGGTCTCGAGCAGCGCGCTCTCCGCGTCCACGTACAGGCCGGAGACCGACGGCCGCAGCGTGAGGAGACCGAAGTGGAACCCTTCCGCTTCGTCGAGATGACCCCGCTCCGGTCCCCGACTCCCCTCGTCGCCGGCGGCGGACGACTCGGCGCCCGGCGCCGGCATCAGGCCGCGGTAGAGCGCCTGCACGTCGGCGCCTGGCTCGGACGGGGTCTCGGCCGGGGGCTCCGCCCCGAAGAGCACGGTCAGCAGCGTCCCCTGCCGCCGCACCTCGTAAGGCACCTCGCCGTCCAGGCGCATCCGCACGGCGACGCCGGCCGCGGTCCGGCGCACGTCGATCGCCCGCAGGGGCGGGATGGGCGTGATCGGTCCGAGGTCCCGGGGCAGGCGAGCGTCGAGCGTCAGCACCACGTCCGTCCCGGCGCGGGCGAGGCCCACGCGCACCGGGGCGGAGGTCGTGACCACCTCCACCGCGGGGCGGCGGTCCACGGTCTGCGCGTGCACGGAGACGACCGCCGGCTTCTCCGCGGCCGCGCCCAGCAACAGGACGGCCAGGGGGCCGATCATGCCTTCGGGCGGCGGGTCTGCCGCCGCTCCACGAACATCAGGACCAGGACGAGGGTGACGAAGCCGAGCGTCTGGAGCAGCAACAGGAAGCTCTGTCCGGCCGACGCGTGCGTGAGCGAAGCGGCGCCGAGCCCCAGGCTGAAGGTGAAGAGGTACAGGATGAGCACGGCCGAGCGCTGGTGGAAGCCGAGCGACACCAGGCGGTGCGAGAGGTGGCGGGCGTCGCCCACGTAGATGGGGCGGCGCTCCCACACGCGGATGAACACCACCGTGGCCGTGTCCACGAGGGGGACCGCGCAGACCATCACCGGCATCAGCACCGGGAAGAGCGTGCTCGAGGCGTGCGTGACGTAGCGCTCGAGCAGGGTGAGCGAGGCCAGGACGTAGCCGATGAACAGGCTCCCGCAGTCGCCCAGGAAGACCGAGGCCGGGTGGAAGTTGAAGAAAAGGAACCCGAGCAGGCAGCCCATGAAGGCCACGAGCAGCAGGCTGATGAAGAAGGCGCCCAGCGACCAGGCGTTGATGAGCAGCACGGCGCACGCGGCGAAGGCCACCCCGGCGGAGAGCCCGTCCATGTTGTCGAGCAGGTTGAACGCGTTGGTGATGCCGACCAGCCAGAAGAGCGTCAACGCCTGGTTCATCCAGTCGAAGGGCAGGAGCGACGTCACGACGCCCGAGCTCATGAGCACGACGGCCGCCGCGGCCTGCCCCACCACCTTGGCCCAGACGGGGAAGTCCGTGCCGAGCAGGTCGTCGGCGAGGCCGACCACGAAGACGAGCGTCGAGCCCGCGAAGAGCGCGAAGAGCTGCCCCTCCACGCGGTGCGCCTCCTGGAGGAGCGCGAACGGCGGACCGAACACCCGCTGGATGGCGTCCACCGCCGAGAGGTACGGCAGCATCAGGTAGCCGGCCCAGACCACGAGGTTGAACCCGGCGAAGAGGGCCACGCCGCCCAGGCGAGGCGTGGGCGTCGCATGGATCTTCCGCGGCCCGGGCGCGTCCATCGCACCCAGCCGGGCGGCGAGCATCCTGCTGCCGGGCACGAGCGCGGCCGTGGCCACCGCCGCCGCCGTCATGACGAGGACCGCCAACAGCGCACCCGCCATCCCCTCAGGCCGCCTCGGCCGGACGGCGCAGGAGCTGGCGGTAGAGGGCGTCCACGTCGCGGACGAGCCGCTCCGCCGTGTGTTGCCGGAGGACGTAGGCGCGCCCGCGGGCGGTGCGGGCGCGGGCGCTCTCGGGCGAGCGCAGGACGCCGGCGATGGCCGCGGCCAGGGCCTCCGCGTCGCCGGGGGGAACGAGCAGGCCGTGCTCGCCGCGGGCGAGCAGGTCGGGCGTGCCGCCCACGCGCGTGGCCACCACGGGACGTCCCGCGGCCAGCGCCTCGATCAGCGCCACGGGCGTGCCCTCGTTGCGCGAGCAGTTCACCACGACGTCGAGGTCGCCGTAGACGGCCGCCATGTCCCGCTGCCAGCCGTGGAAGTGGACGGCGCCGTCGAGGCCCCGCCGGCGCGCCTCGGCTTCGAGCGCCTCCCGCTCCTCTCCGTCGCCCACGACGGCGAAGCGCGCCTCCGGGACCGCGCGCCGCACGGCGGCGGCGGCGGCCAGGAACGTCGGGACGTCCTTGATGGGCGCCAGACGCCCCACGATGCCCACGAGCGGCGCCCGGTCGGAGACTCCCGACGGCGACCGGAGCCCTCCCCGCGGCAGGACGCCCGTGAGGTGCGTCAGCTCGAGGCCGAGCGGCACCACCCGGATCTTGGCCGCGTCGGCCACGCCGAGGCCCACCAGCTCGTCCTTCACCGACTGCGAGACCGCGACCAGCGCGTCGCTGGCGCGGCCGAGCGCCCGCTCCAGGGAGCGGAAGAGGGCGGTGCGGAGCGGACCGAAATAACCGTGCAGCACGTGGCCGTGGTAGGTGTGCACCACGATCGGCACGCCGGCCAGGCGCGCGGCGACCCGGCCGAGCAGGCCCGCCTTCGCGGTGTGCGTGTGCACCACGTGCGGCCGCTGCCGCCGGATCAGGCGCCACAGCTGCCAGAGAGCGCGCGCGTCGGCCAGCGGCCGGATCTCGCGGCCCAGCGCCCCGAGCTGAAGACACTCCACCCCCTTGGCCGCGGCCAGGTCGAGGAGGTTGCCCTCTCGGGGGGACTCCTTGCCTACGGCAAGGACCGTAGAGTAACCGCGCGCCTTCAATCCCGCCGTGAGCAGGATAACGTGGACGGCGGGGCCTCCCACGTTCAGCCTGGAGAACAGGCGAAACACCCTTATCTCCCTCGAATCACCCGGTCGGTCGAGGTCCGAGGGCGGCGGCACGGCGCTAAATCCTAGCCGGTCGGGTGTTTAAGGTCAACAAGTAAAGGGTTGCATGAGGTGGCGCGGGGGAAACGGTCAGCGCCGGGCCATTCGCGCGGCGAAATCGGACCGGGACCGTCCGATGCCCACGTGCGTGGGGTCGAGCGTTCCGGCGCGCTCGAAGGCCGCGCGCGCGCCGGCGGCATCACCCCGCGCGTATCGCGCCCAGGCCAGGTCCGCCCACGCCTCGGCCCACTGCGGGCGCAGCTCGACCGCGCGCGTGAGGTCGGCCTCGGCCCAGGCCAGGGACGGCGCGCCGCCCGCGCGCGCCCAGCCGCGCTCGCGCCACGCGGCCCCGCGAAAACGCCATCCCTCGGCGAGGTACGGGTGCCGCTCGACCACGCGATCGAGCGCCGCCAGGCGCCGGTCGCC
>DATKEG010000155.1:0-3851 GCA_035544515.1 Vicinamibacteria bacterium | reverse complement strand
GGTTCAACCTGGCCGTGGCGCTCGAGAAGAGGGGTGAGCGTGGGCGCGCCGCCGCGGCACTCGAGCGGTACATCCCGCTGGCGACGGGCGTGGACCGCGACAAGGCGGTCGCCCACCTCCGGCGCCTGCGCCCCGGCGCCTGAAACGTGGCCGCCCGACACCGCCGCTCGAGCCGGCGCCGCGGCACGAGGGAGCAGCGCCCCGCGGGCCCGTCCTCCCGCCCGTGGTGGTGGGCGACTGCCGCCGTCGTGGTGGCCCTGGTCGCCGTGGCCGGCTGGCGCCTGGGCCGACACACGGAACGGCCCAACCTCCTGCTCGTCACCATCGACACGCTCAGGGCCGACCGGGTGGGCGCGTACGGCTACGCGGCGGCCGCCACGCCGAACCTCGACCGCCTGGCCGCCGGGGGCGTCCGTTTCGAAAACGCGCAGGCCGCCGTCCCGCTCACCGGTCCCTCGCACGCCACCATCTTCACCGGTCAGTACCCGCCGGTGCACGGCGTGAGGGACAACGTGGCGTTCCGGCTGGGCACGCAGCACCCGACGCTGGCCGGCCTGCTGCGAGACCGCGGCTATCGCACGGCGGCCGTGGTCGGGGCCTTCCCGGTCGCCTCGGGGTTCGGCTTCGGGCAGGGCTTCGACCACTTCAGCGAAGAGCTCCACGAGAGCCCGGCGGGCGGCCAGGGCGCCGAGCGGCCCGCCCGGGAGGTGGCCGACGCCGCCCTCGAGTGGCTGTCGAAGCCCGGCCGGGGGCCGTTCTTCCTCTGGGTGCACTTCTACGATCCGCACGATCCCTACACGCCCCCGGCTCCCTTCCGGGAACGCTTCGCGGACCGGCCCTACGACGGCGAGGTAGCGTACGCGGACGCCGAACTGGGCCGGATCCTCGAGGCCGTCGGGGCGTCAGGCGAGGAGGACCGCACGCTGGTGGTCGCGCTGGCCGACCACGGCGAGGGCCTGGGCGAGCACGGCGAGTCGACCCATGCCCTGCTCCTCTACGAATCGACGCTGCGGGTCCCGTTCATCGCAGCCGGCCCGGGCGTGCCCGCCGGCCGTGTGGTGCGGGCGCGGGTGGGCGCGGTCGACGTGCTCCCGACCGTCCTCGGGCTGATGGGGATGCCGACACCTGCGGGGCTCCCCGGGCGCGATCTCCGGGCGGCGCTCGACGAGGGGGCTCCCACCCGACAACCGCTCTACGCGGAGAGCCTGTTCGGACGCCTCAACTGCCGGTGGGCAGCCCTGCGGAGCTGGACGGATGGCGACTTCAAGCTCGTCGTGGGCGGCGAGCCGGAGCTGTTCGACCTCAGGTCCGATCCGGGCGAACAACGCAACCTTGCCCGCGAGCTGCCCAGACGCGTGACGGACATGCGGGCGGCGCTCGAGGCCGCCGTCCGGCGCATGAGCCCCGGGGGAGACGCCGCCCACGCGTCGAGACTCTCCCCCGAGCAGGAGGAGCGGCTCCGCAGTCTGGGCTACGCGGGCGCCGCCGCGTCCTCCGCGGCGCTCGACGAGCCCGGCCTCCCGGACCCCCGGCAGCACGTGCGCGTCTACGAGCGCTTGCAGGCCGCCTCCCTGGCCCGAGGCCCCGAGCTGCCGGCGGCGGTGGCGGAGGCCGCGGCCATCGCTCGTCTCGATCCCGGCAATCCGTTCGCGCACATGACGGTGGCCGCGCTGGCCTACCGTGCCGGGCGGCTGTCGCAGGCCGCCGACGCCTATGCCCGCGCGGTCGAGCTGGACCCCGAGCGTGCGGCCACGCGCCTGTCGTACGGGCGGCTGCTGCGCGAGCTGGGCCGGCTGCGCGAGTCCGAGCGGCAGCTCCGTATCGCGCTCGAGCACACGACCGACGACGACGTCCGCACGCGGGTGGCGCTGGCCGAGACCCTGACCGAGCTGGGACGGACCGAGGAGGCTCGGTCGCTTCTCGACCCCGTGCTCGAGCGGGAGCCGCGCCACTCTGAAGCGCTCCTCGCGAGCGGCCGCCTCCTGGTGGCCGAGGACCGGGCACGGGAAGCCATAGCACCTCTCGAGCGGGCGGCAAAGGCCGGGCGCGACCCGCAGCGCTGGGTGGAGCTGGCACGCGTGCACCTGAGCCTGGGCGATCCGAGGGGCGCGCAGTCGGCCGCCGCTCGGGCGCTGCAGTTGAACCCAGTGCACCCGTGGGCGCTGGCGGTGAAGGGCCACGCGCTCATCCTTGAAGGCCGGAAGGAGCCGGGAATGGCGGCTCTGCACGAGGCCCTCGCGCGCCGGCCGCGGCGGGCGGAGGCCTGGCTCAGCCTGGCCGCCGGATTCGAGGCGGCGGGCGAGACGGCCGCGGCCGCGCGCTGCCGCCGCGAAGCCCGCGCGGTCGCGCAGTCGTAGGGGGAGGCAGGTGATCGAGCGGGCCTCTCCGAGCCCGATCGCGGCGGGGACCCGCTCGAGCGGCTGAGCTCGCTGGGCGCCCTCCCCGCCGACATCGAGCGCATGCTGGCCGAAATCGAGGCCGGTCGGGGGTGAGGGTCTTCGTCGAATCGAACTACGTACGTCCGCGGAACCGCGGATCGTCCGGAAACAGCCCGCGGGCCCGGGCCGCCCAAAGCCGCGCCGACTCCACGTCGCCCAGCACCGAGAACGTGTGGACGACGGTCCAATACGTGTCGGCCGTGGGACGCGGCTCCGTCTCGATCAGGCCCGTGAGCACGGCGCGCGCCTCGGCGTCCCGGCCCTGGGACCAGTACAGCGCCGCCAGGCCCTGCCGGCCCTCGCGGGAGTAGGGTACGGCCTGGAGCTCGGCCAGGAACTCCCGCTCGGCTTCCGCCTCGCGGCCCAGGTGGCCGAGGCAGGTGGCCATGCGGGCGTGCAGCCCGCGCAGGATGGCGTGCTTTCTGGCCTTCATCGCCTCCTCGGCACGCCGGTACGCGGCGAGCGCCTCCGCATGGCGTCCGGCCTCCTGGGCCGCCACACCCACGACGAAGTGGCTCATGACCCGCCGGGGATCGGCGGCCAGGCTCTTGCGGGCGAACTCGGCGGCGAGCTCGAGCCGCTGCTCTTCCATCATGAGCTGGGCCAGGGCCTCGTAACCCTGGCCGGGGTCGCTGGCCGCGGCGATCTCCGCGTGCTGGCGGGCCAGGTCGCGCCGGCCATCCATCGCGTAGGCGCGCACGAGCGCGGTGTGCGTCGTGGGACGCAGGGGATCGACCTCGAGCGCGGAGGCCAGGGCCTCGATCCCCTCCCGCACGCGGCCCATGCGGAGCAGCGTCGTGCCCAGGACCTCCCACGCGTCGAGCATGGCCGGGTTGTCGGCCAGGACCTTGCGCAGCCCTTCCACGGCTTCGGCGTTGCGTCCGTCCTGGCGCAGCTTCAGCGCCTGCTTCAGCTCCTCGTAGGAGCCAATCTTGTCCTTGGGGTCGGGCCGCTCGCCTCCCAGGACAGGACCGGAGCCTCCGCCGATGTAGCCCAGCGCCTGTAGCCGCTCGCGCGTCTCGGCGGGGACGTCCTTGGCGGCAGGCACGGCGCCCACGTGCTGCTGCAGCCAGCGATCCATCGCGGCGACGGTGGCGGAGTGTTGCGGGGCGATGTTGGTAGTCTCGCGGGGGTCCCGCGCGGTGTCGAACAGCTCGGGGCGGGGCGCGCGGATGTAGCGGTAGCGCGGCTCGGTGACCGAGAACAGCTCGCTCCAGCCGAAGTGGTAGCGCGGGAAGAGGGTCTCGGCGTAGACGGGGCGCCCCTCGGTCCGGCCCCGCTCCAGGTCCGGCCGCAGCGAGCGGCCGTCCAAGCCCGCCGGGTCCAGGCCGGCCAGCTCCAGGAGGGTGGCCGGAAGGTCCACCAGGCCGACGGTCCCCGCGATCCGGCGGCCGGCCGCAGCCCCGTCCGGGA
>DATKEG010000154.1:0-3002 GCA_035544515.1 Vicinamibacteria bacterium | reverse complement strand
GAAGGGAAGAGTCATGAAAGACGAAACAGGGATCGAAACGACCGGCCTGACCCGTCGGGAGGTCATCAAGACGGCCTCGCTCGCCTCGCTCGCCACCGCGTTCCCGAGCGGGCTCTTCGCCGCCGCCGCGTCCGAGAGGATCCGTGTCGGTCTCATCGGTTGCGGCGGCCGCGGCACCGACGCCGCCGTCAACTGCGCCACGGCCTCGCCCGACGTCGTCATCGCCGCCCTCGGCGATGCGTTCCCCGACCAGCTGGAGTGGTCGCTCGGAAAGCTGAAGGAGAAGCTCGCGGCCGACCGGATCACCGCCACGCGCGAGACCTGCTTCTCCGGCTTCGACGCCTACCGGAAGGTCCTGGCCTCGGGCGTCGACCTCGTGATCCTCGCCTCTCCGCCCTTCTACCGCCCCGCGCACCTCGAGGCGGCGATCGAGGCCGGCAAACACGTTTTCACGGAGAAGCCGGTGGCCGTGGACCCGGTCGGCGTGCGCTCCGTCATCGCCACGTCGGAGCTCGCCGCGGTCAAGGGGCTCGCCATCGTCGCCGGTACCCAGCGCCGCCACCAGGCCCACTATCTCGAGATCATGAAGCGCGTGCGGGGCGGCGACCTGGGTGAGCTCGTGGCCGGGCAGTGCTACTGGAACATGAGCGCCCTCTGGGTCGACCGGTCCGCGCAGAACTGGGCCGACCGGACCGCCAAGAAGTGGTCGGACATGGAGTGGCAGATCCGCAACTGGCTCTTCACGGGCTGGTGCTCGGGGGACCACATCGTCGAGCAGCACGTCCACAACCTCGACGTCATGAACTGGGCCTTCGACGCCCACCCCGTCAAGTGCACCGGAATGGGCGGCCGAGCGGCGCGCACCGAGCCGCAGTACGGCAACGTCTTCGACCACTTCGCCGTCGAATACGAGTATCCGAACGGGGCCCGCGTGCTCAGCATGTGCCGGCAGACGGCGGGGGCCGCGGAGAACGTGTCGGAGCGCGTGGTGGGCGCTTCCGGCTTCTCCTACACCGACAGCGCGGACGCCTACATCAAGGGGGCCAAGCCCTACGAGAACGAGCAGTCCTCACCCAACCCCTACGTCCAGGAGCACGTCGACCTCATTGCGAGCATCAAGGCCGGGAAGCCCCTGAACGAGGGGCGGCAGGTCGCGGAAAGCTGCCTGACGGCCATCATGGGCCGGATGAGCGCCTACACGGGGCGCGCGCTGAGCTGGGACTGGGTCATGAACGCCTCGAAGCTCGACCTCACTCCTCCGCACATGGAGCTGCGGGAGCTGCCCCCGCTCGAGGTCCCGATCCCGGGCCAGACGCCGCTCGTCTAGGAAGAGCGCTGAAGCGCCAGGACAACCGTCCGGGCGAGACGATCGACGTGGTGGTGTTGCGCGGTGGCGAGCGCGTGACGTTACGCGCCACGCTGGGCGAGCGGGCGGCGCGCGTGGACCCGACGGCGGCCCCTTGGCGCGCGCCGGTCCGCAAGCGCACGCTCGGCGCCCCGCGGGTCGATCCGGCCTGGCTGTCCGAGTATCGCGAGCCGCCGGCGACCAAGCCAACGCCGAGCCCGACGCCGCCGGCGGAATCGACGCGGGAGCGGCCTGTATCCGGCCACTAGTCGGGCAGGAATGTGGCCGGCGCGGCCGCCGGTCGGTTCAGTTCTCCTTCGCGTCGCGCGGGGGCGGTGAATCCGCCTCGCGACGGCGCTCCGCCTCCGCGAGCCATCCGCGGCGCAGCCGCTCGGAAGGGATGCTCGACAGGTACGGCTTGACGTCGAGGATCGGCGTGCCGTCGAGCATGTCCAGTCCCCGAACGCGCAGGCGCGGACCCTCGCGGCCGAGCAGCTCGACGACGGTCAGCCCGATCGGGTTCGGCCGCCGCGGGCCGCGCGTGGCGAAGATGCCGTGGGGACGGTCGTCGGTCGGTGGCGTCCCGCACAGCGCGTCCGCCGGCTCCGCGCGGTCGAAGACCCAGATCACGTAGAGGTGCGAGAAGCCCTCGATGTCGGTGAGCCCCGCCTCCAGCTCGGGAAGGATCTCGAGGACTCCTTCCGTCCGGTGCTCGGCGCCGGGGCCCTTGGGAATCTGCGGGGTGGCGGTGAAGGGACTGCGCACGCGGCCGATGAGCCTCATCGCATACGACCCCGTGCCCGTGCCGTGCCGATCCTCGTGCTCTTGTCTCAGCATCAGATCCGCTCTCCCTTCGGGCGTCGCGCCTGCAACACGCGCGCCGTGCCACAACGGGCCGCCTGGCCGTGCGGACCACGCGGGGGTGGGAGCAGGGCTGGACTCCGACGCCAAAGCGCCGTCGCTCAGGACCCGGAGCCGGGTGGGTACGGCGCGGCCGTCCCCGGCCGCGGGGCCCCTGCCGCGCGGGCCGGCACGCGCCTCGCGAGCGCGGCGAAGGCCGCTCGGGGCTCCTCCGCGCCGTCCCAATCCTGCCAGAACTCCGACAGGATCGTGGCATCGTCGTGAACCAGGCGCCCGCTCCTTCGGCCGTGGTGCCCGCCGGCATTCAGTCGGGGCCGAGCGCGGCCCGCGCCTGCCGGAGCCGGTCCCGTGCGCCCGCGGAATCGCCCTGCCGCCAGCGCAGATAACCGAGCAGGAACAGCCCGCCCGCGGCGCGTGGGTTCGTCCGGCAGACGGCTTCGAGGCGCTCGGTGGCGGCCACTTCGTCGCCCCGCAGCAAGGCGATCTCACCGAGCAGGAGGAGGGCACCCGGGTTGAGCGCGAGCGCCCGGCGGAACAGGCCTGCGGCCTTGCCGTGGTCACGCTCGAATTTCAGGGCGTGCATGGCGGCGCGGTGCGCCGCCCAGAACGCGAGCGTCCGCTCACGGTGGCCGACCGCGGACGGCGCGCGTGCCGCCTGAGGCGATCGGCCCGGACGTTTTGGGCCGTTTGATCCATTCATTTCGCCGGCAGCGGGCCGTACTGTGACCACGTGAAACGGCTCTTCGGCCACGGCGAGCACCTCGTGCGCGTCCTCGGCCTGTTCGCCGCCGGGCTG
>DATKEG010000153.1:0-6942 GCA_035544515.1 Vicinamibacteria bacterium | reverse complement strand
GGTGCCGGGCACGGTGGCCCACATGCCCTGGAAGTTGCGGCCCTGGCCCAGGGGCAGCTCGGTGACCTGGCGGCCCTCGATGGTGCGGCCGGTGTCGGCGCGGTCGGTCTGCAGGGGCGGCACCTCCTGGATGACCTCGACCGTCTCCTCCATGGCGCCGACCTCGAGCGCGACATCCACGCGCACGGTGGAGTTGACCTTCACGTCGACGCCGTCGCGGGAGAACTTCTTGAACCCGCTGAGCGTGGTCTCCACGCGATAGAGGCCGTCCTGCAGGTTCGCGAAGACGTAGTTGCCGCTTTGATTCGTGACCACCGAGCGGGCGGCGTTGGTCCGGGTCTCGGTCGCGGTCACGGCCACGCCGGGCACGGGTGCCCCCTGCGAGTCCTGGACCGTGCCGAGGAGCGTGCCGCGGACGGCCTGGGCCGCCGCGGTGCCCGCCAGCGCGGCGCAGGCCAGGGCCGCCGGCAGGACGATCCGAGCCAGAGATCGTTGCATCATCAGTCCCTCCGCTTTCGGGGTTCGCTTCGGGTGTCCGCCCTCGAGGGCAGCCCTGGGCTGGGTTTCGTCGAGAGAGGCTGGCGGCGCGAGAAGCTTACGGCCCGTGTGGCAGAACCTTAGACAAAGTGACGGATCGCTGTCAAGGGGGCGGGTGAGATTCGACGCGGCTAACGGCCTACGAGGAGCTTCACGCCCGCCGTGATCGTCCGGGGCAGGCCGGGCCGGGCGCCGGCGGGATGGCGCGCCACCACGTAGGCGCGGTCGGCGAGGTTCTGGACGCTCCCGAAGACCCGGAGATGTCCTCCGAGCCGCTTGCCCGGGAAGGCGTATTCGGCCGTCAGGTCCAGCACGAAGGTGGCATCGGTCGACTGCGCGTCCACGAGGGCCTGCTGCCCGGCCCGCGTGCGCATGCGCCCGACGTGGTGGGCGCTCAAGTCGGCCATCCAGCGCTGCGCCTCCACTCCCACGCGCGCGAAGAGCTGATGCCGGGGCAGGTAGGGTAACTCGTCTCCGGCCGTGACCGTGCCCCACGGCCCGTATTGGCTCTGGAAGCCGTTGCGGAACTCGCCGCTGGTGAACGTGTAGCTCGCCTGCACCGGCACCGAAACCGGAAGGCGCAACGCGCCGCGGAGGTCGTATTGAATGACGGATTCGAGGCCGGAGACCCTCACCTCGCCGGCGTTGAACAGGTCACCGGACCCGCTGCCACCGGAAGCGAGGGTATCGCGGCCCAGCATGTTCTCGTAGTCGTTGAAGAAGGCGGTGGCCTCCGCGCGGAACGCGCCCGCGCGCCCTCGGAAACCCAGCTCGTAATTGAGGCTCTCCTCGGCCCTGGTCTCCGGATTGGCGCCCGGCCCGGGCGGGGAGAAGCCCTTGTGGAGGCCCGCCACGAGGTCGAGTCTCGGGCCGATGCGCACGCCGGCCCCGATCCCGGGGACGAGCACGCCGAGGTCGTCGTCCAGCACGGCGGTGGGGCTCGTACGATCCGGATCGGTCCGGGCATAGTCGGTACGCCGGAGGTCGATCCGCTCCAGGCGGAGGCCGGGAACGAGGCTCAGCCGTCCCCACTCGACGCGGTCCTGGGCGAAGAAGGCCCAGGCCGACGCCGACACGACCTGATTGGTCTGGCTGCCGGGAGCGCCCGCCCGGGTGAGCCTCATGCGGCCGCCGAGCATCTGGTAGCCGTCGTCCTGCTGGAAGCGGTCCTCCTCGTCCTGGAGGAAACGCACGCCGGCTTCGACCTTGTGGCGGGTGGGTCCCAGCCCGGCCTGCAGGCCGAGCACGGTCTGCAGACCCTGAGCGTAGTACGCGCGGTTGTTGTTGCGGATCTCGAGGGCGTTTGCCGGGCTGTCCGCTCCGGCGAGGATCGCGTGGTGCGCGGCGAAGCTCCGCGGCCGCTCCAGCACGCCGGACAGACCCGCGCCGAGCACGCTCTCCAGCTTGTACCAGCGCCGGGCGAAGTCGTTCCGCCAGGCGGTCGTGGTGACGTCGAGGCGGCGGGAGAAGACCACGAAATGGCGCGCCTGGTACTGGCGGTGGGAGGCTTCGAAGACGTCGAGCTGGGAGGCGGCGTAGCGGCGCAGGGGGTCCCGCCGGAAGTCGTTCTCCGCAAGCCCGAGATAGGTCTCGTCGGAGTCCTCTTCGGTCGCGCCCAGCTTGATCTCGAGGTGCTGGTAGACGCGGGCGTCCTGGGAGGTGTGGAAACGCAGCTTGCCCACGTAGTCCTGGAGGGCGAAGCCCGTGTCGCCGCCCCCGTCGAGGTTCTTGAAGCCGCGGCTCCGGCCCTGGTAGGTCTCGATCAGCCAGTCGACGTGGTCCGAGGAGTCTCCCACGAAGAGATGAGCCTTGCCGCTCCCGTGTTGGCCGCCCTCGGCCCGGAGGCTGAGCCGGAAGGCGTCCGGGATCGACGTCGACACGAGGTTGAGCGCGCCACCGCCGGTGTTGGGCCCGTATTTGATCTGGCTGGATCCCTTGCGGACCTCGACGCTCTCCATGCGCCCCGAGACCGGGAAGTAGTAGGCGGCGGGCGCGGAATAGGGCGCGGGCGCGATCAACACGCCGTCCTCCATGAGCGCGATCCTCGATGAACGGTCGGTGCCCGTTCCACGCATCCCGATGTTGGGGCGGCGGCCGAAGCCGTCTTCCTCCTGGATGATCAAGCCGGGAATCGGCCGGAGCAGGCGGTGGATGTCGTCGAAGCCACGCTTCCGGCGTTCGAGATCGGCCCCCCCCAGCAGGTGGGCGGAGCCGGGGATCTCGGACAGCGTCTCGGCGGTGCCGACGACCGTCACGCGCTCCCGGAAGGTCGCCTTCGGCGACGGCTCTTCCGCCTTCACCTCGGCGGCCGGGGTCTCAGGCTCCTGCGCGCCGCCCGATGAAGACCCTCCCAGCAGCCCCAGGACCAGCGCCGCGATGCTCCACTTTGTCGTCCGTCGCCTCACCACGAGATCCCCTCTGCGCGTCCCCGCCTGGAGGGTGCCGGGCGCGCTCCTCAACCGGTCAAAGATGATAATGAAATTGAATTTCAATTTCATTTGAGCGGGACTCTACCAGCACTTCGGGGAGCGTGTCAAGCGTCTCTGCCACGGCCTCTGCCGCGGCTGCTCCGGCGGGGGGCCGAGTCAGGCGAACAGCAGCCGCTCCACGTTCTTCCAGAAGAAGAAGGCGTAGAAGACGACCGCGGCGCCGACGCCCGCGCGCTCCCACCAGGGGCCGCGCACCTCGCGCGGCAGCAGGCGGTGGTTGACGACCAGGATGTGCGTCCCCGCCACCATCAGGATGAATCCCGCCGCGTTGGCGGAGATGGCGAGCAGGGTCGCGGGCCGGGCCAGGTTGATGGCCACGCAGCCCCAGACCGCCGCCGCCACGATGAGCGTGTAGTACACGCGGCGGATGTCGTCTCGCGCCCAGCGCCGCACGCGGCCGCTCCCGCTCCACAGGATGTCGGTGCTGAAGCGCACGAGCAGGTCGGTGATCGTGAGCTGGCTGCCGAAGAGGACCCAGAAGCCCGTGAGCAGCGTGAGCATCCGCGCGAGCGGGCCCGCGACCCGGCCCAGGAAGTCGGCCTGCATCGATCCCGCGGCCACCCCCGCCATGTCGGTGCCCGGCGGGATCACGGCGGCGGCGAGCACGACGTTGAGGTACATGCCCACGAAGCAGCCCGCGGCCCAGAGCAGGACCTGGTCGGCGAGCACGTAACGCCACCACGCGCGCCACCGGCCCATGTTCGCGGCCGTGGTGGGGAAGACGCTGCCGACCGGCGAGACCTTCACCGCGCGGCCGCCCACGGCGGCGGGAATGTAACCGACCACCGATCCCATGCCCAGGCCCTTGTCGCGGATGTAGTTGCTGGAGCCCACGTTGCCGATGCCGCCGTTGCCCGCGAAGCCGGCCAGCGCGCCGATCAACACCCAGTCCGCGCCCGGCGGGAAGTAGCCGAACTGGACGTGGCCGCGCAGCACCTCCCACCACACGGACCAGGGAACGAAGAGCAGGTTCACGGTCAGCAGGAAGAGCACGATGAAGGCGACCATGAACCAGTTCACCCACTCCAGCGTCCGCTCGATCTTGCCGCCGAAGGTCACGATGAGCAGGGTCAGGCCGAAGGTGAGATAGCCGAAGGCGAGCAGCGCGCCCTGGTCGCCGGGACCCGGCATGCGGCCGTTCACCACCGAGAAGATGCTCGAGGCGGAGAGCGCGGCCCACCCGGGCCAGCCGTTCTGGGAGAGCGCGAGCAGGATGTAGACCGTGGCCCAGAAGGGCGCCCCCGGCCAGGTGCGCATGAACCCGACCGCGGCGGGCTCGCCCGTGTACATCGTGTAGCGAATGAACTGCAGGTTGAGCACGAGCTGCAGCAGGATGCCCAGCGTGACCACCCACATCAGCGCCGCGCCGTAGCGCACCACGGTGGCCGGGCCGAAGTGCCACTCGCCGCTCCCGATCGACATGGAGAGCATGATGGCGCCCGGCCCGATCACGGCCATCACGTTCCGGAACGTGTACGGCCGCGGAGGGGGCAGCTCCGCCACGTTCCAGGGCGGAAGGCCGCCCCGCGCGGCCGGCTGGGTGCCCTGGGACGTGCCGGCCATCAAGCCGTCGCGGCCATGGGCGTGAGTACGCGCGCGGGGTTGTCCACGAGCAGCGCGCGCGTGTCGGCCTCGCTCAGGCCGGTCTTGTGCAAGGCGGGAAGGAACGCGTCGAACAGGAACGTGTAGGGCCGGAAGCGTCCCCCGCCGGGCTCGCCCACGCGGTACCAGCCCGCGTCCTGCGAGACGAGGACGCGGCCGAGGTGGCCGGCCCGCGCGAGGTCGGCCACCCCGCCCACGTGCGCGTCCAGGCTCGCCTCCGACACGCCGTCGAGGGAGATCCACACGCCCTCCGAGGCGAGCCGGCGGTGAACGGCGCGGTCCTTCTCGTTCTGGGCGTGCACCCAGACGTAGGCGTCCGGCGCGACGCGCTCGGCCTTCAGCAGGTCCACGATCGCCTGCGCCGCGACGCCGTCTCCCGTGTGGACGTGCAGGCGCAGGCCCGTCCGGCGGTGGCAGAGCGCACCCGCCGCCACGAGCTTGCGATCGATGGGGGAGAGCGGCCCCCCGTCCACGCCGATCTTCAGGAAGGCGGGCCGGATCCCCGTGCCCTCGATGCCGCCCGTCCATTCGGCCGTCCAGCGCGCGGCGAGCTGCTCGGCGGTCTCGGCGTAGGCGTGCGGCGGGACGAACTTGTCGTTGGCCGCGCCGTAGTAGCCGGTGTTGGTCAGGATGTGGAGGCCGCTCTTCTCCGACAGGCGGCGCAGGAGCGCGGGGTCGCGGCCGATGTAGGCCGGGGTGCACTCGACGAGGGTGCGGCACCCGCGCGCCCTCAGCGCCCGCAGGTGGGGCAAGGCGGCGCGGAACGCGTCCTCCGCGTCGTAACGGTGCCGGCCCACCTTGTCGGCGCCCACGAAATCCACGAGCACGTGCTCGTGCGTCAGTGTGGTGCCCAAATCCTCCGGGGCGACGGCGCCGGTGGCCGTCCAGACCGCCGTCGTGGCCGCGCCCGCGCGCGGCGGACGGCGCACGGCCAGAGGCACGAGCGCGGCCAGGAAGGCGCGCCGGCTCATCGACCCGGGCCGAGAAGCGGCGCCAGCGCCGCCTCCAGGGACGCCTCGGTCTCTCCGACGTCCACGCCGCCGAACAGCCGCCACTCCTCGACGTGCTCCACGACCTCCCCCGGACCGAGGCGAGTGAGCGGACCGAGGGTCTCCAGCTCGATGAAGGAGCCGTTCGTGAACACCTCGACATTGCTGCCGTAGTCGGGGTAGGTCGCGCGCGGGTCGTGCGCGAAGCGCTTGACGAACACCGTTCGGCCGTGGGTGTAGGCCGCCCAGCCCTGCTTGTCGCCGATGCCGACCTTCTGGGGCGTCGTGCGCGCCGGATCGCTGCGCAGCCGGACGTACTTCGGGCCGATGGCGAAGCGCGGGTCGCTCAGGTCGGTATAGGCCCAGAGGACGAGGGGACGGACGGGCAGGAGGTTCTCCGCGTGCGCTCCGTAGGGCTCCTGGGGGACGATCACCGCGCCGCCGCCGCGCATGATGGTGAGGGCCCACGGGGCCAGCTCCACGTCCCAGAGGTTGCCGTTGGCGAGCGCGTGCGTGACCGTGACCCCGGTACCGGTGGGATCGAGCTTGACCGTCATCGTCTTCTGTATGCCGGTCCCCGCCTCGACCGGCTGGGTGAGCCGGACCGTGCCTTCACCCGTCACGTCGAACCGCACGGGCGCGTTGTCGGGCGCGTAGCTGCGCGGGTTGCCCTCCGGAGCGTGCCAGAGGCGGTGGCCGCCCCAGGCCTTCCAGTCGCCGAGCGCGGTCCGGGTGACCCCGTCCGGCACCTCGCCCAGGACGTTCTCGCCGCCGGCGAGCGCGTAGCGCGCAACGCGCGGGCCGACGTCCGTCGTGACCACCACCTCGACCGTGCCGTTGCCGAGGCGCTGGCAATTCGGCAGGCCGAGGCACGCCACCTTCTCGATCTTGACCTGCGCGCGGACCACGGACGGAGCGAGCAGGGTCGAGACGGCGAGCGCGTGGACGAGCGTGCGGTTCAAGGCTGGCGTTCCTGCTCGCGCGCACGCTGCCGGACGGGCGGCGGCGCCTGGATCTTCACGTTCCGGTAGCAGACCTCGTCGCCGTGGTCCTGGAGGAGGATCCGGCCCTGGATCTTGGTGCCGAACCCGGCCACGTCCTTGAACTTGCTCTTCGCGATGGCCGCCTTCAGCTCGGGGCTGCCCAGCTCGTACTCGAGGACCTTGGCGCCGTTGAGCCAGTGCTCGACGTGGTTGCCGCGTACGAGCACACGGCTCCGGTTGAACTGGCCCACCGGCTCGAGGGCCTTGGCCGTGGCCGACGGCGGCAGCACGTCGTAGAAGGCGGAGGACTGCCGGTGCGTGCCCACCTTGGCGTCGGGATGG
>DATKEG010000152.1:0-4207 GCA_035544515.1 Vicinamibacteria bacterium | reverse complement strand
GAGCATTGCCGGCACTCGATCGGGCCACGAGATGGATGGTGGGTGGCTCCGGCAATCCGCAGAAGATACGGTCCCGCGGGGAGGGCCCCCACCCCACCCGGCGCCGCGACTGCACGAACTTCTGACTCAGCACACTAGATGGCCGCGGTGGCCTGGGTCGGCTCGTACACGTGGCTGAAGTAGCGCAGGGTCAGCGCGTCGGACAGGCGCCGGGACACTGCCTCGGCCCGGGCGAGGAACGCGCCGACGTCACGGAGCGAGGTCGCGGGTGCACCGGCCGCGGCCTCGGCGGATCGAGCCGCCGCCAGCGCCTCGGCGACCTCGGCGATCAGATCGGGCAGGTTGGCCTCGGGCAGCAGGGCCACGTGCTTGGCGAGCTTGGTGAGCTGGTACGCCGCCGAGCGCGGGTTGCGCCGGTCGAAGAGCAGGAGGTCCGCCACCGCGAGCCACTCGGGCTGGCGCATGTACCGGGCCCGGTAGGTGATGGTGCTGTCGGACAGGTCGAGCAGCCACTCGAGGAGCGCGGGCTGCTCGAACTCTTCCGAGGCGACGACCTCCGCCACGGTGGTCGCCACCGCGTGCAACCGCTCGACGTGGCGGCCGATGCTCAGGAACCGCCAGCCGTCGTCGCGGGTCATGTGCTCCATCTCGAGCCCGCCGATGGCGACGAGCGTGACGATGGCCTGGTCGACCAGCTCGAGGAGGTCGGCCAGGCCGGCGCTCGCCGCCGGCTCGGCGAGCGCCTCGAAGAGCTGGTTCACGAGACGCCAGTTGTCGGGGGAGAGGCGGTCGCGCACGGCGCCCGCCACCCGCCGCGTCTGCTCGACGTCGAAGGCGAGCCCACCGCTCTGCCGCCGCCCGGAGACGCCGGCGACCAGGTCGGCCTCGAGGCGGCGCGGCGCGCGCGCGTACCCCGGGACGCCGGCGGGGAGCAGGCCGTACCGCTGGCACGTCCGCACGACGGACCGGTACAACGCCGGCGGGAACGCGTCGCGGTCCGGCAGGTGGCGGAGCACGGCTCGCAGGAGCCGGGCATCGTTCTCGCTGCGCTCGGCGTAGCGCCCGAGCCAGAAGAGATTCTCGCCGGCGCGGCTCGACACGATGCGCTGGCTGCGTGCGACCTCGTCCGGGCCGAGGCGTCCGGGCAGCAGGGAGAAGACCTCGATCGGCGCGTCGGAGAGCACCCAGGTGTCCTTGCTGCTCCCGCCGCGGTGCCCCGAGACGACCTGGCGGTCGCCCCCGGCGATCCGGGCCAGCCCCCCCGGCATCACGCGGAAGTCGCCGCGGCCGTCCGCGACCAGGAACACCCGGAGCATCAGGGCCCGGCTCTCGAGGCGCCCGCCGTGCCACACCGGGCCGTGCGACAGGGGGAGGTACTCCTGGAGAACATATCGCTCGGGAGCGGCATGGACGCGCCCCGACCAGCGGGCGCGGCCCGCCTCGTCCAGCTCCGCGCCGAATACCGGTTCCGCGCGCGCGTCCGGGAAGGCCGGCTTGATGACCATCTGGGCGATCCGCGCGCCGGCCTCGGCGAGGGCGGCCGCCTCGCCGCACCACCAGGTGGGGACGGACGGCAGAACCAGGGCTTCGCCCAGCAGCGCCTGGCACACCGCGGGCAGGAAGCCCGCGAGCGCCGGCGACTCCAGGATGCCCGTGCCGAATGCGTTGGCCACCAGCACGTGTCCTGCCCGCCAGGCCCCCAGGAGCCCGGGCACTCCGAGGGCGGAGTCGGCGCGGAGCTCCAGCGGATCGCAGAAGGTGTCGTCCAGGCGGCGCAGGATTGCGTGCACCCGCTGGAGTCCGGTCACAGTCTTGAGGTAGACGCGGTCGTCCCGGACCGCGAGGTCTCCGCCCTCGACGAGAGCGAAGCCGAGATAGCGGGCCAGGTACGCGTGCTCGAAGTAGGTCTCGCTGTAGGGGCCCGGCGTGAGCAGCGCGATGTGCGGGGTCTCGCCCGGCTCGACACGGGCCCCGCCGAGCAGGGTGTCCTGCAGCGCGCGGAAGAACTGCGCCAGCACTTGCACGCGCTGCTCGCGGAATGCCTCGGGGAACAGCCGGGAGATGGTGAGCCGGTTTTCGAGCGCGTAGCCGGCCCCGGACGGGGCCTGGGCGCGCGTTCCCACGACGCACCACTGCCCGTCCGGCCCGCGCGCGAGGTCGAGGGCGATCTGGTGCAGGCGCACGCCCAGGGGCGGCGACACGCCGTGGCAGGCCCGGAGGAATCCGGGCTGGGCGAGGATCAGAGCCGAAGGGATCAGCCCCTCGGCGAGGATGCGCTGCGGTCCGTAGACGTCGGTCGCCATCGCCTCGAGCAGGCGCGCGCGCTGGCGCAGCCCGCGGGCCAGGGGCTCCCACTCCGCGGAGCCGATGATCAGGGGCAGCACGTCGAGGGCCCACGGGCGCGCGGGGGTTGCCGCCGCGTAGACCGTGTAGGTCACGCCGTTCTCGTGGATCTGCCGCGCTACCCGCGTCCGCGCGCGCTCGAGGCGCGCCGCGCTCAGGGACCCGGCATGCGCCGCGAAGCTCCGCCAGTGGGGCCGGAGGGCGCGCCCGCGCTGGAGGAGCTCGTCGAAGTGGCCGTCCGGCACCCGGTACGGCGGCAGCAGCGCCCCGAGGTCTGCCGCGGCCGCGGTGTCGGCCGCGGGCCGCTCGTGCGATTCGGCGGGGGCATCGGGCCGGGAGGTCACGTCCGCAGATCGAGGGTACAGGGGAACTCCCGGCTCCGCTCCGGCCGCGGCACGGCGAGTCGCCCGGGCGTGTGGTCCCGGGGCACGAACCGGGCCAGTCGCCGGCTCTCCGCCTCGTAGCTGTTGACCGGGAACTGCTCGTAGCTCCGGCCCCCCGGGTGCATCACGTGGTACTGACAGCCCCCGAGCGAGCGCTGCATCCACGTGTCCACGATGTCGAAGGTGAGGGGCGTGTGGACGGGGATCGTCGGGTGCAGGCAGGCGGCGGGCTGCCACGCCCGGTACCGGACGCCGGCCACCGACTCTCCGTTGACCCCGGTGGGGACGAGTGGCAGCGCGCGGCCGTTGCAGGTCACGGCGTACCGCTCGCCGGTCAGCCCGCTCACCAGGACCTGGAGCCGCTCGAGCGACGAGTCGACGTAGCGCACGGTGCTGCCGCCTCCGCCTTCCTCGCCGAGCACGTGCCACGGCTCGAGGGCGTGGCGCAGCGCGAGGCGGATCCCCCGGGCCCCGACCTCGCCGTAGAGCGGGAAGCGGAACTCGAAGTGCGGGGCGAACCAGGCGGGATCCACGGTGTAGCCAGCGCTCCGCGTCTCGTCCAGCACGTCCTCGAAGTCGAGCCACACGAAGTGGGGCAGCATGAACCGGTCGTGCAGCTCGGTGCCCCAGCGGACGAGCCGCGCGCGGTACGGATCGCGCCAGAAGCGGGCCACGAGGGCGCGGAGCAGGAGCTGCTGGGCGAGGCTCATACGCGCGTGGGGCGGCATCTCGAACGCGCGCATCTCGAGCAGCCCGCGCCGCCCCGCCGCAGTGTCGGGGGAGAACATCTTGTCGATGCAGAACTCCGCGCGGTGGGTGTTGCCGGTCACGTCGACGAGAAGGTTGCGGAACAGCCGGTCCACGAGCCAGGGCGCGGTGCGGTCGGAGCCGGCTGGCGTCTGGGCGAACGCGATCTCGAGCTCGTACACGCTGTCGTGGCGCGCCTCGTCGACCCGCGGCGCCTGGCTCGTGGGGCCGATGAAGAGCCCGGAGAACAAGTAGGAGAGGGCCGGGTGGTTGTGCCAGTAGGAGAGAAGGCTCCTCACCAGATCGGGCCGGCGCAGGAAGGGGCTGTCGGCCGCGGCGGCGCCGCCGAGGACGAAGTGGTTGCCGCCCCCCGTGCCGGTGTGCCGGCCGTCGACCATGAACTTCTCTGGGATGAGCCCCGCCTCCCGGGCCTCGGCGTACAGGGTGGTAGTCTGCTCGACGAGCTGGTCCCAGCTCGCCGCGGGATGGATGTTGACCTCGATCACGCCGGGGTCAGGGGTGATGAGAAAGCCGGTCAGCCGGGGATCGGCGGGGGGCGGGTAGCCCTCGAGCCGCACGGGCATGGCGAGCTCCGCCGCCGTGGCCTCCACCGCGGCCACGAGGGCCAGGTAGTCCTCGAGGAGGGCGAGAGGAGGCATGAACACGTGCAGCACCCCGCCGCGCGGCTCGAGGCAGAGGGCCGTGCGCACGATGCCGCTGGCCGGAGCCCGCCG
>DATKEG010000151.1:0-3187 GCA_035544515.1 Vicinamibacteria bacterium | reverse complement strand
CTCCGGCCGGGACGCTTCGACGAGCTCATCTACGTGCCGGTCCCCGACGAGGAGGGCCGCCGGCGCATCCTCGGCATCCACACCGCGGACATGCCGCTGGGCCCGGACGTGAACCTGGACGCGCTGGCGCGCGAGACCGAGCGCTACACCGGCGCCGACCTGGAGGACCTGGTCCGCCGCGCGGGGCTCGAGGCGCTGCGCGAGGACCTGGAGACGCAGGAGGTGCCGATGCCGCTCTTCCGCCGGGCTCTGGAGGCCACGCGCGCTTCGGTCACGCCGGAGATGGAGGCCGAGTACCAGCAGATTTTGGACACCCTCAAGCGCGAGAGCCCGCTGGGTACGCGGCGCATCGGCTTCGAGGTGGCGCGCGCCGTTGCGGAGACCTCGGCGGAGGACGGCGGCGGGGCCGCGGAGCCGTCGCGGGAGGCCGGCGACGGCGGGGGAGAGAAGGTGCCGCTGGAGGCGGGCGGGGCGTAGGGCTGGGGGCTGGGGGCGCGCTACCCGACGGGGCGTGCCGCCGACGCGCTCAAGCTAACCTGGCCTCGTCGGGGCACGCCGACGCAGCGGGGGGTCGAGCCACCGGAGGAGGCGAAGGGCGCGGAGCCGCGGCGCCCCGGGCGGTCCAGCGGGGGCCGGAGCCGGCGCGCGTAGCTCTCACGACGCCCGCAGCGCCTCCAGCGCCCAGCCGTAATCGACCGGTCCACCCATGCCCCGAACGAGGGTGGTCTTATGGTCGATCCCTCCCTGGGCATGCCAGCGCTCCAGCGCGTGCTCGCCCACCGGATCGATCCGGGGATGGTCGGGAACCTCCCTCCCGTCGGGCCGCCGAAACCGCACCGTCGTGACGCATCGACCGTCCCCGCCGTCCCCACCCCTCCGCCGCAACTCCACACGGTACCTGCCCTCGTGCACGAGCCGGTGATGGAAGCGGCACAGCAGCACCAGGTTCTCCAGGTTCGTCTCCCCGCCGCGCGACCAATGCCGCACGTGGTGCGCGTCGCACCGCCTCGATTCGCACCCCGGGAACCGACACCGGCCCCCGTCCCTCACCTCCAGCGCCCTCCGCATGCGTGCGGGCACGGTCCGCCTCCTGCGGCCCACGTCCAGGACGTCGTTCCGCCCGAGGCGGCCAGCGTCCGGCGCCTCATTCGCCCCGAGGCGAGCCACGTCCGGCGCCTCGTTCGCCCCGGCATCCGGCGCGCCTACGGCCCCTTCCCCGCTCGCTCCCCGCTCGACCTCGGTCACGTGGGCGTCGCAGGTCAACCGCTCGGACGTTTCAGCTGAAACGCGCACGCCCTCCTCGGTGTGGGCTCCACCGTCGCGGGTGACGTGGAGCAGGGCGTGCACCGCCGGCGCGCCGCCGCGCCGCAGGATCTCGCCCAGCGCGTCGGCCCTTCGCTGCGCCGCCGACGCGTCCGGGTCGGACCTGTACAGCTCCCGGCCGGCGACCTCGAGCGCCTTCATCAGCAGGCTCCCCACCTCCGGGTCGAGCCGGCCGCGGACGACGTACATGCCGTCCTCGTCCGGAAAGACGCCGAGCGAGCGCCGCGCGTGGCGCGGCTCCTCGGCCCGCGCCTCCAGTTCGTCGACCCGGCGCCAGCCGCGCACCAGGCGCTCGACCTGCGCGACGGTGGCGTGCTCGGCGAAGTGGATCAGCTCGGCCTGGTTCTCGGACGTCGCGACGCGGGTCAGCGCCCGGACCTTCGAGTAGGAGAACTGGCCACGCTCCATGCGGGCGCCGATCAGGGGCAGGTGGGCCAGCGCGCGAGCGACGCGCACCTTCTCACGCGCGGGCCCCGGTGACAGGCCCGTCCGCCACGATAGCCAGTGCGCGCACGAGCGGAAGCCGCCCGCGCCCCAACCCTCTCGCTCGTCGAACACGCGCAGCAGCGTCAGCAGGCGGTACTCGGCGGCGTGCATGTGGGCCGAGAGTCGTGCGATCTCGTCGCCCAGCGCGTCTACGTCCGCCGGCGCGCCGGGCCCAGGGGCGGAGAGGCGCTCGGCGCGGGCCGGCGCGGCGATTGTGTACGGAGTCATGGAGGACCACCCTCTCCCGTGAAGTGAGCTCGGCGGACAGCCGGGAGTCGATCCCCGGAAGCCGGCCGTCACCCCTCCAATATAACGGCCAGTTTCGGGACCTCTTCGGTGGCCGCTGGCGGCCCGACGTGAGGGTGTAGGGACGAAAAACGGTTCGCCGGCCGCGTCACGAGTCTTGAAGGGAGAACGGCGGGGTTCCGCGGCGACCCGGTGGGGGTAGCCGGCGTCTCGCCGATCCGGCCTCGCGAAAGCTGTCAAGCTTTTTGTGTCGGGCCGGCTCGCTCAGTAGAGGCGGACGTCCTCCCCAGACGACTCGCCCTCCTCCGACGACTCGCCCTCCTCCGACGACTCGTCCTCCTCCGGCGGCCCGTGCCTGTCCGGTGAGCCGTCATCGTCGGACTGCGGCCCATCAACCCCGGCCGGCCCATCAACCCCGGGCGGCCCATCAACCCGCGGCGACTCGTGCTCCTCCGACAACTCATCGATGCCCCGCCTCCCACCTTCCAGCGCCAGGCTCGCCGCCAGCCGCCGCTCGATCTCGCCCAGCGCCGTGCCCACCTCGTCCAGGTTGCGGCCCGCGTGCTCGAACTGGCGGGCGGACCTGCCGAACACCTCGCGCGCCCGCGCCACGTCCCCGTGCAGGTGCTCAAGGGTGCGGTGGAGGACGCGGGCGTGCTCGGCCACCCGCACCCCCTTGAGGCCCAGCAGCACGGCCTGGAGGTAGGCGTAGAGGGTGTTGGGTGAGCACGGCACGACGCGGCGCTCACGCGCGTACGCCAGGAAGCGCCCGCCGTCGGCCTCGCGCACCGCCAGCTCGTAGTAGATCGCCTCCGAGGGGACGAACATGAAGGCGAAGTCGAGCGTGCCGTCGGCGGGGCGGATGTAGCGCTCGGCGATCTCGTCCACGCGCCCGCGCACGGCCGACCGCAGGGCGCGCCGCGCGGCCCCCTCGGCGTCGCGGTCCGCGCCGGCCTCGCGCGCCTCGACGAGGCGCTGGAAGGACTCCAGCGGGAACTTGCTGTCGATGCAGATGAGGCGGTCGTCGGCGGCGCGTATCGCGAAGTCGACGATCGTGCCGGCCGACGGGAGGGCGTGCTGGCGCAGGATGCGCTCGGCCGGCAGGACCTCGGCGAGCAATCCGTCCAGCGTC
>DATKEG010000150.1:0-5108 GCA_035544515.1 Vicinamibacteria bacterium | reverse complement strand
AAGGAAGGGCGCAGCATCTGCGCGAACCATACTGGCTTTCGCACGTATTGCGGCCAGAGCGGGCAGCCGCTCGGCACCGTCTCACCCGAAGACCCTGTAATTGCAGTGTCTTACCGGGCACACTGCCTGGAGAGCCCCCTGGCGAAGAGATTGCGTGGCTTGCTACGATGCCGCCCATGCACGAGAACGAGCGCTTGAAGGGGGCCTACGAGGAGCGCGTACGCGCCCTGGAAGGTGCGGTCCAACAGCGCGAGCGGGAGCTGATGATCCTCGCCCAGGTCGCCGCGCGGGTGCACGGCGAGGAGGACCCCAACTCCATCCTCGAGATCGCCCTCGACGAGATCCTCGGCCGCATGGGCCTCACCGCCGCGTGGATCTTCACCGGGGACGACCGCGAGAGGACGCTGCGGCTGGCCGCCGCGCGCGGCGTCTCGCCCGCCTATCTCGAGGAGGTCCGGACGCAGGGTCTCGGCGAGTGCCTGTGTCCCGAGGTCTTCTGGAGCGGGCACCGGATGCAGGCGCGCAACACCACGCAGTGCCCGCGCATGCCGGACATCGTCGAGGGGCTCGAGGCGCCGGTGGCGCACGCCTGCATCCCGCTCAAGTTCGAGGGGACCGTCCGCGGCGTGCTCAACGTGGCGGCGCGCCCGGGCGAGCAGTTCACGGAAGAGCAGCTCAGGTTCCTGGAGACGCTCGGGCACCAGATCGGGCTGGCCGTGGAGCGCGGACGCCATCGCGAGGCGGAGCGGCTGCGCAACCAGGAGGCCCGCGCCCTGGCCGCGGTGAGCAAGGCCATGGGCGGCTCGCTGGAGCCCGCGGCCGTGCTCAAGGCGGTGGGCGACACCGCGCGCGAAGTGCTCGGCGCCGACCGCGTGATCATCCTGCTCGGCTCCCACCCGTCCCGGATGCAGGTGGCCTACCTGGGCGGGCTCGCCCACGCCGAGCTGAAGCCGAACCAGGTGCTGGACCTTCCGAGCATGGATGCCCGCCTCCAACTCCGCGCGCTCGAGGAGCGGCGCGCGTTCTTCGTGGAGGACTGGGCCACCGACGCGCGCGTCAACCGCGCGCTCGCCCGCCGCTGGCAGGCCAGCTCGGGCGTGGTGGCCGCGCTGGCCACGCCGCAGCGCACCTTCGGCCTCCTCATCCTCACCTCGACCGCCACGCACCACTGGAGCGAGGACGAGATGGCGCTGGCCGAGGCCTTCGCGGCGCAGGCCGCGGTGGCCCTCGACAACGCCCACCTGTTCGAGGAGAGCCGGCGCGCGTACCGCGAGCTCAAGGAGGCGCAACAGCGGATCCTGCTCAGCGAGAAGATGGCCGTGCTGGGGACGTTCGCCTCCGGCCTGGCCCACGAGGTGCGCAACCCCCTCAACTCGATCGCCCTCCAGGTGTCGCTGCTCGAGCGCCGCATCGCGCGCCTGGACCCGGCGGTGGGCAAGGAGATGCGCGAGCTGGCGGATACCATCCGCGAGGAGATCCGCCGGCTCGACGGGCTGGTGGGAGACTTCCTGCTCTTCTCGCGCACCGACCGCATGCAGGACCACCTCGCCGACCTCGACCAGCTCGTGGACGAGGTGCTGCGGCTGCTGCAGCCGGAGGCCGCCGCCGCCGGAGCGGACCTGCGCCGGCTCTCCGCGGGCGAGCCGCTGCCCCACTTCCGCATGGACGCGGAGAAGGTCAAGCAGGTCGTGATCAACCTGGTGCGCAACGCGGTGGAAGCCATGCCCGCCGGGGGCACCGTCACCGTCGAGACCGGGCTCGTGGACGGCCAGGTGCAGCTCGCGGTGCGCGACACCGGACCCGGACTGCCGGAAGGCGTGGACGTCTTCCAGCTCTTCGTGACCACCAAGCCCAAAGGGACGGGCCTCGGCCTGTCGATCGTCCAGCAGATCGTGCTGCAGCACGGAGGCGAGATCATCGCCTCCAGCCCGCCCGGCGAGGGCGCGGCGTTCACCGTCCGGCTGCCGATGCCTGGGGCCGGTGCGCGAGAGGGAGGGCCATCGTGAGCGAGAAAGGTCGCCTGGTCGTCATCGACGACGAGGTCAACGCGGCGGCGGCGCTGGAGACGCTGCTAGGCGAGGACGGTTACGAGGTCTCCCGCGCGCACGACGCGAAGTCGGGCCTGGCCCTGCTGGAGACCACGGACGCGGACGTGGTCCTCACCGACCTGCGCATGCCCGGGATGGACGGTCTCGAGCTGCTGGCCCGCATCAAGGAGATACGGCCCGAGACCATGGTCATCCTCATGACCGCCTACGGGACGGTGAAGACCGCGGTCCGGGCCATGAAGATGGGGGCCGAGGACTACCTGGGCAAGCCCATCGACGTGGAGGAGCTGGAGGTCGTCCTGCAGAAGGTGCTCGAGAAGAAGCGCCTGCTGGAGGAGGCGCGCGTGCTGCGCGAGCGCGTGCAGACCAAGTACCGCTTCGACAACCTGGTGGGCGAGAGCCCGGAGATGCTGGCCGCGTTCAAGACCATCCAGCAGGTGGCCAGCTCGTCCTCGTCCGTCCTCCTGCTCGGAGAGAGCGGCACGGGCAAGGAGCTCTTCGCGCAGGCGCTGCACCAGAACAGCCCGCGCCGCAACAAGCCCTTCGTGAAGGTGGCCTGCGCCGCCCTCCCGGAGACGCTCCTGGAGAGCGAGCTGTTCGGGCACGAGAAGGGCTCCTTCACCGGCGCGCTGTACACGCGCGCCGGCCGCTTCGAGATGGCGGAAGGTGGCACCCTGTTCCTCGACGAGATCGGCGACGTCTCGCCCACCGTGCAGGTGAAGCTGCTCCGCTTCCTGGAGGAGCGCGAGTTCGAGCGCGTGGGCGGCAACCGCACCTACAAGGTGGACGTGCGCATCGTGTGCGCCACCCACCGCGATCTCAGCAAGAAGCTCCAGGACGGCACGTTCCGCGAGGACCTCTACTACCGGCTCAACGTGATCGAGATCCACGTGCCGGCGCTGCGCGACCGTCCCGGCGACATCCCCGTGCTCGCGCACCACTTCCTGAAGAAGTACGCGGACGCCAACCACAAGAGCGTACGCGGCATCTCCGACGAGGCGCTGGCCCTGCTGCTGCGGCACGGATGGCCGGGCAACGTGCGCGAGCTGGAGAACGCGATCGAGCGGGCGGTGGTGCTCGCGGCCGAGCCCGTCCTCACGCCCGCGCACTTCCCCACGCTGCGCCGCCTGGAGACGGCGGCCCCGAACGGGTCCGTGACCGGGGTGACCATCCCGGGGAGCACGTTCGCGGAGATCGAGCGCGAGGCCATCTTGCGCACGCTGGAGGCGGTGGGGGGCAGCACGTCGCGCGCGGCGGCGCTCCTCGGGATCAGCGCCCGCAAGATCCAATACAAGGTGAAGGAGTACCACGAGGCGTAGGCCCTGCCGGCGCGGCGGACTTAGCCCTGGCACCGAGATTGCTCCCTTGAGGCGGCCGGAGCGAACGCCATGGCAGACAGAAGGCCGGTCGACACGGACACGCGGGGCCGCGCGCAGGACTTGCGGCCCGCACCGGCCGTGGTGCCGGAAATGCGCGAACGGTCGCCGGAGCTGCTCGACATCCTCGCCGCCGGCCAACCGGCGGCTTTCGCCTCCGACAGCCGCGACCGCATCGTGTTCTGGAACCAGGGCGCGGCGGAGCTGTTCGGCCGCCGCTCGGAGGAGGTGCTGGGCCGGCGCTGCTACGAAGCGATCGGTGGACGCGACGTGTTCGGGAACCGGTTCTGCTATGCCAACTGCCCCGTGGTGGCCAGCCTGAGGGGTGGTGAAGGCGTGGCCGGGTTCGAGCTGCAGGTTTCGGCCAACGGACACGGGCGGTGCCTCACGCACGTGACCATCCTGCGCATCCCCAGCATCCGCCCCGACCTCTACAGCGTGGTCCACATCCTCTCGCCCATCGATCCCGAAGGCCGCCTGGCGCGCGCGCTGGCCGCCTCCGGCGCCGCGCCCGCCGAGCGCCTGCCGGGCTCCGCCCTCGCCGCCGACGAGGCGGCGCCGGCTCCCCCGCTCACGGTGCGCGAGCGGGAGATCCTGCAGTGGGTGGCGGCCGGCCTGCAGAACAAGGAGATCGCGCAGAAGCTGGACTTGAGCCTCGCCACCGTGCGCAACCACATCCACAACATCCTGGAGAAGCTCGCCGTGCACTCGAAGCTCGAGGCGGTGTCGCTGGCCTTCCGCAGCGGCTGGGTGCGGAGGCCGGACCAGCGCCCCGCGCCGTAGCGTCTCGTGCTCGCCCGGTGGCGAGAGGGTGAGGAGGGAGACATGCCCGCCGTCACGTCCGCCCTGGCCGTCCTCCTGCTCGCGGCCGCGCCTGCGCCCAGCGGCGAGGCGCTGTTCAAGACCTACTGCGCGAGCTGCCACGGCGTCTCCGCGCGGGGGGACGGCGTGATGTCGCCCTACCTGCGCTTCCGCCCGGCCGACCTCACCCTCATCGCCAAGCGCCGCGCGGGCCGCTTCGACGCCGACGCGGTGCACGGCATCGTCGACGGGCGCGCGCCCGTCGCCCCGCACGGCGGCACCGACATGCCGGTCTGGGGCGACGCGTTCAAGCAGTCCGCCGAGCGCTTCAGCGAGAAGGCGGTCCAGCAGCGCATCCGCGCGCTCGTCGACTACCTGAAGACGATCCAGGTCAAGTAGGGCGGCGGGCCGTTACCTTTCGGCGCCGCCCTTCGAGTCGAACCGTGGGCCGGGGGGCGCGGGGGGCACCACCTTGGCGGGCAGCACCTGCAGCGACCGCAGGTGCTCGACGATGGCGCGGATGCGGGCGTTCACCGCCTCCTCGGTGCCGCTCTTACCCGCGCGCTTGAAGGCGTCTCCCCAGACCGGCATGTCGGAGCCGCCGTGGCCCGGGACGGGAACCCGCCCGTCGATGAGGCGGTGCACCTTGTCCGCGTCGAACTTCCCGCCCGCGCGCCTGGCGATCAGCGTGAGGTCGGCAGGGCGCGTACGCAGGTGCTCGGCGATCGGTCCGTCGCCCTTCGCCGATCGTCCATGGCAGCTCCCGCAATACGTCTTGAACAGCTGGTCACCCGTCTCCCCCATGAACTGCGCCTCGGCGGTCTGCTGCGCCGGCGCGGCCGGCGCCGAGGCCAGGGCGGCCGATGCGAGCAGCATCAGCGGC
>DATKEG010000149.1:0-10149 GCA_035544515.1 Vicinamibacteria bacterium | reverse complement strand
TTCGAAGCCGCGGGCCGCAGCGCCGCCGCCATGCGCGCCGCGCAGGCGGCGTTCCGGCGCGGCGACTACGCCCGGGCGCTCTCCGAGGCGCAGAGCGCCTTGAAGCAGGACCCCGCCAGCGCCGATGCACGCCGGCTGCTCGAGAGCGCGCTCAACGGGCAGAAGGCCGGCGCGCGCGTACGTACGGCCCAGGCCGCCTTGCGCGAGGGCGACTTCGCGCGCGCCCTCGGCGAAGCGGAGGCCGCCCGCTCCCTGGCGCCCTGGGACGGGGAGGTGACCGACCTCGTCTCCCGCATCCACGCCGCCGAGCAGCGCGCGCGGGAGGAGGTCCGGCAGCGGACCCTTCTCGAGGAGCAGCAGCGGGCGGAGCGCGACGCGCAGCAGCAACGGCAGGTGCTGGCCGCCGCGGTGAACAAGCTGCTCGCCCAGGGAGACACCGCGCTGTCCGCGCAGGACTACGACGGTGCCATCGCCGCCTACGGCAAGGCGCTGGAGGCCGATCCCGCGAACCAGCGCGCGGTGCAGGGCCGCACGGGCGCGATCACCGCGCGGGCCATCGCGCAGGCCCAGGCCGCCGCGGGCGCGCGGCCGGCCGGACGCCTCTTCGTGTCCGCCAAGACCTCGGCCACGAGCGCGGAGACGCGGGCCGGCAGCCTGCCCCCCGGCTTCGAAAGCTCCCCGGGCGTCACCGTGAAGCAGGCCACCCAGGCCGCGGACCTGCCGGGCCGCATCCTGTTCGACGTGTCGCCGGAGACGGTCAAGGCGGGAGACCGCTATACCGTGAAGATCTACTTCCTCAACGAGGGACAGGCGCCGATCCAGATCCGCGAGATGATCGTGGGCACCCGGATCAACAACCGTGGCGCGCAGGGTCCGGTGCCGCCCCTCACCAAGGACGTGGCCCCGCAGCAGCGCGCGCTGCTGCGCGAGCTGCCCGACCTGTGGAAGGAGGACACGTCGTCGTGGTCGATGGAGGTGGTGGTGCGCACGGCGCGCGGAGAGACCTACCGGAACCAGGTGGCCTGGAAGTGACGCGAGCCGCGCTCGCCGCCGCCGTCCTGCTCGTGCCGGCCCTGGCCGCCGGCGAGTCGCCGACGGTGGAGCACCAGCCCGTGCCCTGCACCGTCCCCGGCAAGCCCGTGTCGCTGTGCGCCTCCGTCACCGACGACGGGCAGGTCGTGAAGGCGCGCATCTACTTCCGGCCGAGGGGCGAGAAGTTCTACAGCTTCGTCGAGATGACGTTCGGGGGGATCAACTTCTGCGGCACGCTCCCCGCCCCGCGGGAGCGCAAGGTCGAGGCGCTCGAGTACTACGTCCAGGGCGTGGACGACGAGTACGACGCGCAGCGCACCAGCACGTTCCAGATGAACGTGCTCCCCGAGGGCGTGTGCGAGTTCCCGCCGATCGAGAAGGACGCCGAGCGCGCGGCCGCCATCGTGGTGCACGCCACCAGCGCCCGCCAGGGGAAGAAGCTCGACGACGCGTTCGTGGCCGCGGGTGTCTCCTTTGTCCCCGTCGCCCGCCGCTAGCCTGCTCCTGGCCCTCGCCGCCGCGCCGGCTCCGCCGTCCGCCGTGCGTCTCGAGGTGGCCGGCCACGTGCGGGAGGAAGACGGCCGGCTCGCCGTGCGCGTGGACCTCACGAACCGCGGCCAGGCCGGCGCGGGCGGCGTCGAAGTGGAGGGCGAGCTTCTCGGCGCGCGGCGGCAGGCCACGCTGCCGGGGCACCTCGCGGCGGGGGCGACGCGCGGCCTGGAGCTGTCGTTTCCCGGAGAGGTCACGCGGCCCGGTGTCCACGCGCTGGGCCTGCACCTGCGGTACGTGCCCGAGGACGCGCCCGCCGGTTCGCCGGCCAGCCAGCGCGCATACCTGCTCCTGGCGCTGGGCGCCAACCCTCCTCCCTCGGTCCGCCTGACCGTTCCCGACGCGCGCCTGAGCCGCTACGCCGCCGTCCCCGTCCGGCTCGAGAGCGCCGACGGCGCCGCCCACCGCGTGCGCCTGCGGGCGCTCGCGCCGCAAGGGCTCGCCGCGCTCCCTCCCGACGATCCCGTGGACGTTCCGGCCGTGGGCGCGGCCACGGCCATGCTGCGCGTCGTGCGCGCGGGCGCGCCACCCGGTTCGCGGGCGGGCATTGTAGTGATGGCGGCGGATGTGGACGGGCCGCTGGAGCGCACGGCCGTGGCCACCGGCGGCATCGAGCTGGCTCCGTCCTCGCCGTGGCTGCCGCGGCTGCGCGCCCCGCTGCTCGTGGCGGCGCTGGCCCTGCTGGCGGCGGCGGTCGGCAGGGAGCTGTGGTGGCTGAGAGGGCGCTCGGCGTGATCGAGGCCGAGACGCACGGCCCCCTCACCTTCCTGCGCCTGGCCCGCCGCGTGCTGGGCCGGCCCGTGTACTGGACGGGCGCCTACTTCGTGGAGGGCGTGCTGGTGGACTGCGGCCCGCCCGCCACCGCGCGCGACCTGCTCGCGTTCCTCGACGGCCGCGCGCCGCGCGGCCTGGTGATCACGCACCACCACGAAGACCACTCGGGGGGCGCGGCGCTCCTGCGGAAGACGCTGGGAGTGGTGGCGCGGGCCCATCCCGCGGCGCTGCCCCTGCTGGCCCAGGGCTTCGTCCAGGAGCCGTATCGGCGTCTGGCCTGGGGGCCTCCGCCGCGGCTCGCCGCCGAGCCGATCGTGGTGGAGGAGGCCTTCGGACCGCTGCGGCTGCGTCCCGTGCCGACGCCGGGCCACAGCCCCGACCATCTCTGCTTCTACGAGCCGGAGCGTGAATGGCTCTTCACCGGTGACCTGTTCCTGGCCGAGCGCCTGCGCTTCCTGCGCTCGGACGAGGATCTCGACCTGCTCGTCGACTCGCTGGACACGGTGGGGCGGCTGCCGGTGCGCGAGGTGTTCTGCGCGCACCGCGGGCCCGTGCGCGACGGCCCGGCCGCGCTGCGCCGCAAGGCGGAGCACCTGCGCGCGCTCCGCGGCGGTATCGCGGACCTGCTTCGCCAGGGCCTGCCGGAGAACGAGATCGCGCGCCGCCTGGTGGGCCGGGAGGGCTTCCTGACCTGGCTGAGCCTGGGCCGCTTCTCCGCGCGCAACTTCGTGCGCGCGGTGGCCAGGAACCTTTACGCCCTACCTACAGGCTCGTCCCCACCTTCGGAGACGACTTGAACGCCCCGTGGATGGCGCCGAGCACGATCAGGATGAACACGCCGTGCGCCCACGCGGGCATCACCGACCACACGTCCTGGTGCGAGCCCGCGATCATGCCCACGAGCATCGGCGCGGACAGGAACGTGTTGATGCGCGAGAAGAGCAGCGCCCGCTTGGGCACCTCGGGCGGGGCCGGCGTCCCGCCGGTCATCCCCCCGATGATCTTCTTCTGGGCCGGCCAGATCACGAACCAGACGTTGAACCACATGATCGTGCCCAGCAGGCCGCCGAGGAGCATCCACGCACCGCGGGGGCTGAGGCCCCCCTCGGCGTCGAAAAGGTAACCGCCGCCGGGCCAATACATCATCGCGAACAGCAGCAGGCCGAACAGGAACGTCCACATGGCGCCCCAGCGGAACCACCACAGCGCCCGCAGGATCAGGGGCGGGTTGACGCGGGGCTTCAGCTCCTTTTCGAGCACGCCCTGGAACGGCACGTTGACGAAGTTGAAGAAGTAGAGATGCCCGATCCACACGATGCCGGCGAAGATGTGGAACCAGCGGAGTAAAAGCTGAACGATCGCACTCGTCTCAGGGGACATGGAAATCTCCCTCCGCTGTTGACTCTTGCCCGGTTTTTGACGGTGGAGAAGCGATCATATTCACCCTCGCCGCCGCCTGTCAAGGTACTTGACAGGCCCGGAACCTACGACATATGGTGGGAACCAGATGGACAAGCCCAAGGATCTCTACCTCATCCTCGGCGTGTCCCGGGATGCGACCACCGCGGCCATCAAGCGGGCCTACCGGCGTTTGGCCAAGAAGTACCACCCCGACCTCGATCCCGTTCGCGCCCCCGACGAGTTCCAGGAGCTGCAGGCGGCCTACGAGACCCTGACGGACGCGGAACGACGCCGCCGATACGACGAAACGCTCTGTCAAGGCGAAGGCGACAAGTTCCGCTCCCTGGCCTGGTCGTTCGTGCGCAGCCCGGCGGCGGGGGACTTGCGCCGGCCTATCCGGCCGGGAAGCCTGAGCGGCGAGATCCTGCTCACGCCGCGTGAAGCGGGCGTCGGCGGCATGCTGGCCCTCGACGTGCCGATGTCGTCCACTTGCCCCGCGTGCGAAGGCACCGGCGGATTCGTGTTCGACTGCGGGCGCTGCGAGGGCGAGGGCAAGATCGAGCGCCGGCTGCCCGTGCCCCTGCGCATACCGCCCGGGGTCCAGGAGGGTACGGTCTTCCAGGTTGCGGTGGACGACCCGTCGGTCCTCTCCATCCTCCTCACGGTCCACATCCGGCAGTTCTGAGCGGCCGGCCGCCCCCGGCTTCGTCGCCAACGTAGCGAACCTCCTGCTGGCCCGCGCGCGCGCCCGTGAGCGGGAGATCGCCATCCGCACCGCGCTCGGCGCGGGCCGCGGCCGCTCGTCCGACACCTCAGGGGTTTGGCCCCGGGCGCGATGCCGCCGATAATCGCGGCCGGGGAATGAACGAAGCCGACATAAGGCGCCTGGCCGCGGAGAGCGCGGCCCTGAAGCAGCGCTTCTTCGCGGAGAAGGCGCCGCTCCTGCTCGCGGCCGGACGGCGCATGGCGGAGTGCCTCCGCGGCGGGGGCAAGGTGCTCGCCTTCGGCAACGGCGGCTCGGCCGCCGACGCCCAGCACCTCGCGGCCGAGCTGGTCGGCCGCTTCCGGCGCGAGCGTGCGGCCTGGTCCGCCCTCGCGCTCACCACCGACACCTCGGTGCTGACCGCCGTCGGCAACGACCTTGGCTTCGAGAACGTGTTCCGGCGGCAGATGGAGGCGCACGGACGCCCGGGAGACGCCGCGGTGGGCATCTCGACCTCGGGCCGGTCACCCAACGTGCTGGCCGCGCTCCGGCTGGCCCGGGAACGCGGCCTGGTCACGATCGCCCTCACCGGCGAGGGCGGCGGCGAGGCGAAGGAGCTCGTGGACCACCTGATCGACGTGCCGCACCGCGACACGGCGCGCGTCCAGGAGGTGCACGGGATGGTCGTCCACGTGCTCTGCCAGGTCGTCGAGGAGGAGCTCGTCCGCGGATGAAGCCGCTCGACCTCGCCGGCGTCCGCACCTACCCCCTGGCCGGTCGGAAGAGCAAGGTAACGCTGGGGGACTTCGCGCGGCCGCACGCCGCCGGGGCGAGCTTCCAGACGTTCCTCGATTCGCTGCCGCGCCTGCTGGGCGCGGACGCGCTGCGCCAGGTCGTGGCCGAGGTCCGGCGCGCGCGCTCGGCGGGCAAGCCCGTGGTCTGGGGGCTGGGCGCGCACGTGCTGAAGGTGGGGCTCTCGCCGGTGATCGTGGACCTCATGGAGCGGGGGTTCGTCACCGGCCTGGCCCTCAACGGCGCGGGCATCGTCCACGACTTCGAGCTGGCGGTGGCCGGGCAGACCTCGGAAGAGGTGGACGCGGGGCTCGGTTCCGGCGAGTTCGGCATGGCGCGCGAGACGGGCGAGGAGGTCAACCGCGCCATCACCGAAGGCGACCGCGACGGACTCGGCCTGGGGGCGGCGCTCGGCCGCTACCTGCAGGCGCGGCAGCCGCCGCACCTGGCGGTCAGTCTGCTGGCCGCCGCGCGGCGGCTCGGCCTGCCCGCCACCGTGCACGTGGCCGTCGGCACCGACATCGTGCACATGCATCCCGCGTGCGACCCCGCCGCGCTCGGCCGCGCCACCCATCTCGACTTCCGGCTGTTCGCCGCGGAGGTGGCCGCTCTCGGCGGCGGCGGCGTCTACCTCAACGTCGGGTCGGCGGTGTTGCTGCCCGAGGTGTTCCTCAAGGCGGTCACGCTCGCCCGCAACCTCGGCCACGACCTCACCGATTTCGCCACCGCCAACCTCGACTTCATCCAGTCCTACCGGCCCAACGTCAACGTCGTCCAGCGGCCCACGCGCGGGGTGGGCCGCGGCTACAGCCTGACCGGCCACCACGAGATCCTGGTGCCGCTGCTCGCCGCCGCGCTCATCGAAGGCCGCTGATGAGGGCTCTTCGTTCCCCTCTGCGCCCTCCGTGGTGAAAGGGCCTGTCGGCTAGCGGCCGAAGCCGAAGCGCACGCTCACGGCGGCGCCCGGCTCGTGCCGCTTGTACGGGTCTTCCAGGTAGTAGTAGACGTTCACCAGGAGGGTCGGGTCGTGCACGCCGAAGCGGCGGTGCCCGAGCGTCCAGATCGCGAGCGGCCCCAGGCGGTGCATGTCGTTCTCCGGCGCGCGGCGGACGCGCATGAACTCGTGATGGAGGCCGGCCAGCAGCTTCCGCCCGTCCTTGCCCAGCGACTCGCGGACCACGATCGTGGAGGTCCGCCAGAGCGAGTCGCCGTGCGAGGCCAGCACGGTGTCGCGCAGGGGCTCGTAGAAGAAGGGGCCCGGCCCGTCCACGTCCCAGCGCTCGAGGTCGAACGTGCCGCTCGCGACCACGCGGCCCACCCGGGCCCGGAGGGTGGGCGCGAAGTAGAGGCGGACACCCTTGCCCGACACGGCCTGCGGCCTGAGCGCGCGTCGCGCGTCCTCGTCGAAGACGGCGCGCTGGGTCGGGAAGCCGATCAGCGATCCGAGGATGCCGAAGTAGTACGCGGGCTCGACGCCGGCACGCAGCTCCAGGACGGAGAGCGGCGAGAAGGCCGCCCAGCCGCCCAGGCGGACGTAGGCCGGGGAGACATGGTTCGTCAGCCCCAGGGCGAAAGAGGTGTCCTTGCGGAGGGGGTGGGACGAGCGGCCGAGCGGCCACGTCCAGCTCGCTTCGAGCGTCTGCTGGATGCCGAGGGTGTTGACGGAACCGCCGAGGGCTTCGGTGAGGGCTCGCCGGGGTGGCTCCCCTCCGGCGGGCACGGCCGCCAGCACCAGTAGAACGACCCAGGGACGGCTCACCAGGCCTCCTTCCGGCGCGGACGGGGCGGTAGCCTATCGCGTCTGGCGGATGCGCGCCAGCCGGTGAGGTCCGGGTTCACGCGCGATGTGGCCGGTGCTGCCGCGCGCCGCGCGTCAGCGCGCCGCGCGGCGGCTCGGCGCCGGCCGCGGCAGGAGGTCGGCCAGGAAACGGCCCGTGTAGCTCTCCGCCACCGCCGCCACCTGCTCCGGGGTGCCGGTGGCCACCACCCGGCCGCCCGCGTCGCCGCCCTCGGGACCGACGTCGATCACGTGGTCGGCGGTCTTGATCACGTCGAGGTTGTGCTCGATGACCACCACGGTGTTGCCGCCCTCGACCAGGCGGTCGAGCACGCGGAGGAGCTTCCGGATGTCGTCGAAGTGCAGTCCCGTGGTGGGCTCGTCCAGGATGTAGAGCGTGCGGCCCGTGGAGCGCTTCGACAGCTCGCGCGAGAGCTTCACGCGCTGGGCCTCGCCGCCCGAGAGGGTGGGCGAGCTCTGGCCGAGCGCGATGTAGCCCAGGCCCACGTCGGCCAGCGTCTCCAGCGGGCGGCGGACCTGCGGGTGGTTCTTGAACACCTGCAGCGCTTCGTCCACGGTCAGGTCGAGGACGTCCGCGATGGACAGGCCGTTGTACTTCACCTGCAGCGTGGCCTCGTTGAAGCGCCTGCCGTGGCACACCTCGCAGGGAACGTAGACATCCGGGAGGAAGTGCATCTCCACGCGCTTGACGCCGTCGCCCTCGCAGGCCTCGCAGCGGCCGCCCTTCACGTTGAAGGAGAAGCGCCCAGCGCCGTAGCCGTGCATGCGCGCCTCGGGCAGGAGGGCGAAGAAGTCGCGGATGCAATCGAAGAGCTTGGTGTAGGTCGCGGGGTTGGACCGGGGCGTGCGCCCGATGGGGCTCTGGTCGATGTCGATGATCTTGTCGATCTCGCCCAGGCCCAGCACCTTGTCGTGGGCGCCCACCGGCCTGTCGCTCCCGTGCAGGGCGCGCGCCACCGCCGGGTAGAGGATCTGGTTCACGAGCGTGCTCTTGCCCGCGCCGCTCACGCCGGTCACGGCTACGAAGAGGCCGAGCGGGATGTCCACGGTGACGCCTTTGAGGTTGTTCTCGCGGGCGCCGACCACGGCGATCTTCCGCCCGTCACCCGCGCGCCGCCGCAGAGGCAGCGGGATCTGCAGGTCGCCGCGCAGGTAGCGTCCGGTCAGGCTCTCCGGCGAGGCCTTCACCTCCGCGGGCGTGCCCGCGGCCACGATGTGACCGCCGTGCCGGCCGGCTCCCGGACCGAAGTCCACGATCCAGTCCGACTCCTCCATGGCCTCGCGGTCGTGCTCCACGACCACGACCGTGTTGCCGATGTCGCGCAGGTGCTTGAGCGCGGCCAGGAGCTTGCGGTTGTCGCGCTGGTGCAGGCCGATGGAGGGCTCATCGAGGACGTAGATGACCCCGGTCAGCTCGCTGCCGATCTGGCTGGCCAGCCGGATGCGCTGGCCCTCGCCGCCGGAGAGGGACGGGGCCGGCCGGTCCAGCGTGAGGTAGCCGAGGCCGACGTCGCGCAGGAAACGCAGCCGGGCGCGGATCTCCTTGAGCAGCTCGGCGGCGATGGTGGCCTCGGCGCCCCGCAGGTCGAGTCCCTCGAAGAAGCCCAGCGCGGCGTCCACGCTCAGGGCGGTGGCCTCGGCGATGTGGTGGCCGGCGATCCTCACGCCCAGCGCCTCTCTCCGGACGCGCCGGCCGGCGCAGGCCGAGCAGGGGCGGTTTGAGAGGAAGCGCTGGTAGTACTGCCGCATGTCGTCCGATTGCGTCTCCTTCATGCGGCGCATCATGGAGTTGAGCGCGCCCTCGTATTTGAGCCGGAAGTGCCCGCCCCCCCACGACCCGCGGAGCTGCACGCGCACGCGGTCGTCCCCGGTGCCGAAGAGGATGATCTTGCGGTGGGCGGCGGGCAGCGTCCTCCACGGCGCGTTGAGGTCGATACCCCGCTCGCGCGCGACCGCGCGCACCACGTCGGTCCCCCAGCCCGTCCCTTCGCCGACCGCGCCCAGCGGCTTGACCGCGCCCTCGTTGATCGACAGGTCGGGGTTGGGCACGGCCAGGTCGGGGTCCATCTCCATGCGCGTGCCCAGCCCGGAGCACTCCGGGCACATGCCCTGCGGGGAGTTGAAGGAGAAGAGCTGCGGCGTCAGCTCCGGGAACGAGATCCCGCAGTAGTGGCAGGCGCGATGCTCGGAGAGGATCCTTTCCGGCTGGCCTTCGGGGGCGACGACCACCGTTCCCTGACCATGGCGCAGCGCCGTCTCCACCGAGTCGAAGAGTCTTTGCCCGAGGCCGGGCTTGGCGATCAGCCGATCCACCACCACGTCCAGGCTGTGCTTCTTCTTCTTGTCGAGACGGACGTCGTCCTCGAGCGAGACCACGACGCCGTCCACGCGGATGCGCGTGAAGCCCGCCTTGCGCGCCTGGTCGAGGATGTCCTTGTGCTCGCCCTTCCGCTCCCGGATGAGGGGAGCGAGGAGCAGGAACTTCGTGCCCTCCGGGAGCGAGGAGATCTCCTGGACGATCTGCTGCGAGCTTTGCTGGGAGACGGGCCGGCCGCAGTTGTGGCAGGTGAGCCGGCCCACCCGCGCCCACAGGACGCGCAGGTAGTCGTGGATCTCGGTGATGGTGCCGACGGTCGAGCGCGGGTTCGCGCTGGCCGCCTTCTGCTCGATGGAGATGGTGGGAGCCAGGCCGCGGATGGAATCGTAGACCGGCTTGTCCATCTGGCCGAGGAACTGCCGCGCGTACGCGCTGAGGCTCTCGATGTAGCGCCGCTGTCCCTCGGCGTAGAGCGTGTCGAAGGCGAGGCTGGACTTGCCCGAGCCGGAGACGCCCGTGAAGACGACCAGCTTCTTCTTCGGGACCTCCACGGTCACGTTCTTGAGGTTGTGCTGGCGCGCGCCGGTGATGACGATGCGGTCGAGTTCCATGGATGGCGTCGGGCTCTCCGGAAAGGGAACCGGTCATCTTACCGCGTCTCGGGGTATCCTTCATGCCCTTGCCGGACCATCACCCGAGGGAGGGCACCATGCTGACCAAGCCGTGGCTCCTGGGGCTGGGCGTGACGGCCGCGCTCCTGACCGGGGCGAATGCCGCCGAGAC
>DATKEG010000148.1:0-13389 GCA_035544515.1 Vicinamibacteria bacterium | reverse complement strand
GCTCGCGCTCGTGGCCGGCGCGGCCGTGGCCCTCGCGTTCACGCCGGCGCTCCTCTGGCTGACCCTGCCCGCGTCGGCGGGGCGACTCGCGCCCGTCGCGGCGCTCCTCGCGGCCGCGACCGTGGTGGGGGCGCGGCAGCCGCGCGCGCGCCGGAGCGCGCTGGCGTTGGGCGCGATGGTGACGGTGGCCTTCGTCCTGGGCGCCGCGGTGCGCGGCTGGTTCATGCCCTCCGCGGGATCATGGGACACCGAGTACTGGAAGGGCTGGACGGCGCGCATGGGCGTCCACGGCCTGACCCGCGTCTACGGCGAGCCGGAGCCGTTCGACCTGCCGCGTCTCGCCGCGCGGATGCGCGGCGAGGAGCCGCTGCTCATGATCCGGCCGGGCATCACCATCGACTACCCGCCGCTGAGCATGGCGCTGCTGCGCCTTCTCTCGGCCTTCTCCACGCCGGCGGCGGCCGGGCTGGACGGAGCCGAGGCCCAGAACGTGGTCGTCAAGACGCTGCCCGTGCTCGGCGACGGCGCGGCCGTCCTCTTCCTGCTCGTGGCCTTCCGGCGCAGGCCGCGGCGGGCCCTGGCCCTGGCCGCGCTCTACTGGGCGGCGCCGCCGTCGTGGCTGGCCAGCGCGGTGCTCGGCTACCTCGACGGGGCCTACGTGCCGGTCGCGGCCGCGGGCCTCTTCATGGCCGGCCGGGGGCGCGCGGGATGGGCGGGAGCGCTCCTGGCCGCCGCCGCCTTGATGAAGGTCACCGCCCTGCTCGCCTTGCCGGTCGCGGCGACGGCCTTGTGGGCGGCGCGCGCCCCCCTTCGCCGCGCCGTGGCCGCGGGCCTGGCCGTCGTGGCCGCCGCCCTTCTCCCCTTCCTCGCCGCGGGCACCCTCCACCTGGCCGTGCCGCAGGTGTTCCGCATCATCTTCCAGAAGACGTTCTCGGGTGGCTTCGCGAACCCGTGGTGGGTCGCGGGCCACGTGGTCACGGTGGCGGGGGGCGGCGACTGGACGGCGCCGGTCCGCTTCGTGCGCTACGAGACGGTGGGCTGGCCGGTGAGCCTGATCGCCCCCGCCCTCTTCGCGCTCGCCACCGTCTGGGTGCTGCGCGCGCAGCGAAAGGTCCCCGGCGCGCGCGCGGCGGCGCTGGCCGGAGCGGCCGTGGTCTTCGCCTATTCCATGCTGGCCGTGGGCGTGCATGAGAACCACCCGCACGCGCTGGTGCTGCTCCTCGTCGCATCCGGCCTCGCTTCCCGCCGGATGCGGGTCCTCTTCGCGGGCGTGGCCGTCTCCTATACCGCCAACATGCTTGCCCTCTCGGGCCTCGGCCGCTTCTACGGGCCCCGCCATCTGGTCCTCGAGCCCCTGGCCACGGCCTGGCCCGCCCTGCGGGTGCTTCCGGGCTTCGACGTCACGCTCCTCCTGGCCGCCCTCAACGCCTTCCTGTTCGTCTGGCTGCTGCGTTGCCTGCCCGAGGAGCTGCGCCGGGCGGAGGCCGGCCCGCCGGCGAGCGCCCACACCCCTCCGGTCGAGGCGTGCCGCGCTCGGGCTATGATCTAGCCGCATGAAGAAGTTGCGCATCGCAGTGAACACCGGCGGCGGCGACGCGCCGGGCCTCAACGCCGTGCTGCGGGCGATCACGCTGACCGCCCTCAACCGCGGCTTCGAGATCATCGGCATCCGCAAGGGTTATCTCGGCCTGCTCGACACCAGCCAGCTCTTTCCCCTGACCTACGACGCCGTGCGGGGCATCACGCATCTCGGCGGGTCCATCCTGGGCACCAACAACCGGGGCAACCCGCTGGCCGTGCGCGTGGTCGAGAACGGGCAGGAGCGCTACGTGGACGTGTCCGACCAGGCGGTGGAGACCTTCCGGCGCCTGCGCTTCGACGGGCTGATCGCCATCGGCGGCGACGGCTCGCTGAAGATCGCGAGCGGGCTGGCCCAGAAGGGCATCCCGATCATCGGCGTGCCCAAGACGATCGACAACGACCTGGCCGCGACCGTGGTCACGTTCGGCTTCGACACGGCCGTGGCCACCGCCACCGACGCCATCGACAAGCTCCACTCCACGGCCGAGAGCCACGACCGGGTGATGGTGGTGGAGTTGATGGGGCGGTACTGCGGGTGGATCGCCCTGTCGGCGGGCATCGCCGGCTCCGCGGACGTCATCCTCATCCCGGAGATCCCGTTCAGCATCGAGAAGGTGTGCGAGAAGATCACGGACCGCGAGGCGTCAGGCCGGCACTTCTCGATCGTGGTCTGCGCCGAAGGGGCCACGCCCGTGGGCGGCGGCGCCACCTTCGTCGAGAGGTCGGGCGGGCGCGAGGGGCGGCTGGGGGGCGTCGCCGACAAGGTCGCGGACGAGATCGAGAAGCGGACCGGAAAGGAAACGCGGTCGTTGACCCTGGGTCACCTGCAGCGGGGCGGGCAGCCCACCGCGTTCGACCGGCTGCTCTCGCTACGCTTCGGGGCGGCTGCCGTCCGGCTGGCCGAGGAAGGCCGCTGGGGAACGATGGTCGCCTACGACCCGCCGGACATGACGGCGGTCCCGCTCGAGGCGGCCGTGGCCTCGCTCAAGCACGTCCCGCTCGACGGCGACACCATCCGCACGGCCCGGGAGCTGGGGATCTCGTTCGGGGATTGACGTTTGCTCTCTCCTCGCTGCTCTCCCGTGGGCCCTCAGGACCCCGGGCGGGCCTCGCGCCAGCGCTGGTAGACCAGCGCCTGCAACAGCGACAGCACCAGCAGGGTCACGTCGGTGCTGAGGTAGATGGAGATGAAGGTCAGGTTCAGGGCACGGGCGGCCACGGTCAGGAGGGCGCCCGTGGCCACGTTCCCCAGGAAGAAGACGATGGTGAGGCCGATGGCCTCCAGCATCCTGGACGCGGCCGCGCGGAGCGTCTCGCCGGGTCGGGGCTGGCGGCGCCACTGCAGGAGACCCGCGCCCAGGCTCGTCAGCGCCACCAGCACCAGGACGAAGTAGGCTTCCATCTCTAGACCGCGCCCGCCAGGCGATGCACCAGGCGCGCCATGCCCTCCTGCAGCAGGCTGCGGGCCATGCCCAGCCGCAGCTCGGGCCGGTCGGCCTCCGCCGCCACTTCTTCGACGGGTGCTTGCAGCACCTCGAACCCTTGCCGCTCGAACATCGCCCGGGCGCGCCACATGTGGTGCGAGCCCGTGACGAGCAGGATGCGCGTCCGGCCCTCCCCGGAGAGCCGCGCCCAGCTCTGCCGAGCCTCTTCCCCCGTCGTGCGCCCGCCCGCCAGCACGATGGCCTCCGGGAGCACGCCCAGGTCGCGGGCCACCTCGGCGCGCGTGGCCGCTTCCCACTCCGTCGAACCTTCCCGCGGGCCGTGCAGGACCAGCACCGGCGCCAGCCCGCGCTGGAAGAGCCGCAGGCCGTGCACGGCGCGCCGCAGCGATCTCTCGCTCAGGTAGTCGTCCGTGGCGCCGGCTCCCAGCACCACGATCGCCTCCGCGGGGGCGAGGTGGGGCGGCGAGGCGAAGGCCCGGTGCAGGCGGTTCGGCAGCGGGGTGAAGGCCAGGGCGAAGAAGCCCGCCACCGTGGCCAGGCCGAGGAGGCGCGCGGCGCAGCCCATGCCTCAGCCCACGTGGATCCGCGGCCGATCGAGCGCGTTCCGCACTCGTATACTATGCTCCACGTGGGATCCGCGCCGCCGCTTCCCCATGACCGACCCGCATCCCGCTCCGGCCGCCGCGCCCCTTTCCGCCGCCTGGAAGGGCAACCTCGTCCTCTTGCTCGCCGGCTGCCTCGCCGCCCTCCTCGTGCTCGAGGGCTTCCTGCGCCTCTACAACCCGCTCGGCGTCCGCATCCGCGGCGACCGCATCGTGCTCCCGCGCCACTTCCGCGAGACGATGACCAACGCCGCGAACCCGAAGCTGGCCCCCGTGATCGTGTTCTCCAAGAACTCGCTCGGGTTCCGCGGGCAGGAGCCGCCGCGCGACTTCGATCGGCACCTGACCCTCGTGGCCGTGGGAGGAAGCACGACGGAGTGCCTCTACCTCACCGACGGCGCGAGCTGGCCGGAGCGGCTGGGCGAGGCCCTGGCGCCCCACTTCCACCGCCTGTGGGTGAACAACGCCGGCCTGGACGGCCACTCGACCTTCGGCCACCTGCTGCTGCTCGACCAGGTCCTGCGCCGCCTGAGGCCGAAGGTGCTCCTGTTCCTCGTCGGCCTCAACGACGCCGGCCGCGAGCTGCCCACCGGCCGCGAGGTGGCGACCGGGCGCGCACCGCTCGTCCACCGCCTGGCCCGGCACAGCGCCATCGTGGCCAACGCGCTCGATATCGGCCGGCATCTCGAGGCGCGCGAGCTGAGCCTCGGCCATCGCGAGGTGGACCTGGCGCACACGCCGCAGAGGGTAGCCGACCGGCCCCGCGCCCAGGCCCTCCTCGACCGGCACCGCGAGCGCAGCCTCCCCGGATACCGCAGCCGCGTGCGCGAGATGGTGCGGCTGGCGCGCGCGCACGGCATCGAGCCCGTGCTGCTCACCCAGCCCGCGCTCTACGGCGGCGAGCGCGACGACGTCACGGGCGTGAGCCTGCGCTGGATCGAGGTGGACGCCAAGCAGCAGGTGCACGGCGGCCTGGCCTGGCGCATCCTGGAGGAGTACAACGAGGTCGTGCGCGAGGTGGGACGGAGCGAGGGCGTGCTCGTGGTGGACGTCGCCCGCGAGCTGCCCAAGAGCTCGCGCCTCTACTACGACTTCGTCCACTTCGCGGACGAAGGCGCGCGCGAGGTGGCGCGCATCACCGCGCGCGCCCTGTGCCCGCGGCTGGCCGAGCAGTTCCCCGCATACGTCGCCGCGCCGTGCGCGCTTCCCTGAGCGTCGGGTGAGCCGGGGCGCCGCGGTCGGCCGCGGTCAACCGCGGGGACGGGGAGGCCGCCCCTCGACCACGGGCGCGATGATGGTGAGCGCCTCGCGCAGGCGCTCCAGCGCCTTGTCGGACACCACCCGGATCTCGCGCAGGCGTCTGGCGCCGGCCTTGCGCACGGTCTCGACCGACAGCGCGTCGGCCAGCACGAGGTCGGCCGCGCGCACGAGGCGCCGCCACTCGCGGGACGCCGAGAGGAGCCGCGCCTCGACGACCACGTCGTCACCGCGCAGGCTGCGGAGGAAGATGGAAGCGAAGGGCAGCAGGCTCGGCGAGTGGGAGACGACGAGAACGATGCTGCCCGCGGGCAGCGCCAGCACCGCCTGGCGGTCCTCGTCGTGGACGGCCAGGGTCAGCACCTCGAGCGCGACGCCCGGCGCCAGGGCGCGGATCTTCTCCTCGTGGTACGGGAGCACGAGCGTGAGCGCGCCCGAGAGGGCGCGCGCGTCGGGCTTGAGGTCGTCCGGCGTGCAGAAGGAGGCGGGCACGCGCACCGTGCCCCGCACCTCGTGCATCAGCAGCTCGGCCATCTGCGGCGTGGGGTCCACGATCACGACACGGTCCGGAGGCGCCGCGGCCAGCCAGCGCTCGACCGTGGCGCGGATCTCGCGTCCGGTGAAGCCCTTCCGGAAGGCGGTGTGGAGCGCGAGGCGCAGCATCTCGTCGAGCCCGCCCGCCTCGCCCAGCGTGGCCGGCCCCGTGCCGCGCACGAAGACGCCGGCCCCCCGCCGCAGCTCGACGTGGCCCGAAGCCTCGAGGTCCTGGTAGGCCGCGGAGACGGTGTTGTGGTGGATCTTGAGCCGCCGGGCCAGGGCGCGCACGCTGGGCAGGCGCTGGCCGTGCGCGATGGTGCCGTCCAGGATCCTCAGCTCGAGCTGCGTGACGAGCTGGTCGCGGACGGGTACGCCCCCGCGCCGGTTGAGGATGATCTCCATGAACAGCCGCTGGCGTGGCCGGAGTATACAATCGGCCCCGTGGCCGCGCTCGGCTCCCTCGCCCGCGGGCGCGGGCGGCGGATCGTGCTCCGGACGATCTTCTACTCCGCCGCCATCTTCGTCGGACTGCCCCTGGCCTTCGCGCACGTCATGACGCGCGCGCATCGCGGGCCCGTCTCCCCCACGCCGCCCGCCGGCTGGGGCGCCTTGTCGCTCCACGCCGACGGGTTGCGGCTGCGCGCGTGGACGGCGCCGGGCCGTCCCGGCCGCGCCGCGGTGGTGGTGGCGCACGGAGTGGGCGATAGCCTGGAGAGCTTCACCGACTTCGGGCGATCGCTCCGCGCGCGCGGTCATCCCGTGCTGCTTCTCGACCTGCGCGGGCACGGCGGCAGCGAGGGCCACCTCTCCACGCTGGGCGGGCACGAGTCCCGCGACGTGGGCGCGGCCCTGGATCACCTGCGCGGCGATCCGGCCGGGCAGGAGGGCGTGATCGTGATCGGCTTCTCCATGGGCGCGGTGGCGTCGCTCCTGGCCAGCGCCGGACGGGACGACGTGCGGGCGGTCGTGGCCGAGGCGCCCTACGACACGTATCGAAACACGATCCGCCACCACGCCTGGCTCCTCTACCGCATCCCGCGCTGGCTGCCGATCGTGCCGCTCTCCATCGCCGCGGCCGAGTGGCGGGCCGGCTTCGACGCGGACGACGTGGACGCCGTGGCCGCGGCGCGGCGCCTCCGCGCGCCCCTGCTCGCGATCGTGGACGGCGCGGACGACCGGATGCCGGAGGCCGTCGTGCGGCGCGTGTTCGACGCACACCGGGGACCGGGGCGCTTGTGGGTGGCGCCCGGCGCGGGCCACGTGGGGGCCTCGCTGCTCCCGGACTACTGGCCGGTGTTGACGGGCTTCCTCGAAGAGCACGGCCTCTGACCCGGGGAGAACGGGGCGCGTCTCCGCTCAGATCTCCAGGAACTTCGGCACGCGGGTCAGGTTGCGCGACCCGGAGCGCGTGACCAGGGCCACGTCCTCGAGGCGCACGCCGCCCAGACCCAGGTAATAGAGCCCGGGCTCCACCGTCACCACGTGTCCCGCGCGCAGCACCGAGGGCCGGAGCGAGATGGACGGCGGCTCGTGGATCTGCAGGCCGAGGCCGTGTCCGGTGCCGTGGAAGAAGCCCTGCATGCGCCCGTCCCGCACGCCCGTGCGGTAGCCGCGCGCGTCGAAGAGCGCCTGGATCTCGCGGTGGATGGCCTGTCCGTCGGCGCCGGCCTTCACCCGCCGATGGCCCAGGCGCACGCCCTCGTGCACGAGGGCGTAGACCTCAAGGAGCCGCTCCGCGGCGCGTCCCCGCACCACGGTGCGCGTGAGGTCGCCGAAGTAGCCGGTACGCTCGGACCGGGGAAAGATGTCCATCACGATGGGCGTGTGGGCGGGGATGGGGCCGTGGCCCTCCTCGTGCGGGTCCACCGCCTGGTCGCCCGGCGCGCAGATGGTGTGAGCGGGCAGGGCCCCCTCGGCCATGATCCGGGTGTTCACCGCCGCGCGCAGGTCCTCCACCGTGAACACGCGGCGGTCGCGGCGCAGCCAGCCGTCGCGACCGATGCGGCAGCCTCTCAGGGCTTCGAGACCGGCCTCCAGCCCGGCTTCCGCCGCGCGCAGCGCGGCGGTGATGGCCCGGACCTCGTGGGGACGCTTGATCGCCCGCTCGGGCCAGAAGGGATCCGGCGCCACGCGGACGCCCAGGCGCAGCGCCCTCAGGTCCTCCGCGAGGCCGACGGGAAAGCTCCGCGGCACCTCCACGGAGCGCGTGCCCAGCCTGCGCAGCACGCGTGCCGCCACCTCCGCCACGCCGGGCACTCGGCCTTCGCGCTCCAGTTCGCGCGCGATGCCGGTCCAGGCCAGGACGCGGGTCACGCGCGCCTGCTTCTTCGCGCGGTCGCGCTCGAGGTCGCTCATCACCATCAGGCGCCGCCGTCCGGCCTGCACGAACAGGAACGGGTCGGGCGCGAAGAAGCCGGTGGCGTAGAGCATGTCCGCGTCCGTCTCGGAGGCGGCGTAGAGCAGCCGGACGGGCGCCGTGCTCACCGGCCGCGGGGCGCCGCCGGACGCGGAGAGACCATCACCAGCGCGACCAGTCCGGCGACGCCCGCGCCGAGATGGAAGAGCCGTCCCCAGCCGTCCCCCGGCCCGCGGAAGTGTCCGGCCGCGAGCAGCGCGAACAGCGCCAGCAGGGGCAGGACGCGCCGGTCCCGCACGCGCAGGAACTGCAGCAACGTCACGACCGTGGAGGCGACGAAGAAGGCGACGAGGCCCATCAGGCGGAGGCGACCGGAGCCACCTCGACCAGCACGTCGTAGAACGTGGCGCCGCCCCCCATGTCGGTCAGCTCCTGGCTGGTCACCGCGTTCGCGTTGCGTCCGCCCGGGCACATCTTGGCCCACCAGATCGAGAGGCCCACCACCACGCCCCGGCGCGCGGCGTCCGACACGTGCGCCCGGGCCAGGAAGCTCCCCCGGTCGTTGAACGTCCGCACCATCTGGCCCTCCGCGATGCCGCGCGGGGCGGCGTCCGCGGGATGGATGGTCAGGCTCGGCTCGCCGCCCTCGCGCCGCACGAACACCGGTTGCGCGGAGAACGTCGAGTTGAGGAAGTGATGCGCGGGAGGAGAGATGAAGGCGAGCGGGTAGCGTCTGGCCAGCTCGGGGCTCGCCTGCACGCTCTCGCGGGGAGGAGTGTACGTGGGCAGCGTGTCGAGGCCGAGGTCGGCGAGCGACGGCGCCTCCAGCTCGCACCGGCCCGACGGGGTGGGGAAACCGCCTTCCGCGAACGGCGCGTGGGGATCGGGCACGTTGAGGCGCACCGAGCCCTCGCGCTCCAGGCGCTCGTAGGTGATGCCGCGCAGGTTCGGATGGTCCCACTGCAGCGCCTGGCGGGACATCTCGTGGTCGGTCTCGCGCAGGCTCGGGTGGTCGAGGCCGAGGCGGGCGGCGAGCAGCCGGAAGACCTCGGGGTTCGCCTTCGACTCCCCCACCGGCGCGATGGCGGGCTGGCTCAGCGTCAGGTGCAGGTGGCCGTACGCCTTGAAGACGTCGTGGTTCTCGAGCGTGGTGGTCGCGGGCAGGACGATGTCGGCGAAGTCCGCGGTATCGGTCTGGAACAGGTCGTGGACCACGACGAACAGGTCCTCGCGCGCCAGACCTGCCCGGACCTTCTCCTGCTCGGGCGCCACCGCGGCCGGGTTCGAGTTGTAGACGAAGAGCGCCTTGACCGGCGGGCGCAGCGCCGCGTCGAGAAGGACGCGGCCGATCTGGCTCATGTTCAACGTGCGCGTGCCCGGCCGGATGAGGTCGGGCCGCTCGAGCGCCGCGTTGTCCACCGGGAAGGTGCCGGACGTGGACAGCAGCACGCCGCCGCCGGGGTGGCGCCAGGCCCCCGTGAGCGCGGGCAGGCAGGTGATCGTGCGCACGGCCATGCCCGCTCCGGCGTGGCGGTTGAGGCCGTAGTTGATCCGGAGCGCGGCAGGCTGCGTGGTCGCGTACTCGCGCGCGAAGCCCTCGATCTCCGCCACCGCGAGACCGGTCACCGCCGCGGCGCGCGCCGGCGTCCACTCGCGCGCGCGCTCCCGCAGCTTATCGCCGCCGACCGTGTACTTCTCCATGTAGTCACGGTCTTCCCGCCCGTCGCGGAAGAGCACGTGCATCACGGCCAGGGCCAGGGCGGCGTCCGTGCCCGGCAGCAAGGCCAGGTGCTGATCGGACTTCTCGGCGGTCCTCGACCGGAAGGGATCGATGCTCACCAGCTTCGCGCCCCGCCGCCGCGCCTCTTCGACGAACGGCCAGAGGTGGACGTTGGAGCTGACGATGTTGGCCCCCCAGGCCACGATGAACCGCGCGTGCACGATCGCCTCGGGGTCGAACCCGATCGACTTCCCGACCGTGGCCTTCAGGCCCGCGGCGCCGGCGCTGGCGCAGATCGTCCGGTCGAGCAGGCTCGCGCCGAGGACGTGGAAGAAACGCCGGTCCATGCTCCCGTAGGCGAGCAGCCCCATGTTGCCGGCATAGGAATACGGCAGGATCGATTGCGGGCCGTGCTCCGCCATGGCCGCGCGGAAACGGTCCGCGATCGTGTCGAGCGCCTCCTCCCAGCTCACGCGCGCGAAACGGCCCTCGCCCTTCTTGCCGATCCGCTTGAGCGGATGCAGGATCCGCTGGGGGCTGTACACGCGCTCGAGGTAGCGGTTCACCTTGGCGCAGAGGAACCCCTGCGTGAACCGGTGGCGGGGATCGCCGCCGAGCGACACCGCGCGGCCGTCCTCCACCTCGACGGTCATGACGCAGGTATCCGGGCAGTCGTGCGGGCACACGACCTTGTGCGTGGTGCGGCGCGACGTAGGCGCGGCGGTGGCGGCCATGGGTGGCGGACGCCCTCATGCTAGCGAGGCCCGTTCCCCGCGGCAAGTTTCAGGACGGCGGCCGCGGGGTGACGATCGGGGTCGGACGGCCGGACGCGTCGAGGGCCACCAGCACGACCTCCGCCTCCGTCACCATCACTTTCTCGCCGCCGCCGCCGCCCCAGCGCTCGGCCTCCACCGTGACCTTCACCGTGATGGACGTGCGGCCGACGCGCAGTGTCTCCGTGTAGAAGCTCACGATGTCGCCCAGGAAGACGGGCTGGTGGAACTCGACCTCGCGCATGGCCTTGGTGACGTAGCGGTGAGAAGCCGCCTTGCGCGCCTCCACCGCGGAGGCGAGGTCGATGTGCGAGAGGATCACGCCGCCGAAGATCGTGCCGAGCGCGTTGGTGTCCTTGGGAAGCAGGATCACCTTGATGGCGGGGACCCGCTCGCTCACGGCCGCAAGGATACCCCATCGTCCTCGGTCCGGACCGAGCGCCCGGGCGCCGGCGGCGCGATCAGGGACGTCTCCTGGTTTGGAGGCCTGCCGGGCCTGTGGCATCGTACGCGCATCCGAGGAACCGATGCGTCACTTGTTCGCCGCCTTCGCCCTGCTCACGTGGCTCGCGCCGGACGCCCTCCGCGCGCAGCCGCCGGCGCCCGTGCCCGCCCCGCGTCCTGCCCCCAGCCCGCAGCCGCGGCCGCACGCCGCGCGCGTGGAGGTGGATCCCGCGCTCGTGCACGTGGACGACGGCGACACCGTGCGGATCCGCTGGAGCGCGTCGGACGCCGAGCAGGTCCGCATCCTCGGGATCGACACCCCCGAGACGCGGCACGTCGAGCACGACCTGCCCTATGACCAGCCGTTCGGCCGCGAGGCGGAGGCCTTCGCCCGCGGCGCGTTCGCGGCGGCGCGGCGCCTCGAGCTGCGCCGCTCCTCGACCCTGGACCCGTTCGGGCGGACGCTCGGCTACCTGTGGATCGACGGACGGAACTATTCGGTGATGGTCGTGACCGCGCGCCTGGCCGAGGAGAGCGTCACGCGCTACGGCGACAACGGGCTGCCCCAGGAGGCCGCCGAGGTGCTCGCGGCGGCCCGGAAGGCCGGCCCGCTGCCTTTCGAGTCACCGGCCGCCTTCCGCGCGCGCATGCGCGACGTGAGCCGCTGGATGAGGGACAACGGCATCTATCCCCTCAACTGAGCTCAGGGCTTGACGACCTTGCCGCCCGCCTTCTCCCACGCGTCCAGGCCGCCCTTGATGGCCGCCGCCCTCTGGTAGCCGTTCTGCAGCAGCAGGAGCGCCGCACGGGCGCTCGTCCCTTCCGCCGTTCAGGTGCAGTAGGCGGCGATGAGCTTGTCCTTCGGCAGCTCCTGGAGGCGCGCCGCGAGCTGGGCCTCGGGGATGTGGATGGCGCCCTCGGCGTGCCCCGCGTCCCAGCCCACTTTGTTCCGGACGTCCAGCAGCACGGCCTCGCCCTTGTCCACGAGGCGCTTGACCTCGGGGCCCTCGATGCGCGGCACCTCGTCGGCCGGCGCGGGGACGGCCTGCTGCGCGCGCACGGAGGCGGCGGCCACGAGCAGCAGGGCCAGGCAGGCCAGGAAACGGCGGGCATTCGTCATGGGCGCTCCTCCCGATCAGCGAACCCCGATGTTAGGCTGGCCCGGACGGAAGCTCAACTCGTCAGGTCAAGGAGGCCTGGTGTCGCGAATCCCCGACCACCGCCTGCCCCTATGGGCGGCCCTGGTCCCGCTCGCCGCGGGCCTATCCGCCGCCGCCCGGGAAGGTCCCCGGGCCGGCGGGCCGGAAGCGTCCTGGCTCGACCCCTACCGCCGGCCGGCCGCTCTCCTGCTCGAAGCCGCGCGCACCGATCCCACCGCCTGGGAGCGCATCACGCACCTCACCGACACGTTCGGCCACCGGCTCTCCGGCTCCCCGGGACTGGAGGCGGCTTTGCGCTGGGCGGCCGCCGAGATGGAGAGGGACGGGCTCGCCGACGTGCGCCTGGAGAAGGTCATGGTGCCCCGTTGGGTGCGCGGGCGCGAGAGCGCGCACCTGGTCGAGCCCTTTCCGGGCGAGCTGGTGATGCTCGGCCTCGGCAACAGCGTGGGCACCGGCCCGCGCGGCGTGCAAGCCGAGCTGGCCGTGGTCCGCAGCTTCGAGGAGCTCGAGGCGCGCGGCGACGGCCTGCGCGGAAAGATCGTGCTCTACAACGTCCCCTTCACCGCCTACGGTGAGACCGTCCGTTATCGGGGTGCGGGCGCGTCGCGCGCGGCACGACACGGGGCGGTGGCCGTCCTCATCCGCTCCGTGGGGCCGCCCGGGCTGCGCACGCCGCACACCGGCGCCCTGCGCTACGAGGAGGGGGCGCCCGCGATCCCGGCGGCGGCGGTGACCACCGAGGACGCCGACCGGCTCCAGAGGCTGACCGACCGCGGGACGCGCGTCGTCGTGCGCCTGTACATGGAGGCGAGCATGCAGGGCGAAGCGGAGTCGGCCAACCTCGTGGCCGACCTGCCCGGGCGGGAGAGGCCGCACGAGATCGTGCTCGTGGGCGGCCACCTCGACTCCTGGGACGTGGGCACGGGCGCGGTGGACGACGCGGGCGGCTCGGTGGTGACGTGGGAGGCCGTGCGGCTGGTCAGGTCCGCCGGACTCCGGCCGCGCCGCACGATGCGCGTGGTGCTGTGGACCAACGAGGAGAACGGGCTGCGCGGCGCCTACGCCTACCGCGACCGGCACGCGGCCGAGCTCGCGGACCACGTGCTCGCCCTGGAGTCGGACTCCGGGGTGTTCAAGCCGCTGGGTTTCGGCTTCAGCGGCTCTCCCGCGGCACGCGAGATCATCCGCGCGATCGCCGGCCTGCTCGAACCCATCGGCGCGACAGAGGTGGGCGCCAGCGGAGGCGGCGCGGACATCGGCCCCCTCGTGCGGGCGGCCCAGGTGCCGGCCCTGTCCCTCAGCGTGGAGGGGTCGCGCTACTTCATGCTCCACCACACGCCGGCGGACACCGTGGACAAGCTCGACCCCCGCGAGGTCGCGGCCTGCGCCGGCGCGGTGGCGGTGATGTCCTACGTCGTCGCCGACATGCCGGACCGGCTGCCGCGTTAGCGGAGCGGCGAGCGCCGCATTCCGGTCACGTCCGGCGCTCGCAGCGGAGCGTTTCCGCTCGCGGC
>DATKEG010000147.1:0-2020 GCA_035544515.1 Vicinamibacteria bacterium | reverse complement strand
GGGCAGCCGCCGGCTCACTCGCACCGTGCCCGCACTGTCGACGATGTTCACCCGCAGCCCGGCGCCGTCGGCGACGATCTCACCGAAGTTGTGCGCCCAGCCGAGCGAGCCGAGCGAGCGGGAGCCGAGGGAGCGGTCGAGAAAGCGCGGGTATCCCCGGCGGGCGGCGAGCGGTCCCGCGATGAGCTCGTGCACGACGAAGCCGGGCATCGGCTCGTGCCGGAGGATCTCGGCATGGTGGACGTCGCCGGAGACGAAGACCACGTTGTCTCGGCCACCAGCAGGTGCGTGAACAGCACGGCGCCGTCGACGTCGATGAAGCGGACCGTGAGCCCCTGCCCGTCCACGCTCGCCTCGCCGAAGTTGAAGGCGCCGTTGTAGGCGAAGAGCGAGCGCGGGCTCAGCGAGTCGTCGAGCGGCCGCGGGCGTCCCATCGACGCCAGCAGCGGGCCCGCGATCATCTCGTGCACCACGAACCCCGGCTGCGGCTCGTGGCGGATCAGCTCCGCATGATGCACGTCGCTCACCGCGAAGACGAGGTTCCGGACGGAGCGCGCGTGCAGCGCCTTGAGGATGGCGTCGCGCTCGGTGGCGAAGCCGGTGGCGTCCTCGACGGGCAGGCCGAAGATACTGGCGCCCGTCCACGAGTCCCGCCGCGTCGGCCGTCCCGTGGGCACCGACAGCGACACGCTCGACACGACGACCTTCCACACCGCGCGCGAGGCGGCCACCGCGTCGACGAGCCACCGCCGCTGCGCCGGCCCCAGCATCGTCTTGGCGGGACCGTCGCGCTCGGCGTTGGGGCTGCGGTATTGCCGCGTGTCGAGGATGAACACCTCGAGCAGTCCGCCCCACCGCAGGCGCCGATAGAGACGCCCGGGCTCCCCGGCCGGCGGCAGCAGCGGCCAGTAGTCGATGAACGCCTGCCGCCCCGCCGGCATCAGGGCTTCGCCGGGGCCCGAGAAGTCGTTGCGGACTTCGTGATCGTCCCAGATGGCGAACACGGGCGTGCGCGCCAGGAACCGCTGATAGGCGGCGTCCTCCCGGTTGTACCGGTGGCGCGCGTGATACTGCGGCAGCGTGGTGGCCCGGGCATCGGCGTGCGGCACCGCGTCCGGCTTGCACGCCACATCGGCGTAGACGGTGTCGCCGGCGAAGACGAAGAAATCGGCGGACCGCCGCGTCATCGCCTCGAAGATGCGGAAGCCACCCGCTCGGGGACGACAGAAGCCGCCCCCGCCGAGGTCGCCCGACCACAGGAACGTCACGCGGGCGCGGTCATCCGGCGCGGGCGCCGTCGTGAACTCACCGTCGGCGCGGTCGTCGCCCTGGCGCGCCTGATACACATAGCGCGTCGCCGGCGCCAGGCCCCTGACCACCGCCTTCACCGCGAGGTCGGAGGCCGCCGTGGCCCGCGTGCGGACGCGCGACACCGCCGCGCCGCCGGCCACCGAGACGTCCACCGTGACGTCGCCTTCGCGGACGCCGCGCACCCAGACCACCGCGCCCGTCGCCGTGATCTCGCCGGACGCGACCAGAAGCCGGGCCCCTCCGCCGTCGCCGCGCGCCACCGCGGCCAGCGCCACGGCGGCGAGGAGGAGGAAAGCGCTAACGCGCCGAGAGATGATCCGCGACCTCCCGGCCGAACTCCCCGCGGCTCTGCCCGAAGGCGTCCTGGAAGGCGCGCTCGCGGTCGGCATCCGTTGCGAACGCCGAGAAGTAGGCCACCACGCGGTCGAGGCCGGCGCGGGCGATGAGGTAGTCGGTCATGACGAACGCGAGCTGGTACGTCGATTTCGAGCCGTCACGCAGATGGCTCAGCGTGAAGCCGCGGGGGGACCCGAGCGCGTCGAGGTCGAGCCGGCGCTCCGTCACGGCGGGGTGCACGCGCGCCGCGGCGCGGGCGAGGGCACGCCGGCGGCCGAGCGTGTCGAGCGACAGCCGGTCGAGCACGGTGAACGCCACCCACTCCGCCATGCCCTCCGCGAGCCATTGCTCGGCACGGCCTTCGCCCTCGGCA